>DATLFQ010000091.1:0-13941 GCA_035540915.1 Acidimicrobiales bacterium
CAACAGGGGCAGGTCGGCGGCCAGGACCAGCACGACCGAGACCGGCCCCGCCCCCTCCACGGCGGCCAGGCCGGCGCGGACTGCGGGGACCGGGCCGCCGCCGGGCTCCGGCTCGGCGACCGTCACCACGCCGGCCACCGTGGTGGGTCGCGGGGGCCCGACCACCACCAGCACCGCGCACTCCGGCCGGGCGGCGGCGAGGACCGAGTCGAGCAGCGTCCGGCCCGCCACCACCAGGCCCGGCTTGTCCCGTCCCCCCATGCGCCGGGCCGCGCCGCCGGCCAGCACGATCCCACCGACCACTGCGGCACCGTAGCGTGGGCGAGACTGGCGGCCGTGCCCGAGTCCGCCGACCCGCCGCGCCGGCGCTCGCGGTGGCCGCTCGGGCTGGGGGCCGCCGCCGTCACGCTCGCTGCGGCGGCGATGGCGTTCGGTCCTCCGGGTGGGGCGCCGCTCACGGTCACCGTCGACCGGCCGGCCCCGGCCTTCGAGCTGCCCAACCTGCGCCCGGGCCAGGCGCCCGTCTCCCTCGCCAGCGCGGGCGGGCGGCCGGCGGTGCTCAACTTCTGGGCGTCGTGGTGCGAGCCGTGCCTGAACGAGCTGCCGGCGTTCCAGGCCGCGTCCGTGCGCCTCGCCGGCCGCGTCGCCTTCCTGGGGATCAACCATCGCGACGGCCGCAACCCCGCCCTGGACCTGCTGGCGGAGACCGGCGTGACCTACCCCTCGGGCCACGACCCCGAAGGCGAGGTGGCGGTCGCCTTCGGGGCACAGGGCATGCCCACGACGGTGTTCGTCGCCGCCGACGGCCGCGTCCTCGAGCGGCGGACGGGCGAACTGTCCGCCGGCCAACTCACCGACATCCTCGATCGGCTCTTCCCGCCCGCCACCTGACAGGCCGCCTTCGCCGGTGGGCGCGCCGGTCGACTGCCCTTACAGGACGAAGAAGATGAGGGCCACGAGTGCCAGTAGCACCACCACGCCGATCAGCACCTTGTCGAGGAGGCTGTCGAGGCCCTTTGCTGCATTCCGGTCGTACTCAACCACGGTCAACCGCTCCTTCCGCTCCGTTCGGGACGTCGGGCGGGAAAACTAGCGTTCGCCGCGCCCCGGCGAAAGGCGGCGCCGACGCTGGAGTCCCGGGACACCTTCCGGCCGGTCAGCCCAGCGGCGACTGGAGGAACCGCAGCGCCAGCACCAGCACGAACGACCAGAGCACGAACCAGACCACGCCGGCGACCAGCAGCAGGACCAGGCAGCCCTGCGGCAGCTCGGGAAGCCGGGGGACACGGACGCCCCGCGACTCCCGGTAGGCGCCGCCCGGGCCGGGCACCAGGCCGGCCTGGACGAGCAGGAGGTAGCCGATGGCGGAGAACACCAGGAACAGCACCACCACAATGAAGATCACCATGCGGGCTCGTTCCTTCTCGGGCCAGAACGACCAGTTCGGCGGACGGCGCCCCCGCCGAGGGCGGGCGGGAGCCTATCGGGCCGGGCCGGGGCGCCACCGGCGCGACGGGAGAGCGCAGGGGCTGCGCGAGACTTCCGACGTCGATGGACAATCGCCTCCTCGCCCGCTGGACCGCTCTCGTGCTGTTCCTGGCCGCCGCCACGCCGCTCGTCGTGGCGGCGGTGGTCCTCAGTTCGCTGTTCTCGCTGCCGCTGCCCGACGACCTGCCTGACCCCCGGCCGCCGGAGGGCAGCCAGATCAGCAGGGTCTACGACCGCGACGGGGCCGAGATCGGGGTCTTCCGGGAGTTCGAGCTCAATACGCCGGTCGAGATGGAGGACATCCCCGAGCACCTCAAGCAGGCGGTGATCGCCGTCGAGGACCGCAACTTCTACTCCCACGGCGGCATCGACCTGCGGGCCATCGCCCGGGCGCTCGTGGCCGACCTCCGAGGGGGCCGCATCGAGCAGGGCGGCTCCACCATCACCCAGCAGTACGTCAAGAACGCCTACGTCGGCAACGAGCGGACCTTCGGCCGCAAGGCCCGCGAGGCCATCTTGGCCAGCCAGCTCGACCAGAAGGCCGACAAGGAGCAGATCCTCTTCAACTACCTCCAGTCCATCTACCTGGGTGAGGGTGCCTACGGCGTCGGCGCGGCGGCCGAGACGTACTTCCGCAAGCCGGTCAGCGAGTTGACGCTTTCCGAGTCGGCGCTCCTGGCCGGCCTCATCCCGGCGCCCAGCCGGTTCGAGCCCCGGGCCAACCCCGGCGCCGCCGAGACCCGGCGCAAGTTCGTGCTCGACCAGATGCGGGCCCAGGGCTACATCTCGCAGTCCGAGCACCAGTCGGCCAGGCAGGAGCGGGTCTACTCGGCCGGCCAGTTCGAGCCGCGGCGACCGGCCACGGTGGTCTTCCCGGCGCAGTCGGCCGTGAGCGACTACCCCTACTTCGTCGACTACCTGCGCCGCTACCTCGAGCGGACGCTCGGGCGGGACATGGTCTACCGCGGCGGCCTGGAGATCCGCACCACGCTCGACCCGGCCATGCAGGCCTTCGCCGAGAAGGCGGTGACCGACTCGCTGGCCGGCACCTCGGCGCCGCTGGAGATGGCGCTGGTGTCGGTCGAGCCCGCCACCGGGTTCGTCAAGACGTTCGTGGGCGGCCGCGACTTCAACGCCCCCCAGGGCCAGGTGAACCTCGGGCTCGGCAAGTGCCACTACCCGCCCAGCCGGGTGCCGCGCGACAACGTCGACGTGCCGGCAAGCTGCTGGGACCCGGACTACGTCGCCGTGGAGGGCGGCGGAAGCGGGCGCCAGCCCGGTTCGTCGTGGAAGCCCTTCGTCCTGGCCGCCGCCTTCGCCGACGGCATCTTGGACACCAAGGTGTACTCGGCTCCCGGCCAGTACCGGATCCCCAACTGCCGGGGCGACCAGTGCGTCGTCGAGAACTTCGAGGGCGGCGGGGGTGGGCGGGCCAGCCTGCGGGAGTCGACCCACAAGTCCTACAACACCGTCTACGCCCAGGTGATCCAGGAGGTGGGCGTGCCGGCGGTGGGAGAGATGGCCCGCAAGCTGGGCATCTCGTCGGCCTGGGTGGCCGAGCCCGAGGTTCACGGCGTCAGCTACGCGCTCGGCGCCCAGGAGGTGTCGCCGCTCGACATGGCGTCGGCCTACGGCGTCTTCGCCACGGGCGGCCTGCGCCACGAGCCGACGCCGGTGGAATGGATCAAGGACCCCGACGGCGAGTTCGTGGTCGACAACCGTGAGCGCAAGCCCAAGCGGGTGCTGGCCGAGATCATCGCCGACAACGTCACCGACGTCCTGCGAGGCGTCATCACCAGCGGCACGGGCACCGGCGCCGACATCGGCCGCCCGGTCGCCGGCAAGACCGGCACGTCCCAGGAGTTCGGCAACGCCTGGTTCATCGGCTACATCCCCGAGCTGTCGACGGCGGTCTGGATCGGCGACAAGACCGGCAACGTGCCGCTCCGCAACGTCAAGGGGCTCGAGCGGGTCACCGGCGGGTCCATTCCGGCCGCCACCTGGAAGGCGTTCATGACCGAGGCGGTCAAGGACCTGCCGCCGAGCGAGTTCCGCACGCCGGTCCCGCTCACGGCGACCTCGACCACGTCCAGCACGCTGTTCCCCCCGTTCGAGGACACGGTGCCGTTCTTCGAGGACACCACGACGACCATCCCCTTCGAACAGACGACGACCACCAGCACCACCACCACGCTGCCGCCGACGACCACCACCACGACGCGGCGCGGCCTGCTCCCCCTGCCCCTGTGACGAGGGGCCGCCGTGCCGGGGCGGCCGGTAGGGTGCGTTCGTGAGCGGCCAGGGCACCACGGTCGAGGCGCTCGGCATCGCCGTGGCCGCCCAGGTCCCGGTGCTGCTGTGGGGGGCGCCTGGCACAGGCAAGACCTCGGCCATCCGGGCCATGGCCGACGCCATCGGCTGGCCCTGCGAGACCGTCATCGCCGCCATCCGCGAGCCGTCGGACTTCTCGGGCCTGCCCATCGTCGTGGACGGCGTCGTTCACTTCGCCCCGCCCCGGTGGGCCGAGCGCCTCGCTGCCGCCGGCCGGGGCCTGCTGTTCCTAGACGAGATCTCGACGGCGCCGCCGGCCGTCCAGGCCGCGCTGCTGCGGGTGGTGCTGGAGCGGGTGGTGGGCGACCTCGCCCTGCCCGACGGCGTGGTGGTGGTGGCGGCGGCCAACCCCCCCGAGCAGGCGGCCGACGGCTGGGACCTGTCGGCGCCCCTCGCGAACCGGTTCTGCCACCTGGACTGGACGGTGGACCCGGCCGCCTTCGCCGAGGGGCTCACCGGCGGTTGGGACGCCCCGGCGGTGCCCACCCTGCCGCCCGGCTGGGAGGAGCACATCGCCTTCACCCGCAGCCTCGTGGCCGCCTTCGTCACGCTGCGCCCGGGCCTGACCTGCGCGGTGCCCACGGAGGCGGCCGCCGCCGGGCGGGGCTGGCCCAGCCCCCGCACCTGGGACATGGCGGCCCGCCTGTGGGCGGCCGCCGAGGCGGCCGGGGCGTCGACCGAGGCCGAGACGGCGCTGGTGACCGGGGCGGTGGGGGAGGGCCCCGGCGTCGAGCTGCTGCTGTGGCGGCTGGAGATGGACCTGCCCGATCCCGAGGCGGTGCTGGCCGACCCCGACGCCTTCGTCCTGCCCGAGCGGGGCGACCGGGCCCACGCCGTGCTGTCCGCCCTGGCGGCGGCCGTGGTGGCCCGCCCCACTCCCGAGCGGTGGCTGGCCGCCTGGCGGGTGCTGGGCGTGGCCGGCCAGCAGGCCCCGGATGTGGCCGCCGTCGCCGCCCGCGTGCTGGCCCGCTGCAAACCGCGGGGGGCCACCGCCCCGCCCGAGGTCAAGCTCTTCGCCCCCCTCCTGAAGGACGCCGGCCTCCTGTGACCTCGGCGGCGCTGGACCCGGCGACCGCGCACAAGCTCGCCGTCGCCCGCCTTTGGGCGGTGTCGCGCCATCCCTACCTCGCCTCCGCCCTCTTCGCGTCGCCGGTGGTGGCGGTGCCCGGGCTGGGCAAGGTGTCGGTCGACGAGGCGTGGCGGCTCTACGTCGACCCCGACCTGGTGCGGGACTGGAGCGTCGACGTGCTGGGCAGCACCCTGGTCCACCACGCCGGCCACCTCGTCCGAGATCACGCCGGGCGGGCCACCGACGCCGGCGTGGCCGGCCACAGCGCCCGGGAGTGGAAGCTGGCCGCCGACGCCGAGATCAACGACGACCTGGTCGGCGCCGGCCTGCGCCTGCCCGACGCGGTCATGCCCCAGGCGCTCGGCTGGGCCACCGGCCGGCTGGCCGAGGAGTACTTCCACGCCGGCCACCGCCACGACCCGCTGTACGAGCCGGACTGCGGCAGCGGCGCCGACGCCCAGGTACGGCCCTGGGAGATGGTCTCGGCCGGCGAGAGCGGCGGCCTGCCCAAGGGCCAGCGGCACATGATCCGCTGCCAGGTGGCCAGCCACGTCCTGAGCTACACCCGCGAGGGGATGGGCCGGCTGCCGGCCAGCTGGCGCCGCTGGGCCGAGGAGCTGCTCGAGCCGGCGGTGGACTGGCGCAGGGCGCTCGCCGGCGAAATCCGCAAGGGGGTGGCCGCGGCGGCGGGGCTGGTCGACTACAGCTACCGCCGCCCGTCCCGGCGGGCCCCGGTCAGCCCGGACGTCGTGCTGCCTGCCCTGGAGCGCCCGACGCCCGAGGTGGTCGTGCTGGTCGACACCTCGGGAAGCATGTCCAACGAGCAGCTGGCCCGGGCGCTGGCCGAGATCGACGGCCTGCTCCGCGGGATCGGGCTGGCCCGCAACCAGGTCCGCGTGCTCTCCGTCGACGCCGCCGTGCACACCGCCCGGCGGGTGTCGAGCGCCCGCCAGGTCGAGCTCGTGGGCGGTGGTGGCACCGACATGACGGCGGGCCTGGCCGCCGCCGCCCGGTTGCGCCCGCGCCCCACGGTGGTGGTCGTCCTCACCGACGGCATGACGCCGTGGCCCGAGGCCGCCCCCAAGGGCTTCCCGGTGGTGGTCGGCCTCCTGGGAGCCGCCCGGCCGGCCGGCGGCCAGGCGGGCCGGGCCTGGGAGCCGCCGCCGTGGGCCCGCGTCGTCGCCATCGCCGACGGGCCCCACCCCGACCGGGGCGTTCCCGCCGCGTAGTCGGGTGAGCCGCCCGGCCCGGGACCGCTGGTGCCACCACGTCCCGCCCGCGGTGGCGACCGTCGAGTGCAGCGGCGAGCTGCACCGCATCGCCTGGCGCCGCGGAAAGCTGGTCCTGGAGGACCACGACCTGGGCGCCGAGCGGACCATGCTGGCTCTCGGCGGCGAGATGCCGGCCTGCCTGGCCACCGTGCAGCTGTGGCGCAACCTGCACACCTGGGCCATGGCGTCCGAGCTGTTCCGCCAGGTGCAGCACCGCATGGGCGGCGAGGGCCTCTTCGGCCCCGGCGACCTGGCCGGCGCCCATGCGCTGGGTCTGGCGCTGACCTGGGAGCGGGCGTGGCGGCGGGGCGGCTACTTCACCGACCACGGGCGCCTGCTGGCCGAACAGCTGCGGGCGGCCGCGCTGCCCGAGTTGCGCGACCACCTGCGGTTCTGGATGCGCCACCTCGGAAGCCGCCGGTTGTCGTCGGTCCAGGTCGAGGTGGGCAGGGGCGGCGCGCCGGCCACCCTCGCCGGTGAGATGGACACCGTCGGGGTCCGTGCCACCGCCACCCTGAGCGCCCGCTGGCTGACGGGGATCTGGGCCCGGGGCCTGGCGGTGGTGGACGGTGCCTTCGTGGTGGAGGTGGCGCCGGAGCCTTCGGGACCGGGCCCCCTGGCGGTGCGGGCCGTCCGCTGGGAGTCCGACGGCGACGGGCCCGGGCGGTTCCGGCCCGTGGAGGCCCCGGCGTTGGTCACCGGGGCCGACGGCCCGGCCGAGGACCGCCACCTCACCTGGGCCCCGTAGCATTCCCCGGTGCCCACCGCGCTGGAGCTCTCCGGGCTGCTGCTGTTCATCCGCTACGGCTTCATGCCCAACCACCTCGGGTACTGCGGCGGCGACCACGCAGAGGTGCTGTTCGAGCACGCCGCCACGGGCCGGCCCGACCCCCGGCTCGCCCCGCTGCTGGCCCGCTTCACCGGCGCCTTCCCCTACCTCCGCACGATCGCGGCCGCCAACGCCATCACGGACCCCTTCGACCGCCGGGTGGTCGAGGCCTACTGGCTGGGCAACGAGCTGCTGGAGAACGTCGAGGCCCGCCGGCTCTCCGACTCGCTGGAGGAGCGTTTCGGCCGCCAGCTGACCGGCCGTCTGCGTGAGGAGGTGCTGCGAAAGCCGCCGGCCGGTGCCCGGCCGTACCACCTGTTCCACGTGCTCGACGTCTACCGCCGCCTCTCCAGCGACGAGGTCGGCATGGCCGCCATGGAGAGCTGCCGGGTGAGCTGGGGGCGGGTGCGGGCCGTCGAGGCTGCCGGCCTCTTGGTCGAGCGCCAGCCCCTCGTCCTGCGGGACGGTCAGCTGGTGCTGGGCGAGGTGGCCCTGGAGCGGGTCCAGCGGGAGATCTCGGGCCAGGGCTTCGTCGACGCGGTGGCCGAGGGCGACTGGGTCTCGATCCACTGGGGCTGGGCCTGCGAGGTCCTGGACGACCGCCGGCTGGCGAACCTGCAGCGCTGGTCGGCCCACCACCTGGCCCTCTCGAACCAGACGCTGTAGCACGCGCCCGACCCCCGGCCTCGGCCGGTGACCTCAGGCCGAGATGAGGTCGTGCAGGCCGCTGGTGGCCGAGTCGCGCAGCTTGGCGATGGCCTTGGCCTCGATGTAGCGGATGCGCTCGCGGCTGACGCCGAAGTGGGACGCCACCTCCGCCAGCGTTCGGGGCTCGCCACGGTCGAGCCCGTAACGCAGGCACAGCACCTGCTGCTCCCGCCCGTCCAGGCGGCCCAGCAGCTCCGCCACCTGGGCCGGGAGCATGGAGGCGAAGACGGCCCGGTCGGGCGGCGGGGCGTTGAGGTCCTCGACCATCTCGCCCAGCTCGAGGTCGCCGTCCTCGCCCCGGGAGGCCGACAGCGACAGCGGGTCGGTCATGTGGGGGACCAGCTCTTCCACCTTGGCCAGGGCCACGCCGGACGCCTCGGCCAGCTCGACGGTGGACGGGGGTCGTCCGTGGGCGGCCTCGAAGGCGACGGCGTCCTTCCGCAGGCGCAGCAGCAGCTCGACGGCGTGGACCGGGAGGCGGATGGTCCGGCCGGAGTTGGCGATACCGCGGGTGATGGCCTGGCGGATCCACCAGGTGGCGTACGTGGAGAACTTGAAGCCCCGGGTGGCGTCGAACTTCTCCACCGCGTGGATGAGCCCGAGGTTGCCTTCCTGCACCAGGTCGAGGAGCGACAGACCCGAAGGGCGGTAGTTCTTGGCGATGGAGACGACGAGGCGAAGGTTCGAGAGGACGAAGCGGGCGGCGGCCTCGTGGCCGGCCCGGACCTGGCGTTCCAACTCCCGTCGGCCGGACGGGTCGGAGCCCGAGGCGAGAACGGCCGATGCGCACCGGCCGGCAGCGATGATGCCGCCGAGGCGCACCTCCTCGGCCTGCGTCAGCAGCGGATGCTTGCCGATGTCGCTCAGGTACAAGCTGACGTCGTCGCTGGTTCCCTGCTCCCCACCCTGCTTCGACAAACCCATCTCCTTCGGACCGCAGCCCGTGCCCCCGATGGCTTGCTGTGGGCCAACTATAGGACCACCGCAGTCAGCACGACAGGGCCGCACCACCATTGTGCCCTGCACCCCCGGTTACCTCACGTCGGTCTACGGAGCACCGGCCGGCTCGGACGTGCGATTCGCGGGAACCTTCAACGGGACATCGCCTGGAACGCCGCGATGGCGGCCGAGACCGGGCCGAGCGCGTCGGCGGCAGAGACCGTCGTGAGGCGGACTCCGTAGGCAGCGAGCCGGTCGAGCGCACCTTGCACCGTCCCGGACGGGGCGGCGGTCGCGGCCGCCGCTTCGGGCACCACCAGGGCCAGGGTAACGGGGTAGGCGATCTCGCCCCGCAGGGCGCCGCCGCCGTCGTCGACCACCACGCCCCCAACGCCACCGTGCCGAGGACCACCGGGTCGGGCCCGAGGCAGATGCCGTGGTCCAAGAGGGCGTCCCGGTCCGACGACGCGTAGATCCCGCAGGCGCAACCCTCCGCCGGAGCGCGATGGCCGGCGGCCCGGCAGCGGGCGACAAGCGGCCGCCCCGGCACCCACTCCACGCCGCGAGACGTGACGGAGCGCAGGCCGCCTGGGTCGCCGACCAGCTGCCCGGCCGGCAACCGCCAGTAGCGCCAGCCCACCACGGCACCGGCCGGGACCACGCCCGATCGGGCCGGTGGGGGGACGGGCGAGCTGGTCAGGAGCGGCTGTCGGCTACCGGGATGTCCCAGAGCCCGAGCCCGGGCAGGTCGTCGTCGACCGGGCAGGACGTCCCGGCGTCGACGTCCCAGAACGTCTTGGCCTTCTCGAAGCAGTCGTCGTGGAACACCATGGCTGTCGGGCACATGGCGCCCTCCTTGCTCACTTCCGTCCGCACGCCCTCGTCGGGCCGGACGTCGATACCGCACACGTCACACGTGTCGGGGGGATTCATACCCCCAGCGTACCGCTGCTGCGAGGTGACTCAGCCGGCCCGCAGGACGGTCCAGATCCGCCGCGGCGCATCCAGCGTGCGGCTGAGCGCCACCAGCATCTGGGTCGGCCGCTGGACGGCGCCGTCGTCGAGCTCCGCGCTGAAGGCCAGCTGCTCGAGGGACGGCGGCCCGACCGACAGGTTGCGCTTCAGGGCGTCCACCGGGCTGGCCTGCCCGGACTTGACGAGGTAGGCGGCGGCCATGGTGCCGGTGCGGCCGACCCCCGCCCCGCAGTGGACGAAGACCCGGCCGGGGCTGCCCTGCACCTCATTGAGGAAGCGCTCGACCTGCTGGCGGGTGGGAGCCTGGCCGTCGCGCATGGGGAGGCTGACTCGGGTGATGCCCAGGGTGCGCAGCAGCGGGTCGTCGATGTGCAGGTCGTTCTCGGCCCGGAGGTCGATCACGGTCTGGACGCCGGCGGCGGCCAGCGCCCGGTAGCCCTCGGCATCGGGTGCGGCGCCCCGCCAGAGCCGGTCGTCGACCTCGGCGAAGTTGCGCACCGGCAGGTCGTACGCGGACGCCGGCGCCGAGCGCTGGGCCAAGAGGTGGGCGGCGATCACGGCCAGGTTCGGCAGCAGGAAGAAGGCGAGGGCGACCAGGAGCATTCGCCGGACCATGATGGCCGCCCGGCGCCGAGGGCGCACGGTGGCATCGGGTGGAGTTGGCGACATTGTGACCGGCGTCACGAGCAAGGCCCCATTCCTACCGCGCGAGCCGCCGGGCAATCCAGTCATGACGGGCAGGTCGCTCACGCCCAGAGGCCGGCGGTCATCCGGCGGAGCTGCCAGGAGCCCAGGGCGGCGCCTGCGATCAGGACGGTGACCAGCACGGCGATGCTGGCACCCATGCCGCGACTTCCCGTACCAGGGGTCGAGGCGGTCGCCGGCGCGAGCGGGCCGGCCGGTATTGCCTCGGCCATGGGGACGGCCTCGCTGGCCACCTCGACGGCCACAGGGGCCGGCTCGGGAGGGGCCACCGGTGCCGGTGCCGGAGTTCGGACCGGGACCGTCGTCGCAACCGGTCGCGGGGCCGGCGCCCTGGTCGTGGCGGTCGGTGCCGCCGCGGGCGCCGGGGCGGGCGCCGCGCCGCCGCGGGTCTGGGCGAAGGCCTGGGTGATCCAGAACTGGCCACTCGCCGTCCTCACCACCGCGAAGCCGACGGTGTCGAAGCGACCGTCGAGGATGTTGGCCCGGTGACCGGGGCTGTTCATGAGCCGGCGATGGGCGTCGTCGATGCTGGTGTTCTGCGCGACGTTCTCACCGCGGGCCAGGGAGCCGAGCAGGTTCTTGACCGTCGTCGAGAAGAAGCCGTCGTTGTGGAAGATGTTGCCGGCGGCGGCCATCCGGTGGCTGTGCTCGAGCGCGATGGCGGTGATGTCCTCGCGGCTCACGACCTGCCCGAGGCCGGCTCGCGCCCGCTCGCCGTTCACCAGCTCGATCAGCCGCCGGGCCGCCTCGGGTACCACGGTGGGAGTCGACGGGATGGCCGGGGCCGGCGCCTGCTGGACGGGTGGCGCGGTGGCCGCGGGGGGTGGCGGTGCCGGCGCAGGAGCCGGCGCCGGGGCGGGTGCCGGGGCCGTCGCGGGCGGCTGGAAGATCTGCAGGCAACTGAGCGGCGTCAGGCGGCTGCAGCCCGTCTGCGCCTGGGCCGCGGCGGGACCGGCGACGCCGACGACCAGTGCCATGCCGGCAGCCAGGCCGCTGGCCACGATCCGGGCCGCGAGGGTCCGGGAAGTGCGGGCGGAACGGCGGCTGTTCCTCGACGGCATGGGGTCTCCCTCGATCGCGGGTTCGTCCCATGCGTTGTCGGCCGCCGGCGGTGACGGCCTGAGGGTGATTGACGGAATGGCCCTTTCGGGCTACTTGGGCGGCCGGCGCCGCCGGCTCGGGGCCCAGGAGACGATGGCGGCGGGCAGGGTCCGCACCGGCGGGCGGAGGTGGTCGCCGTCGGCCACGAGCCACTGGCCGAGCAGCCGGCGCAATTCGCGGCGTGCCTCGGGCGTGTCCGGCACGGCCAGGGTGTCCCGGTAGGCCTTGGCCGCATGGGCGACGGTGCGGTAGCGGCCCCGGACCGGCACCTCCACGACCTCGACCTCGGCCCGGATGCCGAGGTCGGCCAGAACGTCGACCGCGTCGAGATAGGTGGGACCGGGCCGGCGGGGCGACCCGTGGAAGTGCCGCCACAGCGGGTCGAGGGCCAGATCGACGGGGGCGGCGCCCATGTAGACGAAGGCCCGCCGGCGGGTGGTGGCGTCCAGCTTGGCCAGGAAGCGGGCCGGATCCTGGGCCAACGGCAGGACGTAGGAGCAGATGGACACGTCGACGGGCGCCACGTCGACCTCCTCCCAACGGCCGGCGACGCACCGCACGTTGGCCATGCCCGCTCGCCGGGCGCGCGCGGCCACGATGGCGACCATCGCCGGGCTCCAGTCCAGTGCCACCACCTCGCGAGCGTGCCGGGCCAGCGCCAGGGCGAATCGTCCCGGCCCGCAGCCGACGTCTAGCACCGTGGTGGTGCGATCGACGTCGATCCGGACCCGGCGCAGGAACGGATCACGTGGGGCCGACCCGTCCATCGCCCGGGCGAACGACCTGGCCCGGGCGTCCCAGAACGCAGGTCCCGGCGCGCCGCGCCCCGGTTCGAGCCGCTCCGCCTCGTCGAGGCGGTCGCGCACCAGCTTCCCCCACCGTTCTGCGGCACCCATGACCGCCAGTATCGGCCCCGACGTCGCCTTCCGGGCGGACGAGGTCGCCGGGTAGGCTGGCGGTGGTGAAGAAGCGCATGTTCGGCGGTCGCCCCGATGACGGCTCGAGCGAGGACGCGGAGCGGGAGGCGGCCGCGGAACTGGCTCGCCTCACCCGCCAGGCCCGGCCCCAGTCACCCAGCCCCAGCGCCGGCTACGGCGGGGGCGCCGGTGCCGACTATCGCCCCGCCGGGGCCACGCCACCAGCCGGTGGCCCGTCGCTCGGCTCGCCGCTCCCCGTGCCCAGCTTCGCGGGTCCGGACGCCGACGACGAGGACGGCGACGACGCGCCGTTCAGCATCCGGGCCGAGGAAGAGGCAGTGACCGAGATGGCGTTGCGGGACTGGGCGGCTCAGAACCGCGGTGCCCGCAGCTTCGAGGACTACGCCCTCGTGGGCATCGACCGCTTGGGGGCCGAGGCCCAGCGGGATCGGGCGCTGCGGGAGGCGCTCGAGCGCCAGAAGCGGATGTCCCAGGAGATCGCCGCCCGGCGGGCCGAGGCGATGAAGCAGGGCATGGGACCGCAGGCCGCCCGGCTTCCCGGCCGGGTGGGCAACCCCAACCTGGGCCGGCCCAACATCACCTACGCGACGAGCGCCCCAGGGGCCATGCGGACCAACGTGGCCCACCAGGACGCCATCGTGGCGGCCGGCAAGGAGCGGGCCGCCCGCGCCGCCCGGCCGAAGCCGACCGGACCGCTGCTGACGCCGGCGGCCCGCCGCGTCAAGGCGGCCGAGGACGAGGCGGCGGCCGCGACCGGCGCCGCGCCGAAGAAGGCGAAGAAGGCGGGGACCAAGAAGGCCGCCGCTGCCACGGTGACCAAGGGGACCAAGAAGGCCGCCGCTGCCACGGTGACCAAGAAGGCCGCGGCGGCCAAGAAGGCGGCGACCGAGAAGGCCACTGCTGCCGCCAAGACGGTGACCAAGAAGGCCGCCGGGGCGACCAGGGCGACGGCGACCAAGGCGGCCGCCAGGAAGGAAGTCGGCGCCCGGGCTGCCGGAGTCGACAGGGCTCCGGTCGGGAGGGCTCCCGCCGCCAAGGTCTCGGCGGTGAAGCGGGCGGCACCGGCGGCCCGCAAGGCCGTTGCGGCCAAGGCGGCGCCGGCCAAGGCTCTGTCTCCCAAGGCGCCCCGCGCTGCCAAGGCGCCGGCGGGAAAGGCGCGACCCGGGCCGGCCGCGCCCTCGCCGCCGCCCGAGTCGGAGGACGCAACGCGCCTGTTGTGGCCGGCGGCTCGCCGGGCGCTGGCCGCCCAACAGGCGGCGGCCGCCACCGCTGCGGCCGACGAGCAGGCCCCGCCGGCCCGGCGCCGGGGAGCCGGGCGCAGCCCGGGCTGACCACCGGTGGCGACCTCGCAGCGGTGGCTGGCCTCGGGGGAGCGCGAGCTGGACGGCGCCCGGGGCGAGGGGTTCCTGCAGGGCCTGCTGCTGAGCGAGATCTCCGCCCCGTGCTACACGACCGCCACAGAGCGGCGGATCGTGATGCTCGAAGGCGTCACCCACGACCGGCGGGGCCGGACCCGAGCCACCGCCGTCTCCTTCGAGGCGCCGTGGTCGATCGTCCGGGGCTTCTGGACCGGCATCATGCCCTTCC
>DATLFQ010000092.1:0-13142 GCA_035540915.1 Acidimicrobiales bacterium
CCCAGGCGTCGGGCGACGGCGACACGTCGCCGGCCCGGCGCTGCAGCATCTGGCGGACGTCGTTCTCGGTCATCGCTGCACCTCGGTGCGCAGGGCGGCCAGGCCGCGGTGGATGGAGGTGCGGACCGTCGCCGGCCGGCAGCCGAGCGCCGTGGCGATGTCGGCGTCGGGCATGTCCTCGTAGAAGCGGAGCACGATGGCGGTCCGCTGACGCTCGGGCAGGTGGCCGAGCGCGTCCCACAGCTCGTCGGCCACGAGCGTCGCCGGCTCCGGTGGGCGGGGGCGGCGCACCGCCTCCAGCGTGCGGCGCCGGCCCCATGACCGGCAGGCGTTCACGACGGCGGTGCGCAGGTAGGCCGACGGCTGGGTGACCCGGGGCCAGGAGCGGTGGACGGCCACGAAGGCGTCCTGCACCAGCTCCTCGGCCGCGGTGCGGTCACCGGTGAGCAGGTACGCCAGCCTGACCATCGGCTGGTAGCGCTCCCGGTACAGCTCGACCAGGAACCCGGCCCAGGGCTGGGGCGGGGGTTGGGCCATCTCGGCGGCAATCATCGACGAATGGACGCACGACCGGGTCGATCTGTTCCGCGCCCTCCGGGAAGTCCGCCTCAGTGGGGGCTGGCGGTGAGCTTCACCGCCAAGATCGACGCCACCAGCATGCCCATGGCGAGCACCTGCGCCCCGCTGGTCGCCTCCCGCCGGAGCACGGCGCCGACCACGAACGTCCCCGCCGCACCGATGCCGACCCACACCGCGTAGGCGGTGCCGATCGGGATGGTCCGTGTCGCCACGCTGAGCAGGTACATGCTGGCCGCGAGCGTCACGAGGAAGCCGGCTGTCGGGGCGGTCTTGGTGAACCCGTCCGAAGCGCCGAGCAGGGTCGCCCAGGCCACCTCGAAGAGGCCGGCGACGACGAGGAGGATCCAGGGCATGGCCGTCTCCCGCGCCCGTCGTCTGGCCGGTACGGTGCGCCCCTCGTCGGGAGAGCCGGGGGCCCGGCTCTCGGCACCGCCAACGCCCATGGGGCCGGGCGGATTCCCTCGACCCCCGCCGAACCGGTCCTATCGGCGACCGGCAGCCGCCCCTCTTGCCAGCGCGGTTCGCGACGGGAGGCCGATCCGGGCGGCGACGGCCAGCTTCTGCCACGTCGGCACCCGGACGCGCTGGGAGAAGACGTCGTAGCCGGCCTGCTCGATTCGGGTCAGGATGCCCGAGTAGAGGGCGCGGGCGCCGGCGATGCAGCGGGCCGAGACCGGTGGCAGCAGGGCGATGCCCACGTCGGCGGAGTCGTAGTACACCCGGGTCCGCTCGATCTCGAAGCGCAGCAGCTCGACCCAGCCGGGGGTGACCCGGCGCTCGGCCAGGGCGGCCTCGGCCCCGAAGCGGCGCACGTCCTCCTGGGGCAGGTAGACGCGGCCACGGTCCAGGTCCTCGCCCACGTCCCGCCAGAAGTTCGTGAGCTGAAAGGCGACCCCGAGGTCGCGGGCATGGCCGAACGCCTCCGGCGACCGGGGCTCAAGGATCGGGATCATCATCTCGCCGATCACCGCCGCCGACCCGTCCATGTAGTCCAGCAGGTCGGCGAACGTCTCGTAGGTGGCGACCGTCAGGTCCATGGTCATGGACCGCAGGAAGCGGCGCACGCAGTCCGGGTCGATGTCGAACGCCCGCACCGTGTGCACCACCGCCTTCAGCACCGGGTCCTCGGAGCGGCCGGCGGCCAGGTCGGCCATGCACCGGGCGCCGAAGTCGGCCAGCGCCCGCTCCCGCTCCGCCACCGGGACCGGGCCCAGGTCGTCGACGATGTCGTCGGCGTAGCGGCACAGCCCGTAGAGGGCGTGGACGTGATGGCGCTTGACCCTGGGCAGCAGGCAGGTCGACCAGTAGTAGGTCGTGCCGTAGCGCTTGTTGAGCTGCCGGCACCGCTCGTAGGACTGCTCGAGGGTGACCGCCGGGGTCATCTCCGCCCCATGGACTCCACGCGGTCGGCGGCCAGCCGGCCCGACAGCAGCACCATCGGCACCCCCACGCCCGGCACGGTGCCCGACCCCACGAAGGCCAGCCCCGGGACCTTGCGCGACACGTTGTTGGGGCGGAACGGCCCGCTCTGGAAGAAGCGGTGGCTGAGGGCGAACGGCGTGCCACGCTCCATCCCCCGGCGCTCCCAGTCCGTGGGGTCCAGGAACTGCTCGACTTCGGCGTCGACCGGGTAGCCCAGGCCGGCCACCCGGGCCAGCAGGTCGTCACGAAGGCGCTCCCGCTCGTGGCCCCAGTCGATGGCGCCGTCCAGGTTGGGGACCGGCTCCAGCACGTACATGGCCGTGCGGCCCGGAGGAGCCAGGCCGGGGTCGGAGAAGCTGGGGCTGGTGACCAGGATGGACGGGTCGGGCATCCGGGTGCCCGTCTTCAGCAGCGCGTCGAAGGCGCCCCGCCACGACGAGCCGAAGTGGATGTTGTGGTGGGCGGCGTCGGGGGGCAGCGAACCCTTCACCCCGGCCAGCCACACCGCGCACGAGGGCGAGTAGTTGCCCCGCCGGGTCATCAGCGGCGGGGTCACCTCCGGCAGCAGCGTGCGGTAGGCGACCGGCAGGTCCGGGTTCAGCACGACGGCGTCGGCGGCGATCCGCTCGCCGTTGGCCAGGCGCACGCCGGTCACCGGCCCGCTGGTGCCGGACCGGCGCAGCACCCGCTCGACGCTCTGCCCGTAGACGAACGACGCGCCCGCCTTCTCGGCCGCCGCCGCCAGGCCCCGGGGGACGGCGTGCATGCCGCCCTTGGGGAACCACACGCCCTCGACGGTGTCCATGTAGGTGATGACGCAGTAGACGGCGAGGGCCTCGTAGGGCGACAGGCCCGCATACATCGACTGGAAGGAAAAGAGGCGCACCAGCCGCTCGTCGGCGAAGTAGTCCTCGACCACCGAGTTGAGCTTGCGGAACCCACCCATGCGGACCAGGTCCACGATCGGGCCCAGCGGCCAGGCCAGGTCCAGGGGCGAGTCGAAGCTGCGGTCGATGAAGTTGGGCAGCTCCAACCGGTAGAGGCGGGTGAGGAAGTCGCAGAAGCGGCCGAAGGCCTCGGCCTCGGTCGCCCCGCACGTCGCCCGCACCTCCTCGGTCATCGCCTCGCGGCCGTGGCGCACCCGGATCTCGGTGCCGTCGGCGAAGCAGGCCCGGTACATCGGGTCGACGGGCACCAGGTCGAGGTGGTCGGCCATGTCGGCGCCGGCCGCCCGGAACACTTCCGCGAGCAGGCCGGTCATCGTCAGCACCGACGGGCCCGTGTCCAGCCGGTAGCCCGCCGCCTCCAGCAGGCCGGCCCGACCGCCCGGGACCGCCTCGCGCTCGACCACCACCACCTCGTGGCCCCGGCCGGCCAGGTGGCACGCGGCGGACAGTCCACCCAGCCCCGCCCCCACCACGACCACGCGCACGGGCCCATCGTCGGCCGCCGGGTGGCCGCTCTGCAAGAAGCGCGGCCGTCGGGCATGGTGAGGACCGTGCGCGTCCCGTCGCTGGCCGTCCCGGCCGCCGCGCTGGCGGCCGGGATCCTGCTGGGCGCCGGGCTGGCCGGCGTGGCCGTCCACGAGCCGGCCCGGGCGGCGACGACCGGCACCGTCTCCGACGCCGGGCCCCGCCGGGCCGGCGGCACGGCCGACGGCGTGCGGGCGGTGCTGCCGGGCCTGGTGGCGTTCGTCGAGGACGCGCGCGGTTTGGAGTTCCGCCGGGAGGTGGACGTCGAACTGCTCGACGACGACGCCTTCCAGGAGCGCCTCGGCTCCTCCGACGACGAGGCCCGGAAGGAGATCGAGGACGCCCAGGCGGTGCTGCAGGCCATGGGCCTGGTGGCGCCCGGCCTGGACCTGGTCGCGGCGGTGGACCGGTTCGCCGGCGAGGCGGTCCTCGGCTTCTACGACGCGGAGACCGACGAGCTGGTGGTGCGCGGCATGGCGGCCACGCCGCTGGTGCGCACCACGCTGGTCCACGAGCTGGTCCACGCCCTGGAGGACCAGCACTTCGACCTCGATCGGCCCGACCTCGGCGACGAGGAGGCCGCCGCCTTCCAGGCGCTGGCCGAAGGCAGTGCGGCGGTGGTCGAGGAGCGCTACGTCGACTCCCTCTCGCCGTCGGAGCGGCGGGCCGCCGAGGGGGCCGAGCTGGCCCGGGGCAGGGCGTTGCCGGGCGACGTCCCCGAGGTGGTCCAGATCGCCTTCGGGTTTCCCTACGTCTTCGGTCCCGATCTCGTCCGGGCCCTGCTCGAAGCGGGCGGCCAGGAGCGCCTCGACCAGGCGTTCGCGGAGCCGCCCCGCAGCACCGAGCACGTCCTCGAGCCGGCCCGGTACCTCGCTGGCGACGACCCCCGGCCGGTGCGCCAGCCCCCGGCCGACCGGCCGGCCTTCGACGACGGCGAGATCGGCGCGCTGTTCCTGATCCTGATGCTGCGCGCCGAATTGACCGACCGCCAGGCCGGTGAGGCCGCCCAGGGGTGGGGCGGTGACCGCTACGTGGCCTGGCGGGACGGCGAGCGGGCGTGCGTCCGAATGAGCTTCGTCATGGACACGCCGCGAGACGCCGACGAGCTGGAGGATGCCCTGGCCGACTGGGCCGCCGAGCGGCCGCGGTCGGCCTCGGCGTCCGGCCTGTCCCTGCGCACCTGCGGCTGAGAGGCGTGGCGCAGACTCGCCTCACGAGCCCGAGGTCGGATTCGAACCGACGACCTGACGCTTACAAGGCGCCTGCTCTGGCCGGCTGAGCTACTCGGGCGGCGGCGGTCCAGCGTAGGGGTGCTTGATGTGGGACACGGCGGGCTGGCAGGCTGCCGGTGATGGCACTCTCCTCACGGGCCAAGGCCATCTTGGACTTCGAGCGCACGTGGTGGACCCAGGGGGGGCCCAAGGAGGTCGCCATCAAGGAGCGCTTCTCGTTGTCGTCGGGCCGCTACTACCAGCTCCTGAGCGAGTTGCTCGACTCGGCCGAGGCGCTCTCCTACGACCCTCTGGTGGTCCGCCGGCTCCGCCGCCTGCGCGACCGCCGCCGCCGCGCCCGCTACGAGGGGCGCTCGGCCGGCGCTCCCCAGCCGCGATGAGCCCGGGCCGCCACGCCGCCGACGACGGCTCGTTCAACCGATCGGCCGGCATGGCCGCCGGCCGCGGTGCCGCCCTGCTGGCGGTCGCCGTGCTGCTCGGGATCCTGCTGCTGAGCGCCACCGACGACGAGCCCACCGACGTGTCGGTGGGCCCGGGCGTCACCGAGCCCGACGACAGCGTGACGAGCACCACCCTCGACGAGTTCCCCACGACCACGATCACCACCCTTGCCGCCCGGGCCCCGGCCGAGGTCAAGGTGCTGACCCTCAACGCCACCGACGTGCGGGGTGCGGCAGGCCGGGCCAACGACGTGGTCAAGGCAGCCGGCTTCAACGTGCTGGCCCCGGCCGACGGCACCCGCGGATCGCCGACAGCGGTCTTCTACACCCCGACCTACGAGCAGGAGGCGCTGGCGGTCGCCTCGACCCTCAGCCTGGCCGGCACCAGCGTCCAGCCCGTCGGCACGACGCCCCCCGTGGCCGACCTCCGGGGCGCCAACGTGGTGGTCGTCGTCGGTGCCGACCTGGCCGGCCGCCTCGTCACCACGACGTCCACGACGCGGGCCACCGGTGGTGCCGCCAGCACCGCCACCACCCGGGCGACCACCTCCACCACCGGCGGGTAGGCGCCGACGTAGCACCGGCCGTCCTGGAGCGTCCGGTCTCGCGGAAAAGGGGGCAGGCGTGGCCGCCCGGTACGGTCGTCGCTGTGTCGCCCCGTCCAGGCCCGACCAGTTCGCCGGCCCTGGCGGCGCTGGCGGCCGAGCCGGGCCGGTCGGGGATCGTGTGCGACTTCGACGGGACGCTGGCGCCCATCGTGGCCGACCCGGCGGCGGCCCGTCCCCTGGCCGGCGCCGTCGAGGTCCTGCACCGGCTGGCCGAGCGCTACGCCACCGTCGCCGTGGTGTCGGGCCGGCCAATGGCGTTCCTCGTCGAGCACCTGGCCCTGGGCTCGGGCAGCCGGCTCCGGGTCGCCGGGCTCTACGGGCTCGAGACGTGGGCGGGCGGGTCGCAGGTGGACCGGTGGGAGCCGTGGCGCCGCGTCGTCGCCGAGGTGGCCGACCGGGCGGACGCCCAGGCGCCACCGGGCGTGCTGGTCGAGCGCAAGGGCCTCACGGTGACGGTGCACTACCGGACGGCGCCGGAGGCGGCGGTGTGGGCCCGGGTGTTCGCCGAGGCGGAGGCGGCCCGCACCGGCCTCGCCCTGCACCCGGCCCGGATGAGCGAGGAGCTCCGGCCTCCCGTGGCCGTGGACAAGGGCACCGTCGTGGCCGACCTGGCCCGCGACCTGGCCGGGGCGTGCTTCCTGGGCGACGACCTGGGCGACCTGCCGGCGTTCGTGGCGCTGGACGAGCTGGCCGCCACCGGGCTCAACGCGGTGAAGGTGGCGGTGGCCAGCGCCGAGGCGCCGCCGGACCTGATCGCCCGCGCCGACCTGGTGGTGGACGGTCCCGACGGTGCGCTGGCCCTGCTGACCGAGCTCCTGGCCGGTTGACCGGCGCCCGCCGCTCAGCCGGTCGGCGGCTCGGGCGGGGCGGGCCGGGCGTGGGCCCGATGGTCGTCGAGCCAGGCGGCCGGCGTGCGGGCCTCGCTGGCCGTCCGCAGTGCCTTGGCCCGCACCGCCCGCTCGGCTCGGTCCATGGCCAACGCCCGGTTCAGCACCTCCGCTGTACCCGCCACGTCGAAGGGGTTGACCGACAGGGCCGCCCCGGACAGCTCGTCCCACACGCCGGCCTGAGGGCTGAGGACGAGGGTGCCGTCGCGCTCGTTGAGCACGGCCCCCTCCTTGGCCACGAGGTTGAGCCCGTCGCGCACCGGGTTCACGAGCAGGACGTCCGAGCGCCGGAGAGCGGCCACCGAGCGGGTGAACCGGTCGCTGCTGTCGAGCACGATCGGCGTCCAGCCCGGCGTCGCCCAGGTCCGGTTCACACGGGCCACCACGGCCTCGACCTCGGAGCGGTACGCGAGGTAGTCGGGCAGGGTCTCGCGCGACGGGTACACGAACGCGCCGAACACGACCCGCTCCCGCCACTGGGCGTGCTCGTGCAGCATCTCGTCGAAGGCGAGGAAGCCGCGCACCAGGTTCTTGGACAGTTCGATGCGGTCCACCCGCACGAGGAGATGACGGTCACCGACCAGCGCGTCCAGCTCGGCCAGGTCCGCTTCGCACTCGGGCGTGGCCGCCACCCGGGCCAGCTCCTCGCCGTCGACGGCCGCGGGCGAGACGAAGGTCGCCGGCGTCCGGCCGAGCACGGCCGAGCAGCAGGCCTCGAAGTTGGCCGACCAGCGGGTGGAGTGGAAGCCGCAGGCGCCGAACCCGGCCAGACCGTCCAGCAGCTCGGCGGCGACGTCCTCGGGCAGGACGGCCAGGGCGTCGGGGTCGCAGAACGGGGTGTGGTTGAAGTGGGCGGTCCGCAGGTCGGGGCGCTGCCGGGCCAGCGCCCGCCCCACCAGCGGCAGGTGGTAGTCGTGCACGATCACGGTGGCATCGGGGCCGGCTTCGGCCGCGATCACCTCGGCGAAGGCGTCGTTCACCTCGCGGAACGCGTCCCACGCCCGGCGCCACCGCCGGTCGAGGTGGGGCCGGCGGGCCAGGTCGAACAGGTCGTGGTGCAGGAACCACAGCGTGGCGTTGGCCACCACGTCGTAGTACTGGCGGAAGCGCTCGCCGTCGAGGGGGACGGGCCGCACGCGGAAGCCCTCGGCCTCCACCACCTCGTGGGGAGTGTCGGGGCCGGCGGCGGCCACCCACGTCGCACCCGAGCCGGCGACCACCGGGCCCAGGCTCGACACCAGCCCGCCGCCGCCGCGGGTGGCGATCTGCTGGCCGTCGGCACCGGTGCTGAAGGAAAGTGGCCCGCGGTTCGAGACCACGACCAGGTCGGGGGGGCCCATCCGGGTGGCACGATAGCTGCCGTGCCCCACGTCGTCGCTGCACCGGACAAGTTCCGGGGGACGGCGACCGCGCCCCAGGTGGCGGCCGCAGTGAAGCGGGCGGCGACTGCGTCGGGCTGGACCTGCGACGAGGCGCCGGTGGCCGACGGCGGCGAGGGCCTGCTCGACGTCCTGGGTGGGAGCGTGCGCCGCACCCGGGTGCGGGGGCCGCTCGGCGAGGCGGTCGAGGCGGAGTGGCGGATGCTGGTGCCGGGCCGCTCGGGGGCGATCGCCCGGCCGACCGCGCTGATCGAGATGGCGCAGGCAGCGGGGTTGGTGGTGGCCGGCGGGCCGGAGTGGAACGACGCCATGCGGGCGTCGACCGCCGGCGTCGGGGACCTGATCGCCGCCGCGGTGGCCGCTCGGGCCGACCGCGTCATCGTCGGGCTGGGGGGCTCGGCCACCACCGACGGCGGGCTGGGCTGCCTGGAGGCGCTGCAGCCCCACAGCCGCCTCCGGGGCATCGAGCTGATCGTGGCCTGCGACGTCACCACCCCCTTCGTCGACGCGGCCGCCGACTTCGCCCCGCAGAAGGGCGCCACCGCCGCCCAGGTGGCCCTGCTCGGCCGCCGCCTGGAGCGACTGGCCCAGCTCTACCGCGAGGACTACGGCGTCGACGTGACCGCCATCCCCGGCTCGGGTGCCGCCGGCGGCCTGGCCGGCGGGCTGGCCGCCCTGGGGGCGACGTTGGTCCCGGGCTTCGAGCTGGTCGCCGAGCTCATCGACCTGCCGGCCCGGGTCGGCAAGGCCGACCTGGTCGTGACCGGCGAGGGCTTCCTCGACGACCACTCGTTCCGCGGCAAGGCGGTAGGTGGCGTCGTCGACCTGGCCCTGTCGGCCGGCGTCCCGTCCCTGGTCGTGGTGGGGGAGTCGTTCGGCCGCCAGCCCGTGGCCAGCGTCTCGCTGGTCGAGCGCTTCGGGCGCGACCGGGCCATGGGCGAGCCGCTGGCCTGCGTCGAGGAGGTCGTGGCCGGACACCTGGCGTCGGTCTAGCGACGCGCCGCATCCCCCGGTACGGCGGGCTGCTGGGTACCCTGTGGCGGTGACCGAGGCCCTGCGTCGCGCCGGGCAGGTGGCCTGGGCTGCGGTCGGCGTGGCCGCCCTGGTGGCCGTTCTCGGGCTGATCGCGTGGACGGTGCGGGTCATCTGGCCGCCGCTCATCCTGGCCGCGGCGATCGTCTTCCTGCTCAACCCGGTGGTCACCCGGCTGCACCGTCACCGGGTCCCGCGGGCTGCGGGTGCGGCACTCGCCTACCTGGCCGTGATCGGCGCGGTGGTGTTGGCCGGCGTCCTCATCTACCCGCTGGCGCAGGACCAGGGCCGGGAGTTGGGCGACGAGTGGCCCGAGATCAAGGCGCGGGCCGAGCGCTGGATCGACGACCGGGCCGCGGAGTCCCAGGGCACGTTCTGGGAGTTCACCCGCGTCGAGCTGGAGGACGCCTTCACCGCCGATGACGTGCCGCTCAGTGAGCAGCTCGACCGGGCCCGGGACCTCGGCCTGCAGGTCTTCCACGTCCTGATCATCCTGGTGCTCGCCCCGTTCATCGCCTTCTACCTGCTGGTCGACCTGCCCCGGGTCCGGGCGGTGATGGAGTCGCTCGTCCCCGACGGCGCCCGCGACGAGGTCCTGCACGTCTGCCGCCGGCTCAACCGCGCCATCGGCGGGTTCTTCCGCGGGCAGTTGGCGGTGGCAGCCATCGTCGGAGTGATGTGCTCGATCGGCCTCCTGATCATCGGCCTCCGCTTCTGGTTCCTGGTCGGGATGATCGCCGGGCTGTTCAACATCATCCCGCTCATCGGGCCGTGGATCGGCGGGATCCCTGGGCTGCTCATCGCCCTCACGACCGGCAGCCCGCTGCAGGCGCTGGGCGTGGTGATCGTCATGGCGGGCGTCCAGCAGATCGACAACCACTTCATCACCCCCCAGGTGATGCAGCGGGCCGTGCAGCTCCACCCGGCCGCCGTCATCCTGGCCCTGCTGGCGGGCGGGACCCTCGGCGGCTTCCTGGGCCTGCTGCTGGCGGTGCCGGCGGTGGCGGTGCTGAAGATCGTCTGCGGACACCTCTGGCGGGTGCACGTGCTGGGCCAGCCCTTCGAGGAGGCAGCCTTCGCCGAGGCCGCCGCCGAGGGCGGGGGCCCCGTCCAGGACGTCGTCCCGGACCCGCCGCCCGGCCCCGAGCCGGTGACGACGTCGCGAACCGTGTAGCGCTGGGGCGGTTTTCCGCCCCTGCTCCCTAGACGGTTCGTGGCATGGAGGCCAGCGGCGGGCACTCGTCGACGGGCGGGCCGAGCCCGGACCGGGCCAGCACGGTGCGCAGCACCACTTCGGCCTGCAGGCCGAGGTCGGCCAGGGAACGGTTCCGGTGAACCCGATGACCGAGGTCGACCTGGGCGATCGCGCCCGGGCCGAACCGCTCGGCCACGTCCAGGAGCAGCCCGATGTCGACGCCGTAGCCGGCGACGAACGGCAGCGAAGCCAGCACCTCGCGGCGCCCGGCGCATTCGCCGGCCAGCGGCTGGGCGATGCCAGCCAAAGCGGGGTGCAGCGTCCGCAGCAGGGGTTTGGCCAGCAGTTCGGTGACCCGGCCGCCCTCCCCGGGCCGCCCGTGCAGCGGCCGGTCGAACACCCCCTTCACGAAGGCGACGGCGTCGTCGGCCAGCAGCGGGCCGAGCAGCCCCGTGACGAAGTGGGGCCCGAAGCCGACGACGTCGGCGTCGCAGTACACCACGAGGTCGCCGGTCGACTCGGCCAGCCCTGTGCGCATGGCTCGGCCCTTGCCGCCCGCGGTGCTCGTGGATACGACGCGGGCGCCGGCGGCGGCGGCCACCCCGGCGGTCGCATCCTGCGACCCGTCGTCCACCACGAGCACCTCGGCGACCAGGGGCACCCGCTCCACGAGGTGCCGGCGCACGGCGGCGACGATGGCGCCCACGGTGGCCGCCTCGTCGCGCGCCGGGAGGCAGACGGTGACCCGCCGGCCGGCCAACCGGCCGAGCAGGTCGGCGACCGCGGCGTGACGATGGGAGGTGATGGGGGCCACGGGCCCATCTTCGCCGGATTCGTTTGCGCACGGCACGCCGGCTCGGTCACGATAGGACCGATCATCCAGAGCGGTCGAGGGGCCGGGCCCGACGACACCGCGGCAACCATCCTCCGGTCTTCCAGACCGGTGGTCAGGTGCCAATGCCCGGAGCGATGAGGAGGAAGCGTTGCCGTCCAACGGGCCCGGTGGCCCCTTCGTCAGCGGCCTCGGCTGCCGCGAGTGCGGCCGGGCCTACCCGGTCGAGGCCCTGCACGTCTGCGAGTTCTGCTTCGGGCCGCTGGAGGTCCGCTACGACTACGAGGCCATCGCCGCCACGGTGAGCCGGGCGTCCATCGCCGCTGGGCCGACCACCATCTGGCGCTACGCGCCGCTGCTGCCGGCCCCGGCGGCCGATCCCGTCGACCTCGGCGCGGGCTTCACTCCCCTGGTCCGGGCCGACCGCCTGGCCGCCGAGCTGGGGCTGGGCGAGCTGTGGATCAAGGACGACACGTTGAACCCGACGGGGTCGTTCAAGGACCGGGTGGTGTCGGTGGCGCTGACCACCGCCCGCGAGCTCGGCTTCAAGGTGGCGGCGTGCGCTTCCACCGGCAACCTGGCCAACTCGGTGGCGGCCCACGCGGCCCGGGCCGGGATGCGGTCGATCGTGTTCATCCCCCACGACCTCGAGCAGGCCAAGGTGGTGACGACCGCCGTCTACGGCGGCCGCCTGGTGGCGGTCGAGGGCACCTACGACGACGTCAACCGCCTGTGCGCCGAGCTGGCCAGCGAGCACCCGACGTGGGCCTTCGTGAACGTCAACGTCCGCACCTACTACGCCGAGGGGTCCAAGACCCTCGCCTTCGAGGTGGCCGAGCAGCTGGGATGGCAGGCCCCGGACCACGTGGTGGTCCCCATCGCCTCGGGGAGCCAGCTCACCAAGGTGCACAAGGGCTTCGGCGAGCTGTGGAAGGTGGGCCTACTGGACGAGGAGCCCCACGTGCGGGTGTCGGGCGCCCAGGCGGCGGGCTGCTCGCCGGTGGCCACCGCCTTCGCCGAGCACAGCGAGCACATCCGGCCCCAGAAGCCGAAGACCATCGCCAAGTCCCTGGCCATCGGCAACCCGGCGGACGGTTGGTACGCCCTGGAGGCGGTGCGGGCCAGCGGCGGCGCGGTCGCCTCTGTGACCGACGACGAGATCGTCGAGGGCATCCGCCTCCTGGCCCGGACCGAGGGCATCTTCGCCGAGACGGCCGGTGGGGTGACGATCGCCACCCTGGCCAAGCTGGCCAACCAGGGCGTCGTGCGGTCCGACGAGAAGGTGGTGGCGCTCGTCACCGGCCACGGCCTGAAGACCATCGACGCCGTGAGCCCCCACGTGGGGCCCACCGCGACCATCGCGCCCACCATGGAGGCGTTCGACCGGGCCGTCGGTGTCGATCAGGAGCGGGCGGATCTGGGAGCATGAGCCGACCATGAGCGTGACCGTGCGCATCCCCACCCAGCTGAGGACCCTCACCGGCGGCGCCGGCGAGGTGGCCCTCGACGGCGGCACCGTGGGCGAGGTTCTCCGGGCGCTCGAGTCGGCTCACCCCGGCATCGGTGAGCGGCTGTTCGACGCCGGCGGCCACCTCCGCCGGTTCATCAACGTGTTCGTGGCCGACGAGGACGTGCGCTTCCTCCAGGGCCTCGACACGACGGTCGCCCCCGGCCAGACGGTCTCGGTCGTTCCCGCCGTCGCGGGCGGGTGAGCCCGCTGGCACTCGCTTGCGGAGAGTGCCAGCCGTGATTACTCTGGCACTCGAACACCGAGAGTGCTAACGCCCGCCACCTCCGGGAGGGGAACGCAATGCCCAAGATGATTGCCTTCGACGAGCACGCTCGCCGTGCGCTCGAGAGCGGGATGAACCAGCTCGCCGACGCCGTCCGCGTCACCCTCGGCCCCAAGGGCCGCAACGTCGTCCTGGACAAGAAGTGGGGCGCTCCCACCATCACCAACGACGGTGTGTCGATCGCCAAGGAGATCGACCTCGAGGACCCCTACGAGAGGATCGGCGCCGAGCTCGTCAAGGAAGTCGCCAAGAAGACCGACGACGTCGCCGG
>DATLFQ010000093.1:0-6408 GCA_035540915.1 Acidimicrobiales bacterium
GGTCGGGCCACGGCCGGATCGCCAGCGAGTCGATGGTGGGCGAGATGGCGGGCGGCACGGGCAGGGACGAAGCGCACATGGGAGGTCTCCGGATCGGCGGGGCGACGCCGGGGAAGCGTGACGACATTTCATGTTCATCCATCCCCGCGTGTCAAGGGCCAGTCGCGGCGCAGTACCGGGCCAGGGCGGCCATGGCCGCCCGGGTCGATCGGCGGACGAGCGCAGCGGCGGCGCGGCCGAGCCCCGGCACGGCGCCGGTGACGGCGTTGTCGCACACCACCACCGTGCCGCCGCCGGTCGCCGGCCCGAGGCGGTACTCCTCCTCGACGCGGACCGGGCCGTAGGCCAGCGAAGCCGCCAACCGCCGCTCGGGGTCGACCGCCCGGACCCGATCGTGGAGTGTCAACCGGACCGGTCCCAGCCGGGTGCGCCAGCGGGCGTCCTGGCCCGGGCGGGGGTAGCCGGCCGGCACGTCGAGGGGCACGGCGCCGTCCCAGAGCGCCACCTCTGCCGGCTCGGTCAGCGCCCGCCACACCCGTGCCGGCGGGGCGTCCACCACCACGGCGGCGACCACCCGGTGCCCCCGGCTCACCAGCGGCCGCGGTGGATGGTCTCGGTGGCGGGACGGCGCCGGCGGGCGGCCGAGGTCGAGGGACGGTCGTCGGCGGCCGGGTAGCCGAGGGCGACCGCGCCGAGCGCCCGCAGGCCGGGCGGCACGCCGAGGGCGGCCAGCAGCTCGGCCTCGCCCCTCGGGATGCCGAAGAACAGGGCGCCGACGCCTGCGTCCACCGCCGTCAGCAGGAGCAGCATGGTGGCGAAGGCGCAGTCGACCTCCTCCCAGGCGACGGGCCAGGTGGCCCCGGCCTTGTCGGGTTCGCCGTAGCGGCGGACGTAGGTCTCCCGGTCGGCCAGGCACACCACCAGCACCGGCGCCCGCAGCAGGCCGCCCCAGCGGAACCCGGCCCGGTGCTCGACGGGCAGCGTGTGGTCCCAGAACACCGCCGTCTGGTCCGGCCCCTCCAGGGCCACGAAGGCGACGCCCTGGGCGAAGCCGGCCGAGGGGCCGCGCCGGGCGTTGTCCAGCACGCGGTCCATGACCGCTGCCGGCAACGGCCGGCCGTCGAAGCTGCGTACCATCCGCCGGCGCCGCACCACGTCCTGGAACTCCATGGCTGGGAATCTTGACTCGTGAGGTAGGGTTTCACCACCCATGGCGTCCTCCCGCGAGCTTCTCGCCCAGGCCAAGCAGCACATCCGCGAGATCGACGGAGCCGATGCGGAGGCCCGGCTCGGCGAGGTCCTGATCCTGGACGTCCGAGAGCCCGACGAGTACGAGCAGGGCGCCATCCCCGGTGCGCTGCACATCCCCCGGGGCCACCTGGAGGGCCAGATCGAGGGCCGGGCGCCGGACAAGTCGCGCCCCGTCGTCGTGCACTGCGCCAGTGGCTTCCGCTCCGCCTTCGCGGCCAAGACGCTGCAGGACCTGGGCTACGCCGACGTGGCCAGCCTGGCCGGCGGCTTCAACCGGTGGAAGGACGAGGGCCGCCCGTGGCGGGTGCCCCAGACCCTGTCGCCGGACCAGCGCAACCGCTACCAGCGCCACCTGCTGCTTCCCGAGGTCGGCGAGGCGGGCCAGCAGAAGCTGCTCGACGCCAAGGTCCTCCTGCTCGGTGCCGGCGGCCTCGGTTCGCCGGCCGCCCTCTACCTGGCCGCCGCCGGGGTCGGCACGCTCGGCATCGTCGACATGGACGTGGTCGACGCCTCCAACCTGCAGCGCCAGGTCCTGCACAACATGGACCGGGTGGGCGACCGCAAGGTCGACTCGGCCAAGAAGACGCTGACCGCGCTGAACCCCGACGTCACCGTGGCCACCTACGACGTGCGCCTGGGCGCCGACAACATCCTCGACGTGATCGACGGCTACGACGTCATCGTCGACGGGACGGACAACTTCCCGACCCGCTACCTCGTCAACGACGCGTCGCTGCTCAAGCGCATCCCGGTCGTGCACGGTTCCATCTTCCGCTTCGACGGGCAGGCCACCGTGTTCGCGCCCTACCAGGGCCCGTGCTACCGCTGCATGGTGGCCGAGCCTCCACCGCCCGAGCTGGCACCGTCGTGCGCCGAAGCGGGCGTGCTGGGCGTGCTGCCGGGGATCGTCGGCTCCATCCAGGCCATGGAGACGGTGAAGCTGCTCCTCGGCCTGGGTGACCCGCTCATCGGCCGGCTGCTGGCCTACGACGCGCTGGAGATGTCGTTCCGTACCTTCAAGGTGCAGCGTGACCCGCAGTGCCCGGCCTGCGGCGAGGACGCTCCCCCCATCACAATCGCCGAGTACGACCAGTTCTGCATGCCCCATCCGCGGGGCTGAGCTCGCCGGCGGGTCCCGGGCGGCCGGCGAGGCGGTACACCAGCTTCAGACCGGACCACACGTCGTCGACGGCGCACACCGTGGTGTCGACGGGCCCGGGTCGAGTGCGGGATCCCGCACCGCGTCCTCGGTGAGGTCGGTGGGCACCTTTCGGCGCCCACTCGGGCCAGGGCACCCACGGGGCGCCGGTGGCCACCTCAGTTCCCGCCGCCCTGCGCCCGGCCGGCCACCAGCTGGTGGACCCGCTGGTGGCTCAGCTCGAAGGCCCGGGCGATCTCCCGGGTGGAGGCGCCGGCCTGGTACAGCCGGCGCAGCGCGTGCTGGTAGCGCACGCGGGCCAGGTCCGCCTGGGCCTGCGCGTGGGTCGAGGCGGCCTGGGCCTCGCGCGCTTCGGCCAGCAGCAGTTCGTCGAGCGGCGCCATGTGTCTAGTGTAACTAGACACCGTCGCCGTGGGCATAGCCTGGCCCGGCATGGTGCGCTTCGTGGTGATCGGCGCGGGCCCGGCGGGCGTGCAGGCCGCCACCTTGGCCGCCCGCCTCGGCGCCGAGGTGACGGTGGTCGAGCGGGAGATTCTGGGCGGCGCCGCCAACCTCTGGGACTGCATCCCGTCCAAGGCCATGATCGCCACCGGCGGCTACGTTTCGCTGGCCCGCCGGTCAGCCGGGATGGGCCTCGCTGCGATGGAACCGGCCGTCGACCTGGCTGCCCTGCGGGCCCGCATCGGCGCGGTGGAGGAGCACCTGCGTGCGTCGGTCGCGTCGCTGCTGCGCGACCAGGGGGTGCGCGTGATCGCCGGCACGGGCCGGCTGAAGGGTCCGCACGAGGTGGTGGCCGAGACCGACCGGGGGCTGGAGGAGCTGCCGGCCGACGCCGTCCTGCTGGCCACCGGCAGCCGGCCCCGTGTCCCGGAGTGGGCCGAGCCCGACGGCGTGCGGGTGCTCACGACGCGCCAGGCCTACCCGCCGCCCGAGCTGCCGCGGCACATGGTGGTGATCGGGTCGGGGGTGACGGGCGTGGAGTTCGTGCACCTCTTCCGCAGCTTCGGCGCCGCGGTGACCCTGATCGTCAGCCGCCAGCAGGTGCTGCCGCAGAAGGACCCCGAGGTGGCGGCCGCCCTGGAGGACGATTTCCTGCGCACCGGCGTGCGGCTGTTCAAGGGCGCCCGGGCGGTGGGCATCGAGCGCGACGGCGACGGCGACGGGGTCGTGGTCCGGTGTGACGACGGGCGCTCGGCGGCCGGCAGCCACGCCCTGCTGGCCATCGGCTCGCTGCCCAACTCCGAGAGCCTCGGGCTGGAGGCGGCCGGCATCGAGGCGGATTCGGCCGGGCACGTGCCCGTCAACCACCACTGCCAGACCGCCGTCGGGCACATCTACGCGGCCGGCGACCTGTCCGGCAAGCTGCCCCTGGCGTCGGTGGCGTCGATGCAGGGCCGCAAGGTGGCCGAGCACGTGATGGGCCTGCACAGCCGCCAGCACCGCCATCTCGACTACGAGAAGGCGGCGAGCGCCATCTTCACCGAGCCCGAGATCGCCGACGTCGGCCTGGCCGAGGCCGAGGCGTTCGCCATCGGCCGCAAGATCCGGGTCACCAAGGTGCCGTTCGCCGCCAATGCCCGGGCGCTCATCGACGGCGATCCCCGAGGCTTCGTCAAGATCGTCTCGGACCCGGCCACCGGGGTGGTCCTCGGCGGCTCGATCGTCGGCCGGGGCGCCGCCGAGCTGATCTCGGTCCTCGCCCTCGCCGTCACCGCCCACCTCAAGGTCAGCGACATCGTCGAGAGCCTCCTGGTCCACCCCGCTCTCGCCGAAGCCCTCGCCGACGCCGCTGAGTGACCCTCCACCCCCGTGCGAACCTGGCGCCATATCGCGCACCAGGGCGCGCGATTCGCGGTCAGGTTCGGTTGACGCCGTCGACGCGGCGCGCCATCACAACGTGCGGGCCGATGCCGGGCTCGTCGAAGGGCGCGCCCTGGACGGAGAACCCGGCCCGCTCGTAGAAGGGAACGGCCGGCAGGCGGGCGTTGCACCACAGCAGGCCGCCGCCGTGGGCGGCGACGTGGGTGAGGACGGCGGCGAGGGCGGCCCCGCCGACGCCTCGTCCCCGCCACCCCTCCTCGGTGGCCATGCCCCGCAGCCGCCACGCGTCGACGGTGCCGTCCTCCCATGGCGGCCGCTCACGGCGGACCGTGGCGGTGCCGACCACCCGGCCGTCGCCGTCGATCGCGGCGAAGTGGCCGCTGTGGGGATCGTCGTCGCCCGGCAGCGCCATGTCCTCGACCCGCTGGTGGGGGCGCAGCACCCGCTGGCGGAGCGGGAACGTCACCTCGGCGGGCACGCGCTCCACCTTGATCATCGCCCGGCACCTTGCTCGGCTCCGAACCGGTGTGCGAATCGCGCGCCGGGGCGCGCGATCTGGCCCCCCGTCCGCGGAGGCGCGGGCGTCAGGCAGGGGTGACGACGGCGAGGAGGTCGCCGGAGGCGACGGTGTCGCCCTCGTGGGTGCGGACCTCGGCGACGGTGCCGGCGACGTCGGCGGCCACGTTGGTCTCCATCTTCATGGCTTCGAGCACGCACACGGTCTGGCCGGCCTCGACGGCGTCGCCCACGTCGACCAGCACGCGCAGCACGGTGCCCTGCATGGGGGCCACCACCTGGCCGGCCCCTGCCGGCGCACCGCCGCCACCCCCAGCCCCGCCGTCGCGGGCGACCCGGCGCCGGCCGGGGCGGGGGACGTCCCCGGCCCCCGGGGAGGCGTCGGGCACCCAGAGGCGGACGCGGTGGCGCCGGCCGTCGACCTCGACGTCCACCTCCCGCGCCACCTGGCCGGCGCCGGCGGGCGGCTCCGGCGCCGCGGCCGGTGCCGCGACGGCGGCCAGGTCCACCGACCGCTCCACCCAGGTCGTGGTGTGGGCGACGGCTGCGAAGTCGGGGTGCGCCAGGATCGCCGCATGGGCCGGCAGGGTGGTGGCGACGCCGGTCACCGTGGTCTCGCTCACGGCCCGCAGCATCCGGCGCCGGGCCGCCTCCCGGTCCGGCGCCCACACGACCAGCTTGGCCACGAGGTTGTCGTAGTCGGGGGTGACGGCGTCACCGGCCTCGTAGCCGGCATCGACCCGGACGCCCGGACCGCCGGGCCAGCGCACGGTCGTGAGTCGGCCGGGCGTCGGCAGGAAGCGGCCGCCGGCCGGGTCCTCGGCGTTGACGCGGCACTCGATGGCGTGGCCCCGCACCTGCACGCCGGCCTGGTCGAACGGGAGCGGCTCGCCGGCGGCCAGGCGCAGCTGCAGCTCCACCAGGTCCAGGCCGGTCACCAACTCGGTCACCGGGTGCTCGACCTGCAGCCGGGTGTTCATCTCGAGGAACCAGAAACGGTTGTCCTGGTAGAGGAATTCGACCGTGCCCGCATTGGTGTAGCGGCAGGCCGCGGTGATCGCGACCGCTGCGTCGCCCATCTTGCGGAGGACCTCGGCGGGCAGGCCAGGGGCGGGGCTCTCCTCCAGGAGCTTCTGGTGGCGGCGCTGGGCCGTGCAGTCGCGCGTCCCCAGGTGGACGACCGCCCCGTGGTTGTCGGCCAGCACCTGCACCTCCACGTGGCGCGGCGCCTCCAGGTGTCGCTCCACGTAGCACTCGTCGCGCCCGAAGGCAGCACCTGCCTCGCGCCGCGCCGCCTCGAGCGCGGGCCCGGCGCCGGCCGGCGCGTCGACGACACGCATCCCACGTCCGCCACCGCCGTGGGCCGCCTTGATGGCGACCGGCCAGCCGTGCTCCTCCGCGAAGGCCACCACCTCGGCGGCGTCGGTGACCGGGTCGGCGCGCCCGGGGACCGGCGCCACGCCGGCCCGCTCGGCCGCTGCCCGGGCCCGCAGCTTGTCGCCCATGGTCTCCATCGCCTGCGCCGGGGGACCGACGAAGGCCAGCCCGGCGGCGCGCACGGCGGCGGCGAAGTCCGGGCGCTCGGCCAGGAACCCGTAGCCGGGGTGCACGGCGCCCGCCCCCGCCCGCCCGGCGGAGGCGATGGAGACCATGGGCGACAA
>DATLFQ010000094.1:0-23519 GCA_035540915.1 Acidimicrobiales bacterium
GTCGACGAGCCGACGCTCAGCCACACCATCGAGATCCTCAAGGGCCTGCGCGACCGTTACGAGGCGCACCACAGCGTCACCATCACCGACCAGGCGCTGGTGGCTGCGGCCAACCTGGCGGACCGCTACATCTCGGACCGCTTCCTGCCTGACAAGGCGATCGACCTCATCGACGAGGCCGGGTCGCGCCTGCGCATCCGGCGCATGTCGACCCCAACGGACTACAAGGCCCTCGAGGACGAGATCGCCCGGGTCCGCAAGGAGAAGGAAGCCCACATCAACGCCCAGGCATTCGACCAGGCCAAGCTGGCCTCGGAGAAGCAGAAGGCGCTGGAGGCCCGGCGCGAGGCCAAGGAGGCCGAGCTGCGGGCCAACGGCGACAATCTGTTCGACGTCGTCGACGAGGAGGTCATCGCCGAGGTCCTGGCCAACTGGACCGGCATCCCGGTCACCCAGCTGACCGAGGAGGAGACGGCCAAGCTGCTGCGGATGGAGGTCGAGCTGCACCGGCGGATCATCGGCCAGCACGACGCCATCAACGCCCTCTCCCGGGCCATCCGGCGCACCCGGGCCGGTCTGAAGGACCCCAAGCGCCCGAGCGGCTCGTTCATCTTCCTGGGCCCCACGGGGGTCGGGAAGACCGAGTTGGCCAAGGCGCTCGCCGAGTTCCTGTTCGGCGACGAGTCGGCCATCATCCAGCTCGACATGTCCGAGTACATGGAGAAGCACACGGTGAGCCGGCTGGTGGGCTCCCCCCCCGGCTACGTGGGCTACGAGGAGGGCGGCCAACTCACCGAGGCGGTGCGCCGCAAGCCGTTCTCGATCGTGCTGTTCGACGAGATCGAAAAGGCCCACCCCGACGTGTTCAACACGCTCCTGCAGATCCTGGAGGACGGCCGCCTGACCGACGCCCAGGGCCGATCGGTGGACTTCAAGAACACGGTGCTCATCATGACGTCGAACCTGGGGACCGCCGACCTGCGCAAGGCCAGCATCGGCTTCGCCAAGACCAGCGAGGCGGTCACCTACGAGCGGATGAAGGAGAAGGTCAACGAGGCGCTGAAGCAGCACTTCCGGCCCGAGTTCCTGAACCGCATCGACGAGACCATCGTCTTCCACGAGCTGACCAAGGACGAGGTCACCGAGATCGTCGACCTGATGATCCGCCGGGTGCGTGAGCAGCTGGAGGGTCAGGGCCTCGGCCTGGAGCTGACCCAGGCGGCCAAGCTGCGCCTTGCGGAGAAGGGCTACGACCCGACGCTCGGCGCCCGGCCCCTGCGCCGTGCCATCCAGAACATGATCGAGAACCCGCTGTCCGAGCGGATCCTCGTCAAGGACTTCGCGGCCGGCACCACGATCATCGCCGACGTGGAGGACGACGAGATCGTCTTCCGCTCGGTGGCCGGCTTCGAGCCGCCCCCGGTCGAGCTGGCCGGCGCCGGTCCCGCCGCCGACTGAGGAGTCCCCGGCCCGGCGACCGCCGGGCCGGGCGAACTGCGGCGGCGCTATGGGTGGCTTCCGCCCCTGTTGCCGCCGCACTTCGCTGGGAACCGGCTAGAAACCTCCGGTGACCGTCGTCGCCGAGCCGGACGCGCCGGCGGTGCCGGCCCGGCCGGCCGAGCCGGGGGACCGCGGCCGGCGGCTCCTGCTGTTCGCCGTCTTCACCGCGACGGGCTTCTCGGCGGTGGCCCTCCAGGTGGTGTGGCAGCGGGTCATCTCGCTGCACGGCGGGGCCGACCTGTTCTCCGTCGCCACCGTGGTCGGCGCCTTCCTGGCCGGACTCGGGCTGGGCAACCTGGCCGGCGGGCTCGTCGCCGACCGTCTGGGCCCCCGGCGCTCGCTGCTGGCGTTCGCCGCGGCGAACGCGGCGATCGCCGTCTTCGCCTGGGCCAGCATCTGGCTGTTCTACGACCTGTACAACTCGCTGGTCGGCCGGATCGACACCCTCGGCGAGGCCTTCGCCTTCCACTTCGCCCTCCTGGTGGTCCCGACCACCCTGATGGGGCTGTCGCTGCCGCTGCTCACCCGCGGCCTGGTGCGGCGGGCCGACGAGGCGGCCAGCCTGGTGGGCCGGCTCTACTCGGTGAACACCCTCGGTGCCGCCGCGGGAGCCGCGGTCTCGGGGTGGTGGCTCCTCGGGACCTTCGGGTTCGCCGGCACGGTCCGCCTGGCCGGGCTGGTCAACCTGGCCGCCGCCACCGCCGTCCTGGTGCTCTGGCGGCGGGCGCCGGCCGCCGAGGTCGCGGTGGGGTCCGACGAGGTGGCGGAGGCGGCCGGCGACCCGGCAGCCGGCCGGGTCTGGCCGTGGATCGCCCTCTACGGGCTCACCGGCGCGGTCGCCCTCGGGCTGGAGTTGGTGTTCTTCCGGATCATCGACTCGGTGATGCGGTCGAACTCGTACACCTTCGGCCACGTGCTGTCGCTCTACCTGCTCCTGTTCGGGCTCGGCGCGGCGGCCGGGGCCCGCCTGGTGCGGCGGGCCGCCCGCCCCGAGCGCTGGTTCCTCTGGCTGCAGTACGGGGCCGGCGTCGGCAGCCTCGCCGGCGTGGCGCTGCTCCTCGCCCCGCTGCGGGTCGGCGGCGACGGGCGCCTGCGCTCGTTCCTGGAGGACTACTTCGCCACCGACGGGTTCTCGGTCGGGGGGTGGTCGTTCGCCTCGGGCCACGACCGGGCCGTGCTCGCCTTCGCCAACGTCGTCGCTCCGCTGCTGGTCATGGGCCTGCCGGTGTTCCTGCTCGGCGCGTCGTTCCCCTTCGTCCAGGCCATGGTGGCCCGGCGCATGGCCACCCTCGGGCGTCGTACCGGCACCCTGCTGTTCGCCAACATCGCGGGCAACGTGGCGGGCATCCTGCTGGTCGGCTTCGTGGTCATCGACCGGCTGGGAACCGCCGGCACCCTGAAGCTGCTGGCCGGGCTGCTGCTGCTGCCCGGGCTGGCGGCGGCGGCCCGGGCCACCACCGCCGGTCGCCGGGCAGGACTGGCCGTCGGCGCCACCGCGCTGCTCGGTGCCGGGCTGCTCGCGGTTCCGTCGAACGAGCGGCTGTGGGCACTGGTCCACAGCACGCCGACGGCCGGCTTCGAGCTGGCCGAGGACCGCTCCTGCGTCGCCGCCCACGTGCCGCGCGGGACCGACCGCTTCCTCTACATCAACGGCGCCTCCCAGAACGGCTACCCCTACGACGACTACCACGTGCTCATCGGGCTGACCCCGGCCCTGCTGCACCCCGACCCGGCCCGGGCGATGGCCGTCGGGCTGGGCATCGGCGCCACCTCCTACGGGATGGCGCAGGACCCCCGCCTCGACCGGGTCGACACCGTCGAGATCTGCGGCGGGCAGATCGAGCTCCTCGACCGGCTCGGCCGGGCCGGGTCCTTCGAGAGCCGGCGCCTGCTGGCCGACCCCCGCGTCCACCTGCGGGTCGGCGACGGCCGCAAGTTCCTGCTCCGGGGCACCGACCGCTACGACGTGCTCACCGTCGACACCCTCCGGCCCCAGAGCGCGTACAGCGGCAACCTCTACTCGTCGGAGTTCTACGAGCTGATCGCCAGCCGGCTCACCGACGACGGGCTGTTCTCCCAGTGGACGCCCACGCCGAGGGCGCTGGAGACGATGCGGCGGGTGTTCCCCTACGTGCAGGTGTTCCCGGTGGCGAGCTACAACTCGGCGTTCGCCGTCGCCAGCCTGCAGCCCTTCGCCTTCGACGCCCGGCAGGCGGCCGACCGGGTGGCCGCCCTGGCGCCCGGCTCGTTCACGCCCAGCCAGCAGAACTCGCTGAAGGTGTTCTACGAGTCTGTCCGGCCCCACGTCGTCCGGCGGGGCGAGGCGCTCCCGGCGGTGGGCCCCTCGGGGCTGAACCGGGACCTTTTCCCGCGCGACGAGTACTTCATCAACAACGGTCTGTGACCCGGTCGAACCTCGGGCGCCGCTGGCTGGTGGCCGCCGTGGCGACGGTGCTGTTCGGTGCGTGCCGGGTGGAGGTCGACGTCGCCGTGGAGGCCGGTGCGGACGGAGTCGGCACCGTGGCGGTGATGGTCCGGCTGGACGCAGACGCGGCCGCCCAGGTCCCCGATCCGACGTCCCTGTTCGAGGTGGCCGACCTGCGGGCCGCCGGCTGGGCGGTCGAGGCGCCCGAGGTGGCGCCGGGCGGGGCGGTGACGGTGCGGGCCGAGAAGCCGTTCGGCGACATCGCCGGTGCCGCCGTCGCACTGGCCGAGCTGAGTGGTCCCGACGGCCCGTTCGGCTCGTTGCGACTGGACCAGGAGCGCACGGTCGTCGGCACCCGCACCAGCCTGGAGGGGCGGGTCGACCTGTCCGGTGGCCTCGGCGCCTTCAGCGACCCTGCGCTGCAGGAGCGCCTCGGCGGTTTGCCGCTCGGGGCCGACCCCGCCGAGCTCGAGCGCGAGCTGGGTGTGGCGCTGGCCGACGTCTTCGGCTTCCGCCTCCACGCCGCCCTGCCGGGTCGGTCGGCCACGGTGACCGCCCGCCTGGGCCAGTCGGTACCGGTCACGATCGCCGGCTCCCGGCTCGACTTTCGCCGCGTGGTCCTCGTGGCCGTCTCGGTCGGGTCGGGCCTTGCCCTGGTCGCCGTGCTCTGGCGCCGGCGCCGTCCCCGCGGGCGCCACTCGCCGCACTGACCCCCGCGGGTCGGCGTTCGCGTCACACCCGCCGGTTACCGTGCCCGCCGTGACCCGCCTCCGGACGATGCACCGCTGCCGCGACTGCGGCGGAACGGCAGCCCAGTGGTCCGGCCGGTGCGCGACGTGCGGCGGGTGGAACACCCTCGACGAGGAGGTCGAGGCGCCGGCCCGACCGCCGGCCCGCAGCGACTTCGCCCAGCCGGTGCTGATCGGGCACGTCGACACCTCGGCGACCACCCGTCTCGCCACCGGCGTGGGGGAGCTGGACCGCGTGCTGGCCGGCGGGCTGGTCCCCGGCTCGGTGACCCTGGTGGGCGGCGAGCCCGGCATCGGCAAGTCGACGCTGCTGCTGCAGGCGTTGGCCGGGATGGCGCAGCGCGGCCACCGGGCCCTGCTGGTGTCGGGGGAGGAGTCGGCGTCGCAGGTCCGCCTCCGGGCCGAGCGCCTGGAGGCGCTCTCCCCCCGGCTGTGGCTGGTGCCCGAGACATCGCTCCCCGGGGTGGCCGCCGCCGTCGACCGGGTCGACCCCGCCGTGGTGGTCATCGACTCCATCCAGACGCTGGTGGACCCCGAGCTGGAGCCGGGGCCGGGATCGGTCACCCAGGTCCGCCACTGCGCCTCGGCGCTGGTGGCACTGGCCCGGCGGCGCGGCCTGGCCGTGGTGCTCGCGGGCCAGGTGACCAAGGACGGAGGCCTGGCCGGCCCCCGGGTGCTGGAGCACCTGGTGGACACCGTGCTGTCCTTCGAGGGTGAGCGACACCACGCCCTGCGCCTGCTGCGCGCCGTGAAGCACCGGTTCGGCGCCACCGGCGAGCTGGGGCTGTTCGAGATGGCCGAGTGCGGCCTGGTGGGCGTGGCCGACCCCGGGCAGCTGTTCCTGGGCGACCGCCGGGCCGGCACCCCGGGGTCGGTCGTGGTGCCGACGATGGAGGGCCACCGGCCGCTGGTCGTCGAGCTGCAGGCGCTGGTCAACCCGACCGACCTGCCGATGCCGCGGCGCTCCGCCCAGGGGCTCGACCCCGGTCGCCTGGCACTGGTGGTGGCGGTCCTCGCCCGCCGGGCGGGGGTCTCGCTGGCCCGCTGCGACGTCTACGCGTCGGTGGTGGGCGGCGTCCGGGTCGCCGACACCGCGGCCGACCTGGCCATGGCGCTGGCGCTGGCCTCGGCGGCCAGCGGGCTGGCGGTCCCGTCCGACACGGTGGCGCTGGCCGAGATCGGGCTCGGCGGCGAGCTGCGCCAGGTCGGCCACACCCCTCGCCGGCTGGCGGAAGCCGCCCGGCTGGGATTCAAGCGAGCGGTGGTGGCACCGTCGTCGCCGGACGGACCAGCCGGTCTCACCCTCGTCCGTGCCCCGACCCTGGGCGACGCATTGGCACGGTTCGGGGCAACTTCTCGGCAGTGACACCTGGGGCAATAACATCGGTGCCGATGCTCCAGCGCCGCAGCGCGGCCATGATCGAGGCGCTCTCCGCCGTGGCGCCCGGTCGCCCCCTCCGGGAGGGCGTGGACCGTATCCTGCAGGCCAACAAGGGCGCCCTCATCGTGGTGGGCGACGGGCCCGACGTGCTGGCGATCTGCTCGGGCGGGTTCCTCCTCGACGCCGAGTTCAGCCCGCAGCGCCTCTCGGAGCTGGCCAAGATGGACGGCGCCATCATCCTGGCCCCCGACGCCAGCCGCATCGCCCGGGCCAACGTCCACCTGGTCCCGAGCCCCAACGTCCCCACGTCCGAAACCGGGACCCGCCACCGCACCGCCGAACGGGTGGCCCGCTCGGTCGACGTGCCGGTGATCTCGGTCTCCGAGGACCTGTCGATCATCGCGGTGTACCGCCAGGACCGCAAGCACCAGCTGGAGCTGGTGCCCCGCCTGGTCGCCCGGGCCAACCAGGCGCTGCAGACCCTGGAGCGCTACAAGAACCGGCTGGACGCGGTCAGCGGTTCGCTCTCCGCTCTCGAGTCCGAGGACCTGGTCACCCTGCGCAACGTGGTCACCGTGCTGCAGCGGGCCGAGATGGTGCGGCGGATCGCCGAGGAGATCAACGGCTACATCGTCGAGTTGGGCACCGACGGCCGCCTGGTCCGCCTCCAGCTCGAGGAGCTGATGGCAGGGGTCGAGGACGACCGCCGCCTGGTCATCAAGGACTACTTCCAGGACCGGAGCAACTGGCGGCTGGACCAGGCCATGGCCTCGCTGTCGGACCTCAGCACCGAGGACCTGCTGGACCTCAGCCAGGTGGTCCAGGTTCTGCATTTGCCCAGCGGGGCGGACGCGCTGGACGGCGCGGTGCAGCCGCGCGGCTACCGGTTGCTGAGCAAGATCCCCGGCCTGTCCGAGACGATCGTGGACCGCATCGTCGAGCACTTCGGCAGCCTGCAGAAGGTGGTCCAGGCGACGGTGGCCGACCTGGACGCGGTGGAGGGCGTGGGCGCGGTGCGGGCCCGCACGGCCAAGGACGGCATCGCCCGCCTGGTCGAGACCTCCATTCTCGAGCGCTACTCCTGAGGTGGCCCGGGTCGCCCTGCCTTCGGGCACGCCGGCCGAGCTGACCCGCCCGCCCGGCCCGCCGTCGCGCGGCCTGGTGGTGGCACCGGACCTCATGGGCCTGCGCCCGCTCTACGACGACCTGTGCGCGCGGCTGGCCGCCGAGCAGGGGTGGGCGGTGTGCGCCCCCGAGCCCTTCCCCGGACGCGAGCACCTGCCGGCCGACCGGCGCCGGATCGACTCCAACGACGACGACTCGGTGCTGGGCGACCTGGTGGCGGCGGCCGACCTTCTGGGTGTGGAACCCGTGGGCGTCATCGGTTTCTGCCAGGGCGGGATGTGGGCACTGAAGGCGGCGGGCACGGGCCGGTTCGCACGGGCGGTGTCGTTCTACGGCTTCGTCCGGGTCGACTGGGCCCGGCCCGGCCACGACCAACCGCTGGCGTGGCTGGACCGGCCCGGCCGCTGCCCGGTGCTGGCCGTGGTCGCCAATCGGGACGCGCTGGTCCCGGTGGCCGACGCCGAGCTGTTGCGGGCCCGGCCCGCCGTCGAGGTGGTCGTCTACCCCGAGGCCGAGCACGGGTTCGCCCACGACCCGGCCCGTCCGGCCCACCGCCCCGACGACGCCGCCGACGCGTGGCGGCGAGCCCTGGCCTTCCTCGGCGCCTGAAACGCGCCGGTCAGCGGGCGCGCTGGTGGAGCTGCTCGCGCCGGAGGATGGCGTAGCGACGGCCGCGCTGGTCGACCCAGCCCAGCCGCACGAAGGTGGCGATGGCCTTGTTCACCCGTTCGCGGGAGGCGCCCACCATGCCGGCCAGCTCCTCCTGGGTGATGGGCAGGACGAACTCGTCGGCTCCACCCGACAGCTCCAGCAGCCGCTTGGCCGTCCGGCCCAGCACGTCGAGGAAGACGTTGTCCGCCAGGGCGCCGTCGGTCGACCGCAGCCGGCGCGCCAGCAGCGCCAGCGCGTCCCAGAGCACCGCCGGGTGGCGCTCCATGGCCACCCGCACCGGACCGTAGGGGACGGCCAGCAGGCTGGCGCGATCGACGGCGCGGGCGCCGGCCGACCGGCCCTCGCCGTCGAACAGGCCCATCTCGCCGAACAGGTCGCCGGTCTCCATGAGGGCTACGACCGACTCTCGGCCGTCGTCGGACCGGTTGGCGATGGCCACCCGGCCCGACAGCACCAGGTACATCGTGTCGGCCGCGTCGCCCTCGGCGAACACCATGGCGTGGCGGGCCACCTCGATCGTGGTCGAGCCGGCGGCGATGGCGGCCACGTCGGACTCCTCCAGGGACGCGAACGGCTCCGACCGGGCGAGGAGGGCGTGGTGGTCCATGTCCTGCGCATGGTACGGAACGGCGCCGGCCGGCGCCCGGGTTGTCTGCCAGGTTGTCGTCGCCGCCGGGACCCTTTACCCTTGACCCATCCCCGCCGTCTGATCCCTGGGAGTGGTATGTCGTCGTTCGATGTCGGTGACAAGGTCGTGTACCCCCACCACGGGGCGGCGGTGATCGAGAAGCGCGAGCACAAGGAGGTCTTCGGCGAGAGCCGGGAGTACCTCGTGCTCAAGCTGGCCTACGGCGACCTCACCCTCATGGTCCCCTGCGACAACACCGACGAGGTCGGCCTGCGAGAGGTCATCAACGACGAAGAGGTCGAGGAGGTGTTCGCCGTTCTTCGCAAGAAGGAGGCGCGCATGCCGACCAACTGGTCGCGCCGCTACAAGAACCACGTTGAGAAGCTGAAGTCCGGCGACATCTACCAGGTGGCCGAGGTGGTCCGGAACCTCTCCATCCGCGACAAGGACAAGGGCCTGTCGGCCGGCGAGAAACGCATGCTCACCCGGGCCCGCCAGATCCTGGTCTCCGAGCTGACCTTCGCCATCAACGTGTCCGAGGGCGAGGCCGAGGAGAAGCTGAACGAGGCCCTCGTCTGAGGGCGCGGCCCGGCCGGTGACGGCGTGGGCCGTGATCGTGGCCGGTGGGCGGGCCACGCGCTTCGGCGCCCCCAAGCAGTTCGAGCAGCTGGGAGGTCGCGCCGTGCTGGCCTGGTCCGTCGCGGCGGCCCGGGCCGCGGTCGACGGCGTGGTGCTCGTGGTCCCGCGGGGCGGGCACCGGACGGTCGACGCTGAGGTGTCGGCGCGGGTCGACGTGGTGGTCGAGGGCGGTGCCACCCGGTCGGGCTCGGTGCGAGCCGGTTTGGCGGCTGTGCCGCCGGCGGCTGAAGTGATCGTGGTGCACGACGCGGCCCGCCCTCTGGCCGGCGCCGACCGGTTCGAAGCGGCGGTCGCCGCCGTGCGGGCCGGTGCCGACGGCGCCGTGTGCGCGGTGCCGGTCAGCGACACCGTGAAGCGGGTGGCCGACGGTGTGGTGGTCGAGACGGTCGATCGTGCCGGCCTGTGGGCGGTGCAGACCCCGCAGGCGTTCTCGGCGGCGGTGCTCCGCCGGGCGCACGCGTCCGCCGGCGAGGCGACCGACGACGCCGCCCTGGTGGAGGCGGCCGGCGGCCGCGTGGTGGTCGTGCCCGGTGATCCACGGAACATCAAGCTCACCGACCGCAGCGACCTGGTGGTGGCCGAGGCGCTGCTGGCTACGCTGCGCCGGTGCTGACCGGTCCTGCCGATCTTCGCGTCGGCCTCGGCGTCGACGTGCACCCGGTCAGCGGCGACGCAGGGCGGCGGCTGGTGCTCGGCGGGGTCGTGTTCGAGGGCGGCCCGCCGCTGGCCGGCCACAGCGACGCCGACGTGGTGGCCCACGCCCTGGCCGACGCCCTGCTCGGTGCGGCTGCCCTCGGCGACCTGGGCCAGCACTTCCCCGACACCGATCCGCGCTGGGCCGGTGCCGACAGCGTGGCCCTCCTGGCCGAGGTGGTGCGGCGCGTGGCCGGGGCCGGCTGGCATCCGGTGAACGCCGACTGCACGGTGGTGCTCGAGCGGCCCCGGCTCGCGCCGCACCGCTCGGCCATGCAGGACCGGATGACGGGCGCCCTCGGCGCACCGGTCAGCGTGAAGGCGACGCGCGCGGAGGCGCTGGGGGCACTCGGCCGCGGCGAGGGCATCGCCTGCATGGCCGTAGCGCTGCTGGCCCGGGTCGGTCCGTGACGCCGGCTCGCCCCGGACCGGGCGGCCGCTCGGGCAAGCCGAGGCCGCGGCCCTCGTCGGCACCGTCGCGGCGTGCCGCCCCGCCGGGCGCCGCCGCCGCTCGCTCCCGCCGCGGGGCGGCCGGCGCCGCGCCGGGACGCACCAAGCCGGCGTCGGCCCAGGGCCTGGGCGGCGAGCAGGTGGAGGGCCGCCGGGCCGTCCGTGAGCTGCTGGCCGCAGGCCGCCGCCGGGTCCGGGCGGTGTGGGTCAGCGACGAGCTGCCGGCCTCGCCGCTCCTGGCCGACATCGGCGACCTGGCCGCCCGCGACCGGGTCCCGGTCCGCTCGGTGAGCCGGGGCCGCCTGGCGGCCATGGCCCGTACCGATGCGCCCCAGGGCGTGATCGCCGAGGCCGACGCGCTGCCCGAGGCCGACCTCGACGAGCTCGCCACCGGGGCACCGGGTGCGCCGCCGTTCCTCCTCCTGCTCGACGGCGTGACCGACCCGCACAACCTCGGGGCGCTGATCCGCACCGCCGACGGCGCCGGCGTCACCGGGGTCGTCCTGCCCCGCCACCGGGCCGTCCACGTGACGCCCACGGTGGCCAAGGCTGCCGCCGGCGCCATCGAGCACGTGCCGCTGGCCTTGGTGGCCGGGCTGCCGGCCGCGCTGCGGGACCTCAAGGCCCGCGGGGTGTGGGTGGTCGGTTTGGACGCCGGTGGGGACACCAGCCTGTTCGACCTCTCGCTCGCCACCGAGCCCGTGGCGCTGGTCGTTGGGGCCGAGGGCACCGGCCTGTCCCGCCTGGCCCGCGCCCGCTGCGACCTGGTGGTCGCCGTGCCCCAGGCGGGGCAGCTGCGCTCCCTGAACGTCTCGGTGGCCGGCGCACTGGCCTGCTACGAGGTCGCTCGCCGCCGGGCCGGCTGATCCCTCTCGCCTTGTCTGGAAGGTCCGGCTCAGAGCTATCGCGGCTGCGCGCTAGATGGCGGATGCATTGACACCCGGCGGCCTGCTGGTTACAAATGACTTGTCCTCCCCCGTCGTCAGCCCCGCCCGTCGCTCCCGGGACGGGCTCCGCCACACCACCGCAGGAGTTGAACCATGGCGCCGTGCCTCGAGGAAGGACCTTTCAGGATCCTGGCCGGCCTCACCGATGCGGAGCTGGTCGAGCGCTTCCACCAGGGGCAGGCCCAGGCGGCCGACGTCCTCCTGCGGCGTTACCGGCGCCTGGCCCGCGCCAAGGCCCGCGGCTACTTCCTGGTGGGGGCGGACGCCGACGACATCGAGCAGGAGGGGATGATCGGCCTGTACAAGGCGGCCCGTGACTTCCGTCCCGACCGCCAGGCGTCGTTCCGGGCCTTCGCCGAGCTGTGCATCACCCGTCAGGTGCTGTCGGCCATCAAGACAGCCACCCGCCAGAAGCACCAGTTCCTGAACACCTACGTCTCCCTGGCCGGCGCCACCGGCGCGCAGGAGGGCTGCCAGCCGGCGCGGTGCGTCGAGTTGCTCGGCGCCTGCGCGGCCGACCCGGCCGACACCGTGGTGTCCCGAGAGTGCCTGGCCGCCCTGCGTCGGGCCCTGGTGGAGCTGCTGTCCGCGCTGGAGGTCGAGGTGCTGCGCCTCCACGTGGCCGGCAAGTCCTACCAGGAGATCGGCGAGGAGCTGGGCCGCCACGTGAAGTCGATCGACAACGCCCTGCAGCGCATCAAGCGCAAGCTCGACGTCCACCTTCAAGCTGCCTGAGGGCCCGCCCGGGCGCGGTCGGGGCCGCGGGCCGGGCGGCTCAGTGCTCCCGGCCGGCGACGAAGTGGGCCAGCTCGGTCAGATGGCGGCGGGCCGGCGCCGTCAGCCCCGAGACGGCCAGGCCGGCCAGTGCCTCGCCCACCAGGTCGGCGATGGCCCGCTCCACCTGGGCCCGGGCGCCGGTGGACTCCAGCACGTCCTGCAGCTCGGCTATCTCCCGGTCGCTGAGGTCGGCCGCGCCGAAGCGGTCGGCCAGGAGCTTGGCCGCGGCGCCGTCGGCCGCCCGGGCCGCGTAGGCGTAGAGGGCGGTCGGCTTGCCCTCCCGCAAATCCTCGCCCACCGGCTTGCCGGTCAGCGTCGAGTCGCCGAATGCGCCGAGGAGGTCGTCACGCAGCTGGAAGGCCTGGCCCAGCGGGTCGCCGTAGCCCGACAGGGCGGCCGACAGCGCCGGAAGGCGCCCCGCCAGGGCGGCGCCCAGGTGCAGAGGTCGCTCGATGGTGTACTTGCCGGACTTGTACTGGCAGATGCGCCGGGCCTGCTCGACGGTCGGCTCGCCCCGCACCGTGCCCAGCAGGTCCAGGTACTGGCCGACGTTCACCTCGAGGCGCAGCTCGGTGAAGACGTCGATGGCGTCGGGCGGGGCGCCGGCCAGCAGCCGGTCGGCGTAGACGAAGGCCAGGTCGCCGACCAGGATGGCCACGCCCTCGCCGAAGCGGCGGCCCTCGCCGCGCCAGTCGCCGACGTGGTGGCGGTCCTCGAAGTCCCGGTGGACCGTCTGCAGGCCGCGCCGGCGCTCGGAGCCGTCCATCACGTCGTCGTGGATCAAAGCGAAGGTGTGCAGCAGCTCCAGGGCGGCACCCGCGTCGACCACGGCCGGGTCGTCGCCGTCACCGCCGGCCCCGACGAACGCCCAGTGGCAGAACGCCGGACGGAGGCGCTTGCCGCCGGCCATGACCAGCTCGCGCATGGCGGTCAGCGGGGCGGCCAGGTCGGGGTCGAGGGCCGTCCAGCGGTCGGCCTCGGCCGACAGCAGGAGGTCGATGCGGGCGTCGACCCGCTCGGCGATCCACGCCAGGCACCCCGGCAGGGCCGGTGCCGCCGTCACCCGACCTCCGTCACGGGGCCGCCACGACGGGCCGGCGCACCGGGTGGCGCCGCCGGGCCGCCTGGGAGCGGGTGATCGCCCGGCCCACGAGGAACCCCACGCCCAGGACCAGCAGGCCGCCGGCGGCGTCGAGCCAGAAGTGGTTGGCCGTGACCACCACCGCGAAGAGGGTCATCAGCGGGTAGGCGGCCGCCGCCCACCGGGCGGGCGCCGAGCGCAGGGCGGGCGCCACGGCCAGGGCGCACCACGTGGCCCAGGCGGCGTGGAGGCTGGGCATGGCCGCGTACTGGTTCGACACCTTCGCCACCGGCCCCGAGTCGAACGACCAGAGGCCGCCGATCGCCTCCAACGTGTCGACGTAGCCGTAGGAGGCGGGCAGGAGCCGCGGCGGCATGAGGGGGTAGAGGGCGAAGCCGACGAGTGCCAGGGCGGTGGTGGCGGCGAGGGTGTTGCGCCACAGCGGGTAGCGCTCCGGCTGGCGGCGGAACAGCCAGATCAGCACGCCGGCGGTGACGACGAAGTGAGCGGTCCCGTAGAACACGTTCCAGAACGACACGAACCACTCCGTGGGGAGGAACCAGTCCTGGATGGTCTCCTCGTGGTAGGTGCCGAGCAGTCGCTCCAGGTTGATCACCTGGCGGGCGTGACGGAAGGCCGCACCGACAGAGTTCGTCGCCACCCCCTCGTTGCGGATGAACGAGTACACCGCGTAGAAGACGGCGATGTAGGCCACCTCCCGCCACCAGCGCAGCGCCGGGGGCCGCCGGTGGGCGGGCGGCGCCCCTCGGGCCACGCCGTCGGGGCGGCGGCCCGCTATGCGTGAGCCCCCGCCCGCCGTGCCCCCACGGCGAAGGCAGGGGCCCCGAGCAAGCTCACGCCGAGGTTGACCAGGTACACCAGCAGGCCCAGGGCGAAGGCGTCGGCTCGGGGGACGCCCAGGGGGGCCAGGAAGAACACCAACGCCGCCTCGCGGGTGCCCAGGCCGCCGACGGTGAGCGGGAGCACCTGGATGATGGCCACGATCGGGAAGAAGGCCAGGATCGCGGTCCAGCCCACCGCCAGGCCGAGGGTCTTGGCGGCCAGGAATGCGGCCAGCATGACCGCCAGCTGGTAGGCGAACCCGGCGGTCAGGATCTCGAAGGCGAGCCCGGGCCGGCGCCGGGCGCGATCCAGCCCGAAGTGGACCGCGCCGGTGAAGCGGCGCCATCCCGCCGTGCCGGCCACCAGGCGCCCGACCCGGGGGCTGGCCGCCACCACCAGCAGCGCGACCAGGAGGCCGAGGGTGGTCAGGGCGACCCACTGGGCGGTCTCGGCGGCCCTCGGGGCGATCCGGCGCAGGTTGGGGTTGACGAGCAGGGCGAGGAGGCTCAGCACGGGGAGCACCAGCCAGCCCGTCAGGCGTTCGAGGATGACCGAGGCCACCGTGGCCGGCGTCTGCCCGTTGCTCGCCGACAGGCGGCTGGCCCGGACCACGTCGCCGCCGATGGTGGTGGGCAGGAAGTTCCCCACGAACAGGCCGGCCAGGTGGTGGCGGGCGAGTGTGAGCAGGCCGACCGGGAGCTCCAGGGCCAGCAGGACCCGCTGCCAGCGCAGGGCGGACAGCACGATGCCGACCATGGTCATGGCCAGGGCGGCGGCCAGCCACAGCACCGTCTCCAACTGGGCGGCCGGGAGCCTCAGCTCCGACAGGTGGACGTGGCTGGACAGCCAGGCCAGCATCACGATGGTCGCACCCACCCGTAGCGCCGTCGCTTGTCGCCTCTTGCGGTCCACGAAGCTCTCCCCCGGGGTCGAACTCCTAAGGTTAGGCCCACGATGCGCCTACGCGACCGGAGAAGGCGGCGGACGTCCCGCCTGGCGGCGCTGGTCGTGGCCGCGACGGCAGTGGCCGCGCTCGGTGCCTGCGGCGGGGGACGTACCGGGGGGCCCAGGGGCGAGCCCACGGCGGTGGTCCGTTCGGCGCCCGACCGGACCTTCGCCGCCCGGTCGGCGTCCCTGGAGGCCAGCGCGGCGGACGCCCAGAGCACCGCCCGGGTGGCTTTCGCCGCCCCGCCGGCCACCTTCGAGGTCCGCGGCCCGGGCCGGGCGCCGGGGCGGTACCCCGAGCTGGGCGACCCCCTGGCCATGGTCGACATGGTGCGGGGGGCAGTCGACGTGGTCGCCTACGGCGGGGTCTCCCTGCGGGGCGTGTCGACGTTCCGCTACGAGCTGGTGGTGAACGTCGAGCGGGCGCTCGTCGAGACGCCGCCCGTGCGCCGTGACCGGGTGGCCGCGCTGGCCGACCGGCTGGGCAGCCCGGTCTTCTACGCCGACGTGTGGGTGGACGGCGACGGCCGCCTGCGCCGGGTGCAGGTCCCGGTCGACAAGGCGTCGGACCGACCCGGCAACCGCGATCGCACCATGCCGGCCCTGGTGACCGTGGACCTGTTCGACTACGAGCCGCCCGGCCCGAGCTAGGCGCGGGCAGGTCGTAGTCTCGGGCCGTGCTCGACCCCCAGCTCGTGCAGCGTGTCCTCGACGCTTCGCTGCGCACCGGTGGCGACTTCGCCGAGCTGTTCGTGGAGGACCGCCGGTCCTCCGGCGCCCAGCTGGACGACGGCCGGGTCGAGCAGCTGACGTCGGGCCGCGACCGCGGGGCGGGCGTCCGGGTCGTGGTCGGCGACACGACTGGTTTCGCCCACACCGCCGACCTGTCAGAGGCCGGCCTCCTGCGGGCGGCGGCGGCTGCCGGGGCCGCGGCCCGCGACGGGGGCGGGGGCACCCGCACCGCGGTGAGGCGTCGGCCCGACGACGATTCGAGCCGGCCCTACGAGGTGCTGCCCGAGTCGGTGGCCAAGCACCGCAAGGTGGAGCTGTTGCTCCGGGCCGACGAGGCCGGTCGCGCCGCCGGCGGGGCCGTGACCCAGATGACGGTGGCCTACGCCGACGCCCGGCGCCAGATCCTGGTGGCCAACTCCGACGGGCTGCTCGTCGACGACGACGTGGTGCGCACCAGCTTCCGGGTCTCGGCCGTCGCCTCGGGCGACACCGGGATGCAGCAGGGCTACGAGAACGTGGCCCGCACCACCGGCTTCGAGCTGTTCGACGAGGTCGAGGTGGAGTCGGTGGCCCGGGCCGCGGCGCGGCGGGCGCTGGCCAAGCTGGCGGCGCGGCCGGCGCCCACGGGCGTTCTGCCGGTCGTCATCAAGGCCGGTCGCGGCGCGGTGCTCTTCCACGAGGCCTGCGGCCACGGCTTCGAGGCCGACCACATCGAGAAGGGGGCCTCGGTGTTCACGGGCCGGGTCGGCGAGCAGGTGGCCAGCCCGCTGGTCACCCTGGTCGACGACGGCACCATGGCTCGGGAGTGGGGCGCCTCGGCGGTGGACGACGAGGGGGCGCCGGCGGCCCGCAACGTGCTCGTCCAGGACGGGATGCTCACCGACTACATGTGGGACTTCCTGCGGTCGCGCAAGGCCGGGCGGGCGTCGTCGGGCAACGGGCGCCGCCAGAGCTACCAGCACCTCCCGATGGTGCGGATGACCAACACCTACCTGCTGGCCGGGACGGAGGACCCCGACGAGATCGTGCGCAAGACGCCCCGGGGCGTCTACGTCGCCCAGATCAACGGCGGCCAGGTCAACACCGTGACCGGCGACTTCGTGTTCGGCATGAGCGAGGCGTACCTCATCGAGAACGGTGAGGTCACCGTCCCGCTGCGGGGCGCCAACCTCATCGGCAATGGCCCCGAGGTGCTGCGGAACATCGACGCCGTGGGCTCGGACTTCGCCATGGCCAGCGGCGGGGGCACCTGCGGCAAGAACGGCCAGGGCGTTCCCGTCGGCATGGGCCAGCCCACCCTGCGGGTGACGGCCATGACGGTCGGCGGCACCGCGGCGTGAGCGGGGTCGACCTCGGCCCCCTGGTGGAGAGGGTGGCCGGCTGGGCCCGGGCCGGCGAGCAGGTGGAGGCGTACGCCGCCCGGGGCACCGAGCACGACGTCGTGGTCTACGACGGGCGGATCGAGTCGCTCACTGCGGCCACCTCACAGGGCATCGGGGTGCGGGTGGTCGTGGGCGGGCGCCAGGGCTTCGCCTACGCCGGCTCCCTGGACGACGACGTGGTGGCCGAGACGATGGCCGAGGCCCGCGACAACGCCGCCTTCGGCACACCCGACGAGCACGCCGGCCTGGCCGTCCCCGACGGCGTCGCCGCCGCCACCTTGGACCTCTGGCGCGACGAGCTGGCCGCCTTCCCGGCGGCGGCCCGAGTCGACCTGGCCTTCGACCTGGAGCGCCGCGTGCGGGCCGGCGACCGCCGCATCCGCAGCGTGCAGTCGGCCAGCTACGGCGACACCGCCTCGGAGTCCGCCGTGGCCACCAGCACCGGCATCACCGCCGGCAACCGTCGCACCGCCTGCTACCTGTCGGCGGTGGCGCTGGCGGCCGACGGGGACGAGAGCCAGATCGGCGTCGGCTACTCGGTGGGGCGCAGCCCGGGCGAGCTGAACCTCGACGAGGCGGTGGCCGACGCCGTCGAGCGGTCCACCCGGATGCTGGGCGCACGCAAGCCGGCGTCCGGCCGCCTGCCGGTGGTCCTCGACAAGCGGGTGACGACCACCCTGCTGTCGGTCCTGGCCGGCACCCTGTCGGGCGACGCCGTGCTCAAGGGCCGGTCGCTGTTCGCCAGCCGCCGGGGCGAGCAGGTGGCGGTGCCCTCCCTCACGCTGGTGGACGACCCCACCGACGCCCGGGCCTACGGCGCCGCGCCCTACGACTCCGAAGGCCTGGCCTGCCGGCGAAACGTCCTCATCGCCGACGGCGTCCTGCAGGGCTTCGTCTACAACACCTACGCCGGCCGCCGCGCCGGGGTGGCGTCGACCGCGTCGGCCGTCCGCGGCGGGTTCCGCACCACCCCGGGCATCGGCTGCCGGGCGCTGGCGCTGGCGCCGGGCAGCACCGACGAGGCCGGCATCGTGGCGTTGGTGGGCGAGGGCGTGCTGGTGCGGTCGATCAGCGGCGTGCACTCGGGCGTCAGCAGCATCAGCGGCGACTTCTCGGTGGGCGCCGAGGGCCAGATGATCCGCGGCGGCGAGCTGGCCGAGCCGGTCCGGGAGATGACGATCGCGTCCACCATCCAGCGGATGCTGGGCGACGTGGTGGCGGTCGGCAACGACGTCGAGTGGCTGCCCGGATCGGCGGCCGGCGTCACGCTGGCCGTCGGCGAGATGAGCATGGGTGGGGCCTGAGCCCTGCCCATCCTGCACGCCATCGTCCTCGGGATCGTCCAGGGCCTGACCGAGTTCCTGCCCATCTCCTCCAGCGGGCACCTGTCGGTGGTGCCCTGGCTGTTCGGGTGGGAGGAGCTGACCGCCGACCCCGAGCTGCAGCGCAGCTTCGACGTCGCCCTCCACCTCGGCACCTTCGTGGGCGCCGCCGTCTACTTCCGGCGGGACCTGTGGCGGCTGGCCACCAGGCAGCGCCGCCTGGGCCTCCTGCTCGGGTTGTCGGCGGTGCCGGCGGCCCTGACCGGCGTGGCGCTCGAGTCGCTCGTCGACGAGCAGCTGAGCGCCAAGTGGCTCATCGGCGTGATGCTCATCGTGTTCGGGCTGGTCCTGGCGTGGGCCGACCGGCTGCCCGGCACGCGTGAGGCGGGCAGCTTCGGTCCCCGTGACGCACTGCTCATGGGGGCGGCCCAGGCCGCCGCCCTGCAGCCCGGGGTGTCGCGGTCGGGTGCCACCATGTCGATGGGGCGGCGCGTCGGGTTCGACCGGGACGGGGCGGCCCGGCTGTCGTTCCTGATGAGCCTGCCCATCATCGCCGGGGCCGGCCTGTTCCAGGGCGCCCAGGTGGTGGCCGACGGCGGCCTGCCCCCCGGTGTCGCGCCGGCCTTCGCCTGGGGCATGGTCACCTCGGGCGTCACCGGCTTCGCCGCCGTCTGGCTCCTCCTGCGCCTCGTCCGCACCCGCACCTTCACCCCCTTCGTCGTCTACCGCGTCCTCGCCGGCCTCTTCGTCCTCGCCCTGGCCGCCGTGCGAACCTGACGCCCTCTCGCCGGTTGTGCTCCAGCAGCCGAGACACAACTGGCAGGTAGGCGTTGATCGTCGTGGTCGTGCGCCCGACCACGAGCTGCTGCCAGGTTCGGCGTCACGGACCGGTGAGGGCAAGCGTGACGAGGCCGCGGGTGATGGCGAAGGCGACGCGAGGGGCTTCGTCGGGGGTGACGGCGAGGGTGACGGCGTCGTCGTCGGTCGCCAGGACCAGGGCGGCGAGGGCGACGGGGACCGTCGGGGCGGCGGTCGGCTCGACGGTCTCGAAGGTGGCGAGCACGTCGACGCGGTGGCCCGGCTGCAGGGGCAGGCGGGCCGAGTCGACGGGGACCGCTACGGCCCGCATCCCCTCGGGGAGCAGGGCGGCGACGCCGTCGACCCCCTCGGGGGCCAGCCGGGACGCGAGGAGGACCTCGCCCTCGGCCAGGTCGACCAGCGCCACCCGTCCCCCCGGCGAGCGGGCCGGCGCCGCGACCGGCACGAGGGCGGCCGGCAGCCGCCGGAGGGCCACGTCGGCGGGCTGCACGACCGAGCCGGCCGCCACGGCCCGGGCCGCCACGGCCACCTCCCGCAGGCCCCCCAGCTCGGCGGCCCGGTCGGCGGCCCGCCCCACGAGGCCCGACACGGTGGTGGCGGTGAGCAGGGCGACCGCCCCGGCGGCGGTCCAGAACAGCACGGGTGAGCGGCGAAGTCGCACGGACGTCCTCCAGGGCGCGGCGGGGCGGACCTGCTGGAGGGAAGGCGGCGGTGTCGACCTTGAGGTTACGTGCCGAGCGGGCCGCTGGAAAGGGCCGCCCCGCAGTCACAGGCCGGGTCCGCGGCCAGGGCCGGGATGGCGGCGAACAGCAGGGCTCGGGTGCGCTCGACGTTGCGGGCCAGCACCGCGAACACCACGTCCATGGTCACCGGCTCGATGCCGTCGACGCCCTCCAGCCCCGTGTCGTAGTCGGTGACCAGGGCCACGGCGGCGTAGCAGAGGCCCAGCTCCCGGGCCAGGTATGCCTCGGGGTACTGGGTCATGTTGACCACCGACCAGCCGGCCGAGCGGTACCACGCCGACTCGGCCCGGGTGGAGAAGCGCGGCCCGCCGATGACCACGACCGTTCCCCCGTCGTGGACGGTGACGCCCTCGCCGGCGGCTGCGGCCACCAGGTCGCGCCGCAGGTCGGGGCAGTAGGGGTCGGCGAACGAGATGTGGCCGACCACGCCGCCGTCGAAGAAGGTGTCGGCCCGCCCCGAGGTCCGGTCGACCAGCTGGTCGCACACCACGAACTCGCCCGGGTGGATGCCGGGCTGCAGCGACCCGGCCGCGCACGGCCCCACGATGCGGCGCACCCCGAGCTCCCGCATGGCCCAGAGGTTCGCCCGGTAGTTGACCCGGTGCGGCGGCAGTTCGTGGTGCACGCCGTGGCGGGGGAGGAAGGCGACCCGCCGGTCGCCCACGGTGCCCACCGCGACGGGCGCCGACGGCGCTCCGTAGGGGGTGTGCAGGCTGACCGAGGTGACGTCGTCCAGGAAGGCGTAGAAGCCCGAGCCGCCGAAGACCCCGATCTCGGCCGACGGCCGGCTCACGACGGGGCGGCTGCCTTGGGGCTGCCCGAGGAGGGCCCCGACGACCCGCCGGCCTTCGACGAGCCCGACGGCTTTTCGCCCCCCGACTTCTCGCCCGACTTGTCCCCGGACTTCTCGCTCCCCGACTTCTCGCCCGACTTTTCCCCGACCTTCTCACCGGACTTCTCGCCCGACCGAGCGGTCCCGTTGCGCGACGCCGACCGGCTGTCGGTCTTGTAGAAGCCGGTGCCCTTGAACGAGATGCCCACCGCCCCGAACACCTTGCGGAGCGGTCCGCCGCAGGCCGGGCACTCGGTGCGGGGCGGGTCGGTGAACGACTGGACGACCTCGAGCTCTTCGCCGCAGCTCCGGCACGCGTATTCGTAGGTGGGCATGCCCCGCTGGTCCTCCGTTAGCACTCGACCCGGCAGAGTGCCAGGATATCGCACGGGGTACGGTAGGCGGCCGTGACACCAACCGTCCGAAAAGCGGTCATCCCGGCCGCCGGGCTGGGTACCCGCTTCCTGCCGGCGAGCAAGGCGCAGCCCAAGGAGATGCTGCCGGTCGTCGACAAGCCGGCCATCCAGTACGTCGTCGAGGAGGCCGTCCGGGCCGGGCTGCGCGACATCCTCATCATCACCGGCCGCGGCAAGCGGAGCCTCGAGGATCACTTCGACCGCAGCTTCGAGCTGGAGTGGGAGCTGGAGTCCAAGGGCAAGCACGACCAGCTCAAGCAGGTGCAGGCCATCGCCGAGATGGCCGACATCCACTACGTCCGCCAGGGCAGCCCCATGGGCCTCGGCCATGCGGTCGGGGTGGCCCGCCAGCACGTGGGCGACGAGCCGTTCGCCGTCCTGCTGGGCGACGACATCATGGACGACCGGAGCCGCGTCCTGGAGGACATGCTGGGGGTGCACGAGCGCTACGGCCGCTCGGTGCTGTGCCTGAAGGAGGTCGCCCGCAAGGACGTGTCCTCCTACGGCTGCGTGCGGCCCGAGGCGGTGGAGGACACGCTGGTGCGGGTACTCGACATCGTGGAGAAGCCCGAACCCCAGGACGCGCCCTCGAACCTGGCCGTCATGGGGCGCTACGTCCTCACGCCGGAGATCTTCGGGGCGCTGGACCGGGTGAAGCCCGGCAAGGGCGGCGAGATCCAGCTCACCGATGCCATCGGGCTCCTGCTGCAGGAGCAGACCGTCTACGGCTACACCTTCGAGCACGGGCGCTACGACATCGGCAACAAGCTGGACTACCTGCGGGCCACCGTCGAGCTGGCCCTCGAGCGCGACGACATCGGCCCCGAGTTCCGCAGCTTCCTGGTCGACCTCGTCCAGCGGAAGAAGCTGGTCTGAGCCTGGTCCCCCTGGAGGAGGCGCGGGCGCGGGTGCTGGCGGCCTGTCCCCGCCGGATCCCCCGCCCCGTCCCGATCGACGAGGCGCTCGGCCTGGCCACCACAGCGCCCCTCGTCGCCCGGGACCCGGTGCCGCCCTTCGACAACACGGCGATGGACGGCTTCGCGGTACGGGCGGCGGACACCGCCGGTGCGCCGGTCACGCTCGAGGTCATCGCCACCACTGCGGCCGGCGCCGCACCCGGGCCGCCCGTCGGCCCCGGCCAGGCCGTGCGCATCATGACCGGCGCACCGATGCCCCCGGGGGCCGACGCCGTCGTCATGGTCGAGCGCACGAGCCCGGCAAACGGAGGCGCGGTCGTCGTCGAGGTGGCCGTCCGCCCGGGCGACCACGTCCGTCGCGCCGGCGAGGACCTGGCCGCCGGCCAGGAGGCCTTCCCGGCCGGCACCGTCCTGCACCCGGGGCACCTCGGTGTCCTGGCCAGCATGGGACTGGTCACCGTTCCCGCCGTCCGTCTCGCGGTCGGGGTCCTGTCGACGGGCGACGAGCTGGTGGAGGCGCCGGCGCCGCTCGGGCCGGGCCAGATCCGCGACAGCAACCGCCACGCCCTGCTCGCGCTCGTGCGCCAGGCCGGGGTCGAGGCGGTCGACCTGGGCTGGGCCGCCGACGACGAGGACGCCATCGTTGCGGCCGTCGAGCGGGGGATCGCCCGCTGTGACGCCGTCGTCACCAGCGGTGGGGTGAGCGTCGGCGACTTCGACCACGTCACGGCGGCGATCCGGCACATCGCCACCGGCCCCATGGAGTGGCTGCAGGTGGCCGTGCGCCCGGCCAAGCCGCTGGCGTTCGGCGTCGTCGAGGGCGTGCCGGTCTTCGGGCTGCCCGGCAACCCGGTCTCGTCGATGGTGAGCTTCGAGCTGTTCGTCCGGCCGGCGCTGCGCCACATGGGCGGTTACCCCGAGGTCGACCGGCCCCGGGTGCGGGCCACAACCGGGGTCGGCCTGCCGCGAAGGCCCGACGGCAAGCTCCACCTGGTGCGCGTCCGCCTGACCGAGGGTGACGACGGACGGCGCCGCGCCGAGGCGGTGGGCGGCCCCGGCTCCCATCTGCTCCACGCCATGGCGCTGGCGAACGGGCTGGCGTTGGTTCCCGACGGCGACGGCATCCCGCCGGGCGGCGCCGTCGAGGTGATGGCGCTCGGCTAGCGGTTGCCCTCCAGGGCCAGCAGCGCCGCCTTCACCTCCACGCCGCCGAGGTACCGGCCCAGGCTCCCGTCGCTGCGGACCACCCGGTGGCACGGCACCAGCACCGGGACCGGGTTGCCGGGCAGCCCGAAGACCGGCACGCCCTCGACGACGCCGAACGCCAGCGGCTTGGCCGGGCGCACGGCCACCTGCAGCCACTCCACGGGGCCGGTGGCGATGTGCCGGATCGCCGCGGTGACGTGGTCGAAGTCGCCGACGCTCACCCCACCGCTGGTGACGACGGCGTCACAGCGGGCGATCCCCCGCTCGACGGCCGCAACGATGGCGTCCTCGTCGT
>DATLFQ010000095.1:0-16611 GCA_035540915.1 Acidimicrobiales bacterium
GCGGTCCGAGATGTAGCGGTCCGCCAGGTTGGCCGCAGCCACCAGCGCCTGGTCGGTGATGGTGACGCTGTGGTGCGCCTCGTAACGGTCGCGCAGGCCCTTGAGGATCTCGATGGTGTGGCTGAGCGTCGGCTCGTCGACCTTGATGGGCTGGAACCGGCGCTCCAGGGCGGCGTCCTTCTCCAGGTGCTTGCGGTACTCGTCCAGCGTGGTGGCGCCGATGGTCTGCAGCTCGCCCCGGGCCAGCATGGGCTTGAGGATGGAGGCGGCGTCGATGGCACCCTCGGCGGCGCCGGCGCCCACGAGGGTGTGCAGCTCGTCGATGAACAGGATGATGTCGCCCCGGCTGCGGATCTCCTTGAGGACCTTCTTCAGCCGCTCCTCGAAGTCGCCCCGGTAGCGCGACCCGGCCACCAGTGCACCCAGGTCCAGGGTGTAGAGCTGCTTGTTCTTGATGGTCTCGGGCACGTCGTTGGCCACGATGCGCTGGGACAGGCCCTCGACGATGGCGGTCTTGCCGACGCCGGGCTCGCCGATGAGGACCGGGTTGTTCTTGGTCCGGCGGGAGAGCACCTGCATGACCCGCTCGATCTCGCGCTCACGGCCGATGACCGGGTCGAGCTTGCGCTCGCGGGCCTGGGTGGTCAGGTTTCGCCCGAACTGGTCCAGGACCGGCGAGCCCGACGGGCTGCCCTCCGAACCCGAGGTGGCGGCGCCGCCACCGCTGGGGGCGCCCTCCTTGCCGCCGGCGTAGCCCGACAAGAGCTGGATGACCTGCTGGCGGACCCGGGACAGGTCGGCACCCAGGTTGACCAGCACGGTGGCGGCCACGCCCTCGCCCTCGCGCACCAGGCCCAGGAGCATGTGCTCGGTGCCGATGTAGTTGTGGCCCAGCTGCAGCGCCTCCCGCAGCGACAGCTCCAGGACCTTCTTGGCGCGCGGCGTGAAGGGCGGCGAGCCCGTGGTGGCGGTGCCGGCGGGGCCGATGGTCTCCTCGACCTTCTCCCGCACGGCCTCCAGCGAGATGCCGAGCGACTCGAGCGCCTTGGCGGCCACGCCCTCGCCCTCGTGGATCAGCCCCAGCAGGATGTGCTCGGTCCCGATGAAGTTGTGGTTGAGCAGGCGCGCTTCTTCTTGTGCGAGCACAAGGACCCGGCGGGCCCGGTCGGTGAACCGTTCGAACAACTGACCGCCTCCTCAGTGGGGCGAGTGGTCTAGCCCAGTCTACCCAGGGCATCGCGTTACCGACCCGCCGGGGCGGGCGTCGTGGGTTTCTTCGTTGGAGAGGCGGTCGCGTACTGTCCTGGGACAGTGGTGAACGTCGCCGACCTGTTCGACCTTCCCCGGATGGAAGGCGATCTCGCCGCTCTGGAGGAGGCCCTGCTGGCCTCGGTCGTGACGGAGGACGCCTTCCTGTCCGAGGTGGCCGGTCATCTCATCACGGCCGGTGGAAAGCGACTGCGCCCGGCCCTCACCCTGGCCTCGGCGGCGGCCGGGGGCGTCCCCGCCACCACCGACGTCGTGCAGGGCGGCGTGTCGGTGGAGCTGGTCCACCTCGGGTCGCTGTACCACGACGACGTCATGGACGAGGGGACCAGCCGCCGGGGCGTGGAGACCGTCAACGCCCGCTGGGGCAACCTGGTGGCCATCCTGGCCGGGGACTTCCTCCTGGCCAAGGCCTCCGAGATCGCTGCATCCCTCGGCACCGAGGTGGCCGGCCTTCTGGCCCGCACCATCGGCCGCCTGTGCCAGGGCCAGGTCGGCGAGCTGCGCACCGCCTTCGACCCGGATCGCCGCCGGGCCGACTACCTGGGCGCCATCGCCGGCAAGACGGCGTCGTTGATGGCCGCGTCGTGCCGCGTCGGCGGCCTCACGGCCGGCCTGCCCCCGGCCGCCGTCGCCGCGCTCACCGACTTCGGCGAGGCGTTCGGCATGGTCTTCCAGATCCGCGACGACGTGCTCGACGTGATCGGGACCGACGAGTCGCTCGGCAAGGCGGCCGGGCAGGACCTGGTCCAGGGCATCTACACCCTCCCGGTGATCCTGGCGCTGGCCGACCCCGCCGCCGGGCCCGAGCTGCGCCCCCTGCTGGGCACGCCGCTCGACGCCCCCGAGCGCGACAAGGCCCGCGACATCGTCCGGGCCAGCCCGGCGATCGCCGCCTCGGCGGCGGTCGCCCGGGAGTACGCCGATCGGGCCGCCGCCTCCCTGGACGTCCCGGAGCTGGACGGGCCGGTGGCCGGCTCGCTGCAGCGCCTGGCCCACCGGCTGCTGGAGGACGTGGCCGCGTAGCGCCCCACTCCCGGCCGGTGGCCCAGCCGGAGTGATCAGGCCAGGACCACCTCGGCGTCGACCCGGAGGTCCGCCAGGGACGAGGCGATCTCGTCCCGGTACATCGGGTTGAAGACGAAGACGGTGGCCGGCCGGACTTCGGCCAGGTCCCCCGGAGCGCGCACCCGGAGCCCGCACCCCGGCAGGTAGGTGCCCTGCTTGCGGGGGTTGAGGTCCACCGCCGCCGAGATGGGCGTGCCCAGGAGTGACAGGAACGTGACCGCCTTGGCGCCGGCGCCCCAGAGGGCGACCGGCCGGCCCGCCCCGGTCTCGACCTCGACCAGCTCGCGGGCCCGCTGCAGACGGTCGTGCAGGCTCCTCGCTCCTTCGCGGGCGCGCGCCAGGAAGCCGTCGAGGTCGGGCGCGGGCACGGGGTCGGCCCCCTCGGCGCGAGCCTCGACGGACAGGTACTGGTCGCCGAAGCGGTGGCGGACGTCGGTGACGGCGTAGCCGGCCCGCCCGAGCAGGGCGACCAACGTGGGCGCCGAGAAGAACGAGACGTGCTGGTAGGGCAGGTCCCAGCAGCCGTCCCCGGCGAACACGGCCTCGCCGGCCGGCACCTCCAGGTACAGCGCCGCGCCTCGGGAGGCGACGGCCGGGCGGAGGTCGCGAAGGAAGCCCAGCGGGTCGTCCAGGTGCTCGAGGACGTGGCGGGCGCAGAAGAGGTCGGCCGGTGTGGCGTCGGTGGCGGGGTCGAACAGGGAGGGCACCACGGTGACCGTGGGCGGCAGCTCCTCGTCGCCGGGCCGGAAGGTCGGGTCGAACCCGACCGCCCGGTTGCGGCCGTCCCGGCACAGCTCGGCCAGGAAGCGGCCCTGCCCGCACCCGATCTCGACGACGTCGCGCCCCGCCAGGCCGTAGCGGTCGACCAGCTCCTCGGCCAGGGCGGCCAGGTACTGGCGGAACTTCGGCGAGAAGTCCAGCGCGTTGTCGTAGTCCGCCTCGTAGGCCAGGACCGCGGGGTCGAAGGCGCGGTTGCGGACGTACCCGCACGCCTCGCACAGCGTCAGCTCGAGCCGGCCCTGGGGGGCGCCCACCGCCTCGGCCGCACTGTGGTGCAGCGCCGAGGAGTTGACGGGCACCGCCTCGACGGTGAGGAGGGTGCGCTTCCGGTCGGCGCCGCAGACCCGGCAGCCCGCCGCTGCCGGGTCAAAGGACGTCACGCGCCCACCAGCTCCGGCGCCACGCCGACCCGGTCCAGCTCGGCCCGGATCTCGTCGAGGTAGATGTCGTTCATGGCCACGACGAGGTCGGGCCGGTACTCGGCCAGGAACTCCGGCCCCACGATCCGCTGGCCGGTGCCGGCCATGTACATCCCCTGCTTGTGCGGGTTGATGTCGACCGCCACCTCGATCTCGTTCTCCAGCGCCAGGGTGGTCAGGTACGACACGCCCTTGGAGCCGGCCCCCCAGATGACGGTCCGCCTGCCGCTGCCCGCCGCACCTCGCAGGTCGTCGCGCAGCGCGGCGACGCGCCGGGGGTACTCGGCCTCGAAGTGGTCCACGGCCGCCTCGAGTCGGGCCATGTCGTCCTCGCCGGGCAGCGGCCGGGGCGGGCCGGTGCCGGCGTCGGCACCGGCCACCGCGTCCAGCAGCAGGTACTGGTCGCCGAAGGCCAGGTCCAGGTGTGTGACGTCGAAGCCCTGGGCCCGGAACAGCCGGGCCATCGAGCCCAGGCTGAAGTAGGAGCAGTGCTCGTAGTAGACGTCCCAGAAGGCGACCTCCTCCAGCACCCGGGCCACGTCGGGCAACTCGAACAGGACGGTGGTGGTCCGGTCGCCGATGGACCGCCGGACCAGCGCCACGAAGTCGGCCACCGCCGGCAGGTGCTCCAGGGTGTGCCGGCAGACGACGGCGTCGGCGCCGAGGTGGGCGTACGCGTCGCTGTAGAAGTCGGCGATGAACTGGATGCGCTGGGCGGCGGCCGAGTCCATCCGGTCGGCCCGGAAGCTGGGGTCGATGCCGATGCCCGAGCCCGCACCGGCCTCCACCATGTCGACGAGGAACTCCCCCTTGCCGCACCCGATCTCGAGGACCGAGCGTCCCTGGAGCCCGTGACGCTCCACCCAGGTGCGGGCCAGCTCCTGGGAGAAGGCCCGGAAGCGGGGCGAGAAGCCCTGCGTCTCCTCGTAGCGGCTGGAGTACTCCGACCGCACCGGGTCGAAGGCGGTGTTGGAGATGAAGCCGCAGGCCCGGCAGAAGCCCAGCACCAGGTCGCCGCGGGGGAAGGCCTGCGCCGTCTCACGGTCGTCCAGCAGCAGGCAGCTGTTCACCGGCACGCCGAGCTGCTCGTGGAAGATGCGGATGTCGCCGGCACCGCAGGCCGGGCAGGTGGTGGTGCTCACGGTGCCTCCACGATCCTCGGCTCGGGCACCGGCACGACGAAGCGGCCGCCGAGCGCCGAGTACTCCTGCTGCTGGGCCATGATCTCGTCGAGGAAGTTCCACGCCAGGACCAGGACGTAGTCCGGGCGCCGGTCCACCAGGGCCGAGGGGTGCTCTATGGGCTGGTGGGTACCCGGCATCAGCCGGCCCTGCTTGTGGGTGTTGCGGTCGACCACGAACTCGACCAGGTCGGTGGTCAGCCCGACGGTGTTCAGCAGGGTGGCCCCCTTGGCGGCGGCGCCGTACGCGGCGACCGTGGCCCCTTCGCCCCGCAGGCGCTCGATGAGCGCGCGCAAATCTCGGCGGACCCGCTCCACCCGGGCCGCGAACCCCTCGTAGTAGGCCAGCGACGTGAGCCCCGAGGCCTGCTCGGACTCCAGGAAGGCCGTCGCCGCCGCGCTGCGCTTCTCGGTGCGGCCGAGGAGCCAGCGCAGCGTCCCCCCGTGCAGGCGCGGGAAGTTCTCGACGTGGTTGAGGACCAGCCCGTGGCGGCGGGCGAGCCGCTCGATGGAGGTGCAGGAGTGGTACAGCAGGTGCTCGTGGTAGATGGTGTCGAACTCCACGTGGTCGACCAGGTCGCGCACGTAGGGGTTCTCGATCGAGACCACGCCCCCGTCGGCCAGCAGCAGCGCCACCCCGGCCATCACGTCGTTGAGCTCGGGCACGTGGGCCATGACGTTGTTGGCGACGATGACGTCGGCCCGCCTGCCCTCGGCGACGAGCTCGGCGGCCAGCTCGGTGCCGAAGAATCGGGCCAGCGTCGGCACGCCGTTCTCGTTGGCCACCCGCGCCTGGTCGGGGGCCGGATCGACGCCGATGACCGGCACCCCCGCCTCGACGAAGTTCCGCAGCAGGTAGCCGTCGTTGCTGGCCACCTCGACCACGAGGCTGTCTGGCCCCAGGCGGCGCTCCGCGATCAGTCGCAGGGCGTTCTCGCGGCTGTGGCGCAACAGCTCGTCCGAGAACGACGAGAAGTAGAGATAGTTGTCGACGAACATCTTCTCGGCCGGCACCTCTTCGAGGATCTGCACCTGGGTGCAGGTCGGGCAGAAGGCCACGTCGAGGGGGAAGTGCTCCTCGGCGTCGAAGTCGTCGCCCACCGACACCAGCGCGTCGGCCAGGGGCGTCTTGCCGAGCGACAGGAAGGTGGCCAGGCCGGGCTCGCCGCACGACCGGCAGGTGGACTCGGCGGCCGGGCCGGTCACGGGGCCACCGCGCTCACCGGTGACGCCCAGCGCAGGTCGGGGGCCAGGCGGCCGTCGGCCAGCATCTCGCGCACATGGGCGATGCGGGTCAGCTTGCCGCTGTGCAGCGTGTCGACGTCGAGACCGTGGTGCAGGAACGCCTGGTGGAGCTGGCGCACCCCGTCCCGCACGGTCCAGGTGGGCTGGTACTCGGGGAACAGCTCGATGATCCGGTCGCAGTTGACCCGGTAGTTGCGGGCGTCGGGGCCGGCGCCCTCGGCGAAGGCGACCACGCTGCCGGGAACCTCCTCGCCCACGATCTCGGCCACCTCGCGGATGCGGTAGTTCTCGCCGGTGCGGCCCACGTTGAGGGCCACGTCGTGCACCCGCTCGCGGTCGGCCTCCAGCAGCACGACGAAGGCCTGGGCGATGTCGTCGATGTGGACCAGCGGCCGCCAGGGCATCCCGTCGCTCTTCAGGCGCACCTCGCCCAGGCTGACTGCGTAGGCGGTGAGGTTGTTCACCACCAGGTCACCGCGCAGCCGGCACGAGAAGCCGAAGGCGGTGGAGTTGCGCAGGAACGTGGGGCTGAAGTCGTCGTCGGCCAGCGCCGAGATGTCCCGCTCGGCCAGGACCTTGGCCCGCCCGTACGGCGTCACCGGGTTGAACTCGGCCGACTCGTCGATGTAGTCGTTCCCGTGGGCGCCGTACAGGCTGCAGCTGGACGACTGCAGGAACCGCGCCACCCCGGCCCGCTTGGCCGTCTCGGCCACCCGCACCGCGCCCCGGTGGTTGATGTCGTAGGTGATGTCGGCGTCGAGGTCGCCCAGCGGGTCGTTGGACAGCGCGGCCAGGTGGATGACGGCGTCGAAACCGGCGACGTCCTCCTCGGTGACGTCACGGACGTCGCGCCGCACCCACGGCACCTCGACCAGCGATCCGCCGTAGTCGCATCCCTCGAACAGGCCGCTGTCGAGGCCGGCGACCTCGTGGCCGCGGGCCAGCAGCATCGGCACCAGGGTGGCGCCGATGTACCCGCGGTGGCCGGTGACCAGGACCCGCATCAGCTCCACACCTTCCAGGGGGCCTGGCCGGACTCCCACAGCGTCTGCAGCAGGTGCTTGTCCCGCAGGGTGTCCATGCACTGCCAGAACGACTGGTGCTGGTAGGCCATCAGCTGCCCGTCCTTGGCCAGCCCTTCCAACGGCTCGCGCTCCCACGCCGTGGTGTCGCCGTCGATGTAGTCGAACACGCCGGGCTCACAGACGAAGAAGGCACCGTTGATCCAGCCTTCTCCGGTCTGGGGCTTCTCGGAGAACTCGACCACGTGGCCGTTCTCGAGCTCGAGGTGGCCGAACCGGGCCGGTGGGCGGACCGCCGTCAGGGTGCACAGCTTGCCGTGCGACCGGTGGAACTCCAGCAGGGCCGGCAGGTCCACGTCCGACACGCCGTCCCCCCACGTGAGCATGAAGGTGCCGTCGCCGACGTGGGGCTGGAGCCGCTTGATGCGTCCGCCCGTCTGGGTCTCCTGGCCGGTGTCGACCAGGTCGACCGTCCAGTTGGGCCGCTCGCCACCGTGGGCCGTCACCTCGCCACGACCGACGTCGATGGTGAGGTCGTTGACCAGCGAGCAGTACTCGACGAAGTACCGCTTGATGTATTCACCCCGGTAGCCGAGCGCCACGACGAACTCCTGGAAGCCGTAGTGGGCGTAATGGCGCATGATGTGCCAGAGGATCGGGACGCCGCCGATCTCCACCATGGGCTTGGGCTTGACCTCGGTCTCCTCCACCAGCCGTGTCCCCACGCCGCCGGCCAGGATTGCCACCTTCATCCGCGCTCCTCCACTGTCGCAATCGTGGGAGACATCCGGCCGGGCCGGCCCGGCAGCGGGAGGCGACGTCCCCGGAGACGGCGCGCTCCGCCCGCTGACCGCTGTCGGCATTGTACGCCATCACCCACGCCTCGAACGCACGGCCAGGAAGGCCGAGGGGCCTCCGGACCGTGGTCCGGAGGCCCCTCGCAACGACGGAACTGCGAGGTTGCTAGAAGTGGGCGTCGCTGTGCGCGGAGGCCACGATCACCTCGCCGGTGAGCACGTTGCCCACGAAGACCCGGGCGTGCAGGGCGTTCACCGTGCCGGCCGTGTCGGTGGAGGTGTTGCCGGACTTCACCTGCTCGTTGACGATCACCGAGACCAACGTGTTGCCGCCGAGGGGCACCACGAACTGGGTGTTGGGCGACGGGTTGGTGTCGACGGTGGTGGCGCCGATCTTCAGGTTCGCCAGCTTCACGGCGAAGTTGGTGCTCGCCGTCGTGCCGTTGGCGGCGCTGGTGGCCTGGACGTCCAGGAGGTCGGCGGTGATGGCACCGTTGAACAGGCTCACGCCCTGCGTCACCGAGCGCGAGGTCGCGTTCGGGGTCGGGGTGAGCGACCCGCTGGTGGTGTTGGAGGCCGTGGTCGACGACACGACGCCCGGCACGTTGGCCGTGGTGGTGTCGCTGTCCGAGCCGCCAGTGGCGGGCAGGACGGCGTCGCCGATCTTGGTCTCCGCCAGCTGCTGGCCGCCGAGGTTGCCCTTGACCAGGGCGGTGAAGGCCTCACCGCTCACGCTCTTGGTCTGCGGGCAGTTCAACGTGGGGGACTGGGCCCGGCTCTCGGCGTGGGCGAGGACGACCTCCGTCCCCGGGGCGACGCCGAAGATCGAGCTGAGGACCCGCAGCCGCAGCATGTTGACCGAGTGCGCCGACTTGGAGGCGCCGCTGCCGAACGAGCTGCTCTTGACCTCTTCGTAGATGTACAGCTCGGCCACCGCTGGCAGCAGCGCGTTCAGCGGGTTCTTCACGAGCACCTTGGTGTTGGGCGCCACGTTCACCGCGGCGTCGTTGACCTTCAGGCCGGAGATGGTGGAGCCCGCCGAGCTGGTCGTCGCACCACTCGTGGAGGCCGTCGACTGCGACACGGCCTTGACGACGCTGGCGGTGACGAGGCCGTTCAACAGGTTGGCGTCGAGGACCGTCGCGCTGGCCGTCGTCGCCGACGGGTTGAGCGACGAGTTCGAGCTGGTCGTGACGACCGCCGCCTTGACGAGGTTCGGCGAGTCGACGTTGAACAGCTGGGCCGCCGAGTTGGCCGGCTCGCCCGGCGCCTTGCTCTCGACGTAGTTGAGCCTGTCGGCCAGCGTGAGGCCGAGGGCCCGGGCGTCGACGCCATAGGCGGAACCGGACGTGTTGGCGGGCGTGGCCGAGGCCGGCGGGCAGGTGCCGACGGCCAGGGTCGCCGCCACCCACGCGATCGACGACGGCAGGTTGCCGCTGCCGTCCGACTTCGACAGCACCTGGACCTTCACGGTGGTGACGCCGGCCGGGATGACGACCGGGAAGTCCACGCTGTCCCACTCCGGGCCGTTGGTGCTCTTCAAGGTGTTGAAGATCTCGACCGGCGCGGCGTTGCCGACCTGGATCCGGACGGCGTTGGGCCGGGGGCGGTTGCCCTCGGCGCTGGCCACCTGGAGGTTCAGCTTGGCCGTGCGGGAGAACGACGCCGCCGGGACCGTGAAGGTCTGGGGCGTGGTGGTCTGGAGCTGGCCGGTGAAGTTGGCGAACGCCAGGTCCAGACCGTCACGCACCTGGATGGACGCCACGTCGGAGCCGTCGTCGATCACGGCGACTAGGCCGGCACCGTTGTTGGAGACGTTGTTGCTCAGGCCGGACACCGCCAGCGCGTTGGCCCCCGGCTTCACGAGCTTGCGGGAGGTGATGTCGGCCCGGAACGCGGTGCTCGTGACGCGAATGCCGTTTTGGACGAAGAAGAACGTCGGTCCGCCGATCTTCGTTCCCTGGATCGTCTGCCCGTTCACGACGATCGTGCTGTCGCCCGCCGAGTTGTCGCTGTGCTGGCCCTCCCAGTACAGGAGTGCCTGCGTGACGCCCGCATTGGCGGGCACGTTGACGTTCAACGTCCCGGGCCCGTTCACGAGACCGACCCCGCCGGCCACGATCCCTGAGCCCTTCGCGATGGCCACGCCCACGGGCGGGCCCAACGTCTCCGTCCCGTCCGCCGAGGCGGGCACCGCCGCCAGGCCGTACAAGCTCACCATCGCCGCCGTCGCGGCGACGACCGTCCTTATCGGTCTTGCCGTTCTCACATCGGTCCCTCAGCTTTCTTTCGGTGGTCAGTTCGCCGGTCACAACGACCAGGAAGGAAGGCTGGGCTGCGACCACCCCTTCGGCACAATTCCGCCGCCGCCGCCGGCCCTGCGCACCCCCGATGCCCCGCACCACAACACGCACGCTCCCCAGTCAGTGGAAAGTGTCCGCCGACTCCGGCGCGGGCGACTAGGGCCGAAGGTCCCAACCGCAGGATCCGGGCCGGCCGAGCCGCCCGATAGGTGAAGTTGGCACCAATTCCGGCGCAGCCGGGGCACTGTCCGGTGGCGCGGTCAGGGAGCCGGCTTGACCTCGGCGGCGCCGACGGTGGCGGCGAGCGGGGCGGCAAGCCCCTGCCCGGCCGCCGTCACGGCGGACGTGGCCGCCGTCGCCGACAGAGCCACGCTGAACTGGCGCGTCCCTGTGAGGTAGCGGTTCGTCCCCGACCGCCCGAAGCCGAAGACGGTCATGTTGCCCTCCATCAGGTAGTAGTTGTCCGCCGCCGCGTCGCCCTGGTGGTGGGCGAGGAGGATGGACCGGTTCCGGTTCGTGTCGGCGAACGCGGTCCACTCGGGGTTCGCGAGGTCGCCCGAGACGGACTGGGAGAGCGGTGTCACCGACCCACCGGGACGGATCACGACGTCGGAGGTCAGGTCGATCTGGCCCCCCGGCGTGCCCTCGTACAGGAACCAGTAGTTGGCCGGCGCGGTGACCATCGTCATGCGCGACCGGTCGGGGAAGAGGTCCCAGACCGCCTGCCACCCGTCTGAGGTGACCGAACGAAGCGTCACCTTCAGGGGGCCCTGGTTGACCACGGTGGTGGTCGACGACGTCGCGCCCGGGTGGAAGTGGCCGGCCGGGTAGACCGCGTTCGGCATGCCGCGGAACTCCCCTGCCGACCGGGCGGCCGTGCTGTAGTTGAGCCAGTCGTTGCCGGCCGGGTCCACCAGGCTGGAGAAGCCGCCGCCCTGGCGGTGGTAGTACCACGTGCCGTTCGGCGTCGTCACCCGGTAGCTGTCCTGGCCGGCGTCGACAACCGACGCGAGCGACACCAGCGGGGTGACGACGACGGGGGTCACGGTGCTCCCGACGACGTCGAAGTACGCGTCGTAGCGACGCTCGCCGCCGGCCGCCGTGGTGCCGGTGAGCAGGAGCGTCAGCGTCCCCGAGGTCGCCCCGGGCGCCGACCGGTCGAACTGGAACGGCACGTTCAGGTCGATGGCCGCCCCGGTGCCGTCGACCTCGACGAGCCGGAGCAGGTTCGGGTCGGCCGTCCCCGAGCCGCCTGCGCTGGCCCGCGCCGCCCCGAGGTCGAGGGGCAGGTCGACGGCCGTCTGCCCCCGGGCATGGCCGCCCGCCGGCACGGTGAGTGCGACGCGGTAGTTGCGGGCGTCGGCCCAGGGCCGGCCGGACGGCGGGGGTGGCGGCGGCGCCGTGCCGCCGAGCGCCCAGGCCACCGCGGCGTCGAAGAGGGAGCCGCCCTGTGCGGAGAGCTTGGGCGGCGCATCGTAGGCGAGGAAGAAGCCGACCCTTCGGGCCGGTGCGGTACCCGAGGTGAGCGCGCCGCCGGTGTCCACGGCGAACACCGCCGCCTTGCTCGACGCAGCTGGCGAGCGGGCCACGACGGTGGCGCCAGCGGGCGGCACGCCCAAACCGAAGGTGGCGGCCGAGGTGACCGCGTTGACGGAACCACTGAGCCCGGCGGCCAGCGGACTGGACGGCGTGACGATGTCGACGCGCGTCTGGCTGGCGTGCTCCGACGGCGAGCTGCCGAGGCGCAACGCGCCGTAGGCGTACACCTCCGACGACAGCACCGGCGTGGCCAGGTTGCCCAACCAGGTCGGGATCTTGGACGGGACCACGGACGAGGCGATCACGATCAGCTTTGCGTTCTGCACCGCGGCCTGGGTCAGCGCGTCGTCGTCCACGACGGTGACGGTGTGGCCGGCCGCCGTCAGGCGGTTGCGCAGGGGCACATCGCCCGAGGGCGGGCCCGAGCTCCCGGCGACCAGCGCCACCGGGCCGCTTCCCGGAGGCGGGGACGAGGTGCCGACGGTGACGCTGACGGTGTCCGAGGCGGACAGAGCGCCGTCGGACGCCGCCAGCCGCAGGACGTAGGTGCCCACCTCGGGCAGGGTCACGTTGGTCGACGGCGCCGACGGTGCCGAGAAGGAGACGGCCGCGGGGCCGGACGCCATGGACCACGACGCCGTGGTCGCACCCGGAGGATTGGGCAGCCCGTCGTCGGACACGGTCCCCGCCAGCGCGACCGTGGCGGGCGCACCCGAGGCGGTGCGGTCGGGGCCCGCGCTCACGACCGGCGCCGTGTTGGTCGTGCCGCCGCCGCCCGGGCAGGCCGGGCTCCACGCGGTCGGGCAACCCGCCCAGCTGCTGGGCGGGGCCAGCGTCGCCCCGGGGGCCACGACGATGGCCGACGCGGTCAGGCTGATGGGCACGTGGTTGGCCAGGTCGGTGCCGGTGTAGCAGGAGGCGCCGCACCGGCTGCTCATCAGCAGCTTCTGGGTGGCGGCGTCCTTCATCATGATCCGCACGGGGCTGAACGGCGACGCCCAGCTCCAGGTGCCGTTTTTCTTCCACCAGTTGTTCGGGACGCCGAGGTCGACCCACTGCACGCCGGTGGAGGTGTAGCGGTGCTTCGGGCTGCAGGTCTCCTCGGCGAAGCTGTTGCGCCAGACGCAGACCTGGGCGTCCACCGCCTTGGTGGACGGCTTGGCCGTGATCTGCATGCGCATGTAGACCCGGCCGCCGGCCCAGTTCACCGGGCTCGTCCAGTTCGAGACCTGCGCCGGCGACGTCAGCTCGGCGTAGCGGTCCTTGTCGTGGACCAGCGCCTGGTCGAACCAGGTGAACTGCTGGGTCACCGCCCCGACCGGAGCCTCGCTCCCCACCAACGTCCCGGCTGCCATGGCGGCGACCAGGAGAACCAGCTTCACCTTGCGCATCGTTGGCCCCCCGGTCGTGCTCTGCGTTGGTCGAGGTGGTCCGCCGCCCTCGTGCAGGGCGAACGCTAGCTGCTAGCCGGCGCGGTCGGACTCGTGGACGGCGGCCGTCCCGTCGGCGAGGTCGCCGGCGGCGGCGAGCAGCTCGACCGGCGGCGGGCTGACCTCGATGGCGGTAGTCGACAGGTCGACCTCGTCGAACTCGACGGTCGTGCCGCGCCCCGACCCGGCTCCCGGCTTCCACTTCCTCCGGATGTCGCAGATCGCCTGCACGGCGACGGCGCGCGCCGTGGCCAGGAGGATCACGAAGTCCAGCTCCAGCGACCAGTTGTCCATGTAGAACAGGTCCAGTCGCCGGTAGGCGTCGAACGAGGGGTCGTCCCGGCCCTCGATCTGCCACAGGCCGGTGATGCCGGGCCGCACCCGGTGGCGGTCGCGCAGGTCGTCGTCGAACTGCTCGACCTCGTGCGCCAGTGCGGGGCGGGGGCCGACCAGGCTCATGGTGCCCGTCAGGACGTTCACGAGCTGGGGCAGCTCGTCGATGCTCAACGCCCGCAGCCAGCGGCCCACCCGGGTCACGCGAGGGTCGTTGTGCGACTTGTAGAGCGGGCCCCGCCGCTGGTTGTCGGCCAACACCAGGTGCAGCTGGCTCGCGGCGTCCGCCACCATCGTGCGCAGCTTGTAGACGGTGAACGGGCGGCCGCCGCGGCCGATCCGCTCATGACGGAACAGCACCGGCCCGGGACTGTCGAGCTTGATGGCAACGGCGGCGACGGCGAGGACCGGCAGCGTCAGCACGAGGCCGACGACGCTGCCGATGACGTCGACGACACGCTTGACCGCGAGCTGCCACGGCGAGACGGTCAGGCGCTCGATGTAGAACATCGGCTCCCGGGCCAGGGGCTGGGCGCGCAGGCGGCGGTGGTCGATGCCGCTGAGGCCCCAGGACAGGTGCAGGTGGACCTCCTCGCTGAGGAGGCGGCGGGTCAGGCGGTTCAGCTCGGTGGCACCGAAGGCGCTGGTGACCAGGATCACCGAGTCGGACTTGTGCTGGGCCAGCGCGGCGGTGACCGCCGACGACGACGAGACGATCGCCACCGGTGTGAAGCCCAGCTCGGGGTGCTCGGCCAGGTGGCGCTCGATCGAGCGGGCCTCGTCGTTCGACCCGGCGATGACCACCGGCCGGGTGTGGAGCCCACGGGCGCGCTGGCGGCGGAGCCACGCGGTGTAGGCGCAGCGGGTCTGGCACAGCGCCACCCACATCAGCCCGCAGGTCAGGACCACGCGACCGGGGCTGAGGTCGACTTGCACCAGCCCGCCGGCGAAGTTGACGATCAGGCCGGCCAGCACCGAAACGCGCGCCAGCCGGCTGACCTCGAGCTCCCGCACCCGGCAGACGCGGCCCAGGTACAGCTCCTGGCTCGCCAGCAGGATCAGCCCCAGGCCGGTGATGGCGGCCACGGCGGCGACCAACCCGACGCCGGTACCCTCGTGCCCGCCCAGCACCACCAGCGCGGCCGACCAGCACGCGGCGATGGCCAGGGCGTCGCTTCCCACCAGCAACCGCCGAAGGAACTTCGACGTCGGCGCCATGGCCGGCTCGGGCGCCAGCGACACCGGCGTGATCGGGGTGGCCGGCACCGCCTGGGACGTCTTCGATCGCGGGTTGATGGCCCGCAGGTTCATGGCCATCAGCGCGGTCCTCGTGCGCCGCCACCGACCGCGACTGCCGCCTCGGCCAACGCCGCTGCGCGAGGTCGGATGTGTCCCACCACCGTCTCCTCCAGCTCCGCCTTCATCGCCGTTCTTTCCCCGCAGCTCCGACTCAGATGTTGCGACCCGCCGTTACCCGGCGGTAGGGCCAAAGGTCCTTGCATGATTCGGCCTTGACGGACATCGGGGACCTTTCGAGATACTGGTGGCATTCGGACGTTGCGGGAAAGTCGAAATTGTCGGATTCGTCGAATTATCGTTGTGTAGCCGGTGTTTCCGGTCTTTGGAAGACGGCGGCCCGGCGGTAACGTCACAACTTCGTGCGTCCTCCTCGGCACCTTTGCGGGCGCGGCTCGGCCTCCGGATCGTAAGCGACCGGGACGGTCGCGAGGTGGTGACTTCCGGCACGTCATTCGCCTCAATGACGGGCGGGCGGAGCGCCCATGACGCGCCTCGGGGCGCAGTCGCCGGATGTCCCGGGGATTGGCGCCGTGGGCGGTTCAGCTCGTGCCGGAGAGCGCGGGCTGGCGCTCGCCCGTCCCGCCGTCGTCGAGGGAGTCGCGGCGGCCCTCGACGTCGATGCTCGGCAGGAGCCGGTCCAGCCAGCGGGGCAGCCACCAGTTCCGGTCGCCCAGCAGCTCCATGGTGGCCGGTACCAGCAGCATCCGCACGATGGTGGCCGCCGCCAAGCCGGTCCCCATGAGCTTCACCCCCCGGTCGTTCTCCAGGATGAAGCTGCCGAAGACGACCACCATGATGGCGGCGGCCGCGGTGATCACCTTGGCCGTCGCCGCCAGCCCGTCGGCGACCGAGGTTCGACTGTCGCCGCTGCGGCGCCACGCCTCCCGCACCCGCGACAGCAGGAAGACCTCGTAGTCCATCGAGAGGCCGAACACGATGGCGAACAACATCATCCGGGCCCACGGCTCGATCGGCGCCGGCTGGACACCGGTGACGTCGCTGAGCCAGCCCCACTGGAAGAGCGCCACCACGATGCCGTACGCGGCGCCGATCGAGAGCAGGTTCATGACCACCGCCTTGAGCGGGACCAGCACCGACCGGAAGACGACCATCAGCAGCAGGAAGGACAGGCCCTGCACGGCCACGAACAGGCAGGGCAGCCGCGCCGACAGGAAGTCGGAGAAGTCCACGTTCACCGCCACGGTGCCGGTGACGACGACCTGCGTGCCGATCGCCGCCTCCGGCGCCGGCAGCACGTCGTCGCGCAGGCGGTCGACCAGGCCGGTGGTGGCCCCGTCCTGCGGCCCGGTGGTCGGGACGAGGTTCCACACCGCAGCCGTCGGCGCCGGCGGCGACGAGCCTCCCGCGGTCGTGGCACCAGGGCCCGAGTCGAGCGAACATCGATGTCCACCTTGGACTGGCCCTGCGGATGCCGTCCGGCGCCATCGTGGCGGTCGCCGGGACGGCTCGCACGTGGTTTCCGGGTCGGACGCTCCGGCAGCGCCCATCTCATCGCGTCCGCGAAGAGTAGGCGGGGCATCGCGGTCACGAACTGGCCGCAATGGGAGAAATTGCCCCGCCTTCTGAGGCGAGGCGGCGCCCTGCCGCGGCCAATGGAGCAGCGCACCGGCGTCTTGTCGTTTCGTGACCTCTGCGTTCGGCGTGAGCGCCTGGCCGTCGTGTGCCGATGCGGTGGGCGGAGGCTCCGTCGCTGCTGACGCGTCCTCTAGCCGCCCATCCCCACGATCGGCGACGCCAGTCGCGTCGCGCCGGTGGACCCGAGGAAGGTGGCGTCGCCGAAGGCGAAGATGCCGCCGTCGCCGGCCACCAGCCAGTAGCCCTTGCCGCTCGGCGTGGACGCCATTCCCACGATCGACGACGCCAAGCGCCTCCCCCCGGTGGACCCCAGGAAGGTGGCGTCGCCGAAGGC
>DATLFQ010000096.1:0-3858 GCA_035540915.1 Acidimicrobiales bacterium
CGGCTCGCCACCTGGGACCGGGGGCGGCGGCAGGAGAAGCGGCGAACCGTGCGCGTCGAGGATCTGCAGGGCGAGAGACGGTCCAGCGAGCGGCGCTAGATTCATCCTCACCTCGACCGCGTCGTCGTTCCACAGCGTCGCCTCGGCGACCATGTCCTCTGGTCGTCCCGCCGCCGGATCCACGTTCACGCTGGCTTGAATGGACGCCGTCCTACCCACACATGGCCGAGACCGGTTGGGTGCAGCCCGCGCCGCCGGTCAGGCCTCGCACAGCCTGCAGGATGAGGTCGTAATGGCGCGCCGCGGGCGGGTTGGCAGGGTTGTTCATGATGGCACCGTCCGCCTGCCGTCCCAACCCGTAGTCGACCCCATTGACGGTGAAGTATTCGTCGAGGGCACCGAGCATGTGTCCTGCCTCATGAGAGACGTCGACGGTGTCGGTGGCGCCCCAGTTGCCCATGTTCGTGGTCGAGGTCCCGACGTTCACGACCTGGTGCTCACCGGAGGTGACGAACTGCACGGCGACGTGGATCGGGAAACCGTTCACGCAGCAGGGCTGGCGATTGGCGCAGACCTTGAACAGGCCCGACCAGGCGTCACGGATTGCACTCTCCCAGGCGGACCGCTGCCCGCTCGTGATGGTCCCGACGAGGCGGATCCGAATCGTCACGCTGACGCGGCACGATGCTTCCTCGACCCTCACCAGGAACCGCGCCCGCCAACCGTAGGTGCCGTTCCAAGCCTCTGAGCCCGGAGGTGCGTTCGAGATGGTCTCCGTCCGCTGCTCGTCGATCTCCTGCTCCAGGACACCCTGGCACGCGAGGAAACCCAGTCGTCGTGCCAGGACGTCGACCAACTTGCCCGAGAGACGGAGTGGCACGGACCACGTCGGGGGCCGGGGAAACGGAGGCGGCCACTGGGGAAGCTCGACGCCCGGCCGGAAAGCCTGCGTCGAGTGCACCGAGATCGGCACCCAATCCGTCGACAGAGGGGCTTCCTCCGTCCCTCCGAGATGTGGGTAGGGCGAGAAGTACCGCACTCGGTAGGTGCCGGTGTCGAGGCTTCGGTCCAGGAATCCGGCGTAGCGAAGGAGCACCGACTGGCCGGGCCCGAGTTCTTCGACGACCAGGTCTTCCGCTCCGGGTGCAGATGGGGGCGCGAGCAGCACCGGGCGGTCTCGCTCGTCTCTGACCTGCAGGACGAGTGCAGGATGGCTGGCCTGATGCCGGTTGAACCGGACCGGTTCGCCGGCGTCGTTCCGAACCGTCACCTCAAGCGCAGCCTCCCCTGGGTCGACGACTTCGGCCCGTTCGGGCTTGGCGAGAGCTCGCAGGCCGGGTCGGCCGTACTCGCTCATCTACCCGCAGCCGCCGACTGTGAGACGGTGCCAGAGGAACCAGCCATCGCGTTCCGACGTTACGCCCACTGCAATGGTCGGTCAACGGCCTTGCAGCACCACGGCATTGACGCACTCAGGCCGTGCCCTGGGCGGCAAGGCGCCTTCCATCGCTGGCGCCGCCCCGGCCGAGCGCCACCACCTTGGGCGTCCCCCTCTTGGGCCTACGCGACCAACCTGGGACGGCGGGCCCGGATGCTCCTGACCGACCGGTGTCGCAGTCGCAGTGACCGCCGGGCGCCGCCGCTGCGAACTCGCTCTCCCCGGCTGGACGCGTCACGTGATCTTCGTCAAGCCCCAGCTGTCCCAGATGAGCTTGACGACTCCGAGAACTCCGATGGCTACCCACAAGCGCACCAGTACCACGCTCGCGCCCACCACTATGTTGTCGGACCGCGCTGGGCGCTCCCATTCGAACGACTGCGGCGCCTGGAGCACCGGCACGACGTCGGCAGCGTGCCAAGCGAGCATGCCGACGACCTGCCGAGGGGAGGCCTCACCGGCACAGACTTCCTGCGCCTCGACTAGCTGGCAGGCCGCGACTTCCACTCCCCACTGTCTCGCCGTAATCAGGCAACCTGATGCGAACGCCAAGAGAAAAGCGAAAAGTACGAGGCTCCTCGAGATGGTTCGAGCTGTGCCGACCTGTCGCCATTCCTTCAACGTATAGACGAGCGCGGCCACGCAGGTGATGAGTATGACGACCACAAACCAGACGAACCATGCAACCTCATCGTCTCCGGCGTCGGAGACGGTTCCGGGATCATCGTCGACTAAACTCGCCAGCAGGAGGCCCAGCGCCAAGACCCAATAAGTTCCGTGGCGAATCCATCCTGGTCGTTCCCCCCACCAGCTCAAACCGCTGCTGCGATGACTGGACTTGTGCAGTGAACTTTTGAAAGCAGACTTGTCCACGTAACCATTATGAAGGCAGGACTGCGACGTGACAAACATCGCAGAATCTCGCGGTTGGGGTCCCCGCGACCGCACCATCGACCGGCCGGGACGACGGCCGGTGGTGCACGTGGCCGGCCGTTATCCCGCCGCCCTGTGCCGGAGCTCCGCCCGGTTGTCGTTGCGGACCACGGCACCGGGTGGCGGGACGTGATCGGCGTGGTGCGCACCCTGTGTCATCACCTTGTCGGTGTGCGTGCGCCGCCGGTAGAGGAACCGCACGCGGTAGCGTTCCGGGGCGGTCCAGCTGGGAAGAAGCCGTGCAGCGGAACCCCCTCGGACTGCCCTGAGGACGACTTGCCCAGCTCGGCTCCACCGTCCGTTTGGAACAGCCAAGGGGGGCGTCGATGCGTCAGTCACGCCCTGACCGGGTAGGTGCGGCGCTCGCCCTCGGCCGGCTCGTCCAGTTGCGGCTCGTGGCGCGTCGTCACCGCCAGGCGGACCACTGCGGTTCGTGATCCCGCGCCGCGGCGCCACTGTTGAGGCGGCGTCCACGGGCCCGCCCGTGGCCGGCGCGCGGTCGGTGCGACGGGAAGCGGAGACGTACCGGTGACGCGAGGCGCCGAGGCGCCCCGAACACATGGAGGGAGCAGCATGAATCGTCGTTCGACGTGGCCGCTGAGGGCGGTCGCCGCCGCGCTCGTCCTGGCCGTGGTCGGCCTTCCGTCGGCGACGGCCGGTGCCCAGGGGGCTCCTGGGGAGGAGGCGGCAACGACGGTCGTCGAGTCCCCGTCCCCGAACACGGTCACGGCGTACGGGGCGGCCGTCGACCACGGTCCGTCGTCGCCGATGGACCTGGCCGCCCCGCTCGTGGCGATGGCGGGGCACCCGTCGGGGAAGGGCTACTGGTTGGCGGCGTCCGACGGCGGCGTGTTCTCCTTCGGCGACGCCGCGTTCCTCGGGTCGGCGGGTGCCATCGACCTGGCCGAGCCAATCGTCGGGATGGCGGCCACGCCGAGCGGCGGCGGCTACTGGCTGGTCGCCGCCGACGGCGGCGTGTTCTCCTTCGGCGAAGCAGCGTTCCTCGGGTCCATGGGGGCGACGCCGCTCAACCGGCCGGTCGTTGGCATGGCCGCCACGCCGAGCGGCGACGGCTACTGGCTCGTCGCGTCCGACGGCGGGATCTTTGCCTTCGGGGACGCCCGGTTCAGGGGCTCGATGGGCGCGACGCCGCTCAACCGGCCGGTCGTCGGCATGGCCGCCACACCGCGCGGCGACGGCTACTGGCTCGTCGCGTCCGACGGCGGGATCTTTGCCTTCGAGGCGCCGTTCCACGGTTCCATGGGCGACAAGCCCATCGACCGCGGCGTCGTCGGCCTGGCCGCGTCGCCGGACGGCGACGGCTACTGGCTGGCCGCCGAGGACGGGCAGGTCTACGCCTTTGGCGTCCTCGAACGCGGATCAGCGGCCGAGGCCGACGACGCCAAGTCCGAGGCGCGCACCGTCGCCATCGCCGCGAGTCCCGGTGGGGACGGCTACTGGCTGGCGCACGGGGCCTTCCCGGTCGT
>DATLFQ010000097.1:0-4156 GCA_035540915.1 Acidimicrobiales bacterium
TGCCACGCTGGCACGGTGACGGCGTTGACCAGCGCGCCACCGCGGTCCAAGCCGGCACCGCGCCGGTGGCGCACGAGGCAGGGGGTGGCCCTGCTGTTCGCGGGCGCCCTCGCCTACCAGGGGTTCCACCAGGTCGAGCACACCATCGAGACGGTGCAGCTCCGGGTCCTCGGCCACGACACGGCCCGCACGCTCATCGGTGGCCTGGACTTCGAGTGGGTCCACCTGGGTGCCAACGTGTTCCTGCTGTGGTGCCTGATCGCGGTCGCCGTGGGCGCCGGCGCCACGACGAGGGCCCGATGGCGCGAGCACGCCCGGATCGGCTGGTGGGGCCTGTGCGCGGCGCTGACCGTGCAGGGCTACCACGTCGTCGAGCACCTGGTCCGCATCGTCCAGTACCTCGCGTCGGGCGGCGAGTACCCGCCGGGGACGGTGACCACGGTGCTCGATCCGGTGTGGTTCCACTTCGGCGTGAACCTGACCGTGTTCGTGGCCATGGCCGCCGGCTTCTTCGGCCTGGGCGTCCACCGCGACGTGCTCATGGCACCGCCGGTTGGTGCCCGGGGCGGGACTCGAACCCGCATGCCCCGAGGGGCAGAGATTTTTAAGACCTCCGCGTCTGGCCAAATTCCGCCACCCGGGCCCGAGTCACGGTAGCCCGGCCGGCACCGAGCCGGCCCCGGCCGCGACCGCCGTCAGGCGATCCAGGTCGAGACGAAGGCGTCCCGCCGCTCGCGCCACTCCTCGGCGGTGATGGCGTAGCGGACGTGGTCCTCCCACTGGCCGTTGATCTCGAGGTAGCGCTCGGCCACCCCCTCGTCGCGCAGCCCCAGCTTGGCCACGACCCGCCGGCTGGCCAGGTTGCGGGGGATGATGGCCACCTGCAGGCGGTGCAGCTCCAGGTCCTCGAAGCCGAACCGGAACGCCACGGCGGCCGCCTCGGGCGTGTAGGAGTTGCCGGCCAGGTCGCGGTCGATCCAGTAGCCGACGTAGGCGTTCTGGAAGGCGCCCCGCTGGATGCCGTTGAGGTTGATCTCGCCGGCGAAGCGGTCCCCGACGAAGATGCCGAAGCCGTAGCCGGTGCCGAGGTGGCGCTCGCGGTCGCGAGCCCCGCACCGGGCCGCGAACGCCCGGGGGTCCTCCACCACGTCGGCCTGGCCCGACGGCGAACGGGGCTCCCAGCGGGTCAGCCAGTCGTGGCAGCGGCGGCGGACCTCCCGCCATGCCGCGAAGTCGCTTGGGCCCAGCGGCCGCAGCAGGACGCGGCGGCCCCGCAGCTCCAGCGGCACCATGGCCCGGATCACGGCACCAGTATGTCGCCCCGTCCCGGCCGGGCCCTCATGCGGCCCGGACCTACGGTGAGCCGGTGCCGCCCTACGTCGCCGTGATCGGCCCGGCGCAGGCTTCGCCGGCCGACGAGGAGCACGCCGAGGCGGCCGGCCAGGCGCTGGCCCGGGCCGGCGCGGTCATCGTGTGCGGTGGGCTGGGCGGCGTCATGGCCGCAGCCTGCCGCGGGGCCGCCACCGGCGGCGGGACCACCGTCGGCCTGCTGCCGGGGCCCGACCGCTCGGCCGCCAATCGGTGGGTGACCGTCGCCCTGCCGACCGGGCTCGGCGAGGCCCGCAACCTGCTGGTGGTGCGGGCCGCCGACGCGGTCGTCGCCATCGGCAGGGGCTACGGGACGTTGTCGGAGATCGCGCTGGCGCTGAAACTCGGCCGGCCCGTGGTGGGCGTCGGCACCTGGCCGGTGGACGGCGTGGTGGAGGCCGCCGGCGGAGGCGGGGCCGCCGCCCTGGCCCTCGCCGCCCTGGCGGCCCGGACCCCCGCGCCCGGCGAACCGTGACGGGGTGTCAGCGCTGCGTCGGCACCGGGCCCCACACCTCGTCGACGCCGGCCCACTGCTTCCAGACGTCGGCCGGCGTGCGAGACCAGTGGCGGCACAGGCGGCGGCGATCGGCCAGCGCCTGTGGCAGGGCACGGGCGAGCGACGGGCGCAGACCGGCCACCGGCGGCTGGCGCAGGACCACGCCGGCCTGCCAGCGCAGCACGCCGAGCGGCGCGTTTCGGGCCAGGCACAGCAGCCGGTTGCGGGCTGCCAGGTTGCGCACCCGCTCGGCCAGCGGACCGCCGCTGGTGACCCCGCCGACGTGGCGCACCACACCGGCGGGTACGAACCGCACCCGCATCCCCGCCAGCTGGGCCCGCCAGCACCAGTCGACGTCCTCGTAGTAGGCGAAGAAGCGGCCGGCGAACGCCCCGAGCCGGGCCACCGTGTCGCGCCGCACGACCATGGCCGCACCGCAGGCGCCGAAGCGGTCGGCGGGCTCGTCGAAGGTGCCGTCGTCTGGGGTGAGGTAGGCGTAGTCGCCGACGTGGCCCTCGGTGCTGAGGTAGGAGCCGGCGTTGTTGACCAACGTGACCTCCCGGAGCACCGGGGCCGGCTCGCCGTTCAGCAGGATGTCCTCGGCCCGCCAACCGGGCTGGAGCGCGAGGTAGAACGAGTCACGGCCGCTCGTCCAGCGCCACGGCCCCGGCTGGCCGTCCAGCACACCGTTCTCGAAGCGGTGGATGCCCGGACCGACCAGCCGCGTCAGCACGTCGGTGCCGGCCACGGTGGCCGACCGGATGGGGCGGCCGAACCAGCGGATGTCCCGGCCGATGCGCCGGGCCTCGTCGTCGAAGCGGATCTCGGCGTGGGGCAGGGCGAACACCAGCTTGGGGGCGACGGCGGCGACGTCGGGGTCCTCCAGGGCGGCCGCCGACGCCGGCAGCCAACCGGGCTCGGCCATGGCGTCGTCGTTCAGCAGACCGATGACGTCGCCCCGGGCGGCGGCCAGGCCGGCGTTGGCCCCGGCCGGGAAGCCGACGTTCACCGGCAGGCGCACCACCCGGGCACCCGCCCGGCGGGCCACCTCGGCCACCTCGCCCCCCGGCGAGCCGTTGTCCACGACCACGAGGTCGTCGCAATCGTGTACCGAGGCCAGGCACAGCGGCAGCCACTCGTGCGACCGATGCGAGACCACCACGACCGACACCGGCACGGTGGCCCATCCTACCGACGCGCCGTGATGTGACCTCGGGCCACCGTGTGCCGGACCCTTCAGCCCAGCAGCGACGCGACGAGGCCGTCGAGGATGTCGGACTCCGACACCAGGCACTCGCCGAATCCGAAGTGGCGCATGACCGCCACCAAGATGGCGGTCCCACCGACGATGACGTCGACCCGCCCAGCCTCCAGGCCCGGGTTGAAGGCCCGGTCGCGGCGCGGCTCGGTGGCCAGCGTCCGGAAGACGTCCTCGGCCGCCGCCCGGGTCAGCACGAAGTGGTGGATCCGGTCGCGGTCGTAGCGGGCCAGGCCCTGCTCGACGGCCGCCACCGTCGTGACCGTCCCGGCCAGGCCCACGAGCCGACGGGCGCTCGCCGCGCCGGGAATCTCGCGCTGGATGTCGTCCAGCCACGAGTGCACCACCGAGATCGCCTGGGACAGCTCCTCGGGGCGCGGCGGGTCGCTGTGCAGGTACTGCTCGGTGAGGCGCACGCACCCCAGGTCCAGGGAGGCCACCGCCTCGGGCGCCTCGGTGCCCAGGACGAACTCGGTCGACCCGCCACCGATGTCGACGACCAGGAACGGGCCGTCGTCACCGTCGAGCTCGGCCGTGGCGCCGGCGAAGGACAACCGGCCCTCCTCCTCGCCGGACAGCAGCTCGGGGCGCCGGCCGAGGACCGCCTCGGCGGCGTCGAGGAACTCGTCGCGATTGGTGGCGTCGCGGGCGGCCGACGTGGCCACGGCCCGCAAGCCCGTCACACCGAGCTCGTCCATGGCCCGGCGGTAACCGGCCAGGACCGCCACCGTCCGGTCGATGGCCGCGCCGTCGAGGCGGCGGCTGGCCTCCACGCCCTGGCCCAGCCGGGTGATGTGCATGCGGCGGTCGAGGGCCCGGCCGGCCCTGTCGCTCACCAGCAGGCGGGTGGAGTTGGTGCCGCAGTCCACGGCGGCCACGGCGCTCACCGAGGCGGCGGGAGTCGTTCCTCGGCCCAGCGGCCGACGGGGTCGTCGCCGCCGGCCAGGAACCAGGCGTAGTGGGCGTGGAGGCACTTGACCCCGACGCGGGTGCCCCCCACGCCGCCGGCCGGGCGGGGGCCGCGGTGGCCCGGC
>DATLFQ010000098.1:0-5894 GCA_035540915.1 Acidimicrobiales bacterium
GGTGGTCGTCGACCGGCTGGTGCGGCGGGACGGCATCGAGCGCCGCCTGACCGACTCGCTGGAGACGGCCCTGCGGCTGGCCGAGGGCGTGGCCGAGGTGCAGATCGTGCCCCGGGACGGTTCGGAGGCCGGCGCCGCAGAGGACGACGAGGTCCTGCACTTCAGCCAGCATCTGGCCTGCCCGGACTGCGGGCTGTCCTTCGACGAGCTGGCCCCCCGCAACTTCTCCTTCAACTCGCCCTACGGCGCCTGCCCCCACTGCGCCGGCCTGGGGACCCGCTACGAGGTCGACCCCGAGCTGGTGGTGCCCAACACCGACCTCAGCATCGACGAGGGTGCCGTCGCCCCGTGGGCCAACGGGCGCAACGAGTACTTCGGCCGGGTCCTGGTGGCGCTGGCCGAGACCATGGGCTTCTCGACCCGCACGCCCTGGAAGAAGCTGAAGAAGAGCGAGCAGAAGGCGCTGCTGTACGGCACCGGGGCCAAGCGCATCCACGTCCAGTACCGCAACCGCTACGGGCGCACACGCTCCTACGACACCGCCTACGAGGGCGTGCTGCCCTACCTCCAGCGTCGCCACGGCGAGGCCGAGTCGGACTGGTCGCGGGAGCAGATCGAGGGCTACATGCGGGAGGTGCCGTGCCCGGAGTGCGGCGGCGCCCGGCTGAAGCCCGAGACGCTCGCCGTCACCGTGGACGGCCGGAACATCTTCGAGCTGTGCGACATGTCGATCGCCCGGTCGGCCGCCGCCCTGGACGGCATCGCGCTGTCCGAGCGGGACCACCTCATCGCCGACCGGGTCCTGCGCGAGGTGCGGGCCCGGGTCCGCTTCCTGCTCGACGTGGGGCTCGACTACCTGACGCTCAACCGGTCGGCCGGGACGCTGGCGGGCGGTGAGGCGCAGCGCATCCGCCTGGCCAGCCAGATCGGCAGCGGGCTGGTCGGCGTGCTGTACGTGCTGGACGAGCCCTCCATCGGCCTGCACCAGCGGGACAACCACCGCCTCATCGAGACCCTGGTCCGGCTGCGGGACCTGGGCAACACGGTGATCGTGGTCGAGCACGACGAGGACACCATCAAGGTGGCCGACCACGTGGTCGACATCGGGCCCGGTGCCGGCGAGCACGGGGGCGAGGTGGTGTCGTCGGGATCGCTGGCCGACCTGAAGGCGACCGCCCGCTCGCTGACCGGGCAGTACCTGTCCGGGGCCCGCACCATCCCCGTGCCCGAGATGCGACGCGAGCCCGGCGAGGACTGGCTGGTGGTCCGGGGGGCGCGGGAGCACAACCTCAAGGACATCGACGTCGAGCTGCCGCTGGGGTGCTTCGTGGCCGTCACCGGCGTGTCGGGATCGGGGAAGTCGACCCTGGTCAACGACATCTTGTACCGGGTCCTCATGCAGCGGGTGTACAAGTCCAAGACGGTGCCCGGCCGGCACAAGACGGTGGAGGGCGTCGAGCGCCTCGACAAGGTCATCAACATCGACCAGTCGCCCATCGGGCGCACGCCCCGGTCGAACGCCGCCACCTACACCGGCGTGTTCGACACGATCCGCAAGCTGTTCTCGCAGACCCAGGAGGCCAAGGTCCGGGGCTACCTCCCCGGGCGGTTCTCGTTCAACGTCAAGGGCGGGCGCTGCGAGGGGTGCGCGGGCGACGGCACCATCAAGATCGAGATGCATTTCCTGCCCGACGTCTACGTCCCGTGCGAGGTGTGCAAGGGCGCCCGCTACAACCGCGACACGCTTGACGTCTGCTTCAAGGGCAAGAACGTGGCCGATGTCCTCGACATGTCGTGCGAGGAGGCGGCCGTCTTCTTCGCCAACCAGCCCGTCATCGCCCGCCACATGCAGACCCTGGTCGACGTGGGCCTGGGCTACGTGCGCTTGGGCCAGCCGGCGCCCACGCTGTCGGGCGGGGAGGCCCAGCGGGTGAAGCTGGCGTCGGAGCTGTCGAAGCGCTCCACCGGCCACACCGTCTACATCCTCGACGAGCCGACCACCGGCCTCCACTTCGAGGACATCCGAAAGCTGCTCGCCGTGCTGTCCCGCCTCGTCGACCAGGGCAACACCGTGATCGTCATCGAGCACAACCTCGACGTGATCAAGACGGCCGACTGGATCGTGGACCTCGGACCCGAGGGCGGCGACGGCGGCGGTCGGGTCGTCGTCGAGGGCACCCCCGAGACGGTGGCCAAGCACCCCGACAGCCACACCGGCCGCTTCCTCGCCCCCACCCTCGGGCTCTGACCGCTTCCGGGGCGAACCTGGTGCGTTATCGCGTATCCCAGCGCGCGATATGGCACCAAGTTCGCCAGGGGTGGCGGGTCAGGTGATGGCGAGCATGCGGTCGAGGGCGAGGCGGGCGTCGGCGGCGGTGGAGGGGTCGACGGTGATGCGGTTGACGACGGTGCCGGCGACGAGGTTCTCCAGCACCCAGGCCAGGTGGGCGGCGTCGATGCGGAACATGGTCGAGCACGGGCAGACGATGGGGTCGAGCGAGACCACCGTGCGATCGGGGTGCTCGGCGGCCAGCCGCTGCACCAGGTGGATCTCGGTGGCCACCCCGAGGACCGCGCCGGGCGGCGCCGCCTCGACGGCGCGGATGATGGCGTCGGTGGAGCCCACTTGGTCGGCCAGCGCCACCGTCTCGCGGGCGCACTCGGGATGGGCGAGAACCACGCCGCCGGGGTGGGCGGCCCGGAAGGCGGCCACGTGCTCGGGGCGGAAGCGCTGGTGGACCGAGCAGTGCCCCTTCCACAGCAGGAAGGTCGCCTCCTTCACCCCCCGCTCGTCCAGCCCCCCGAGCTGGCGCCGGGGATCCCACACCGCCATGTCGGCGTCGCCGTAGCCCAGGTCGAAGGCGGTGTTGCGGCCCAGATGCTGGTCGGGGAAGAAGAGCACCTTGGTCGCCGGCCCCCGCGCCAGGGCCCACTGCAGCACCGCCCGGGCGTTCGACGACGTGCAGACCGCGCCGCCCTGTCGCCCGACGAACGCCTTCAACGCGGCCGAGCTGTTCATGTAGGTGATCGGGACCAACCGCTCCACGTCGGTGACCGCGGCCAGCGCGTCCCACGCCTCTTCGACCGAGTCGATGTCGGCCATGTCGGCCATGGAGCACCCGGCGTTCAGGTCGGGCAGGACCACCTGCTGGTGGTCGCCGGTCAGGATGTCGGCCGCCTCGGCCATGAAGTGGACGCCGCAGAACACGATGAACTCGGCCGACCGGTCGGCGGCTGCCAGCCGGGCCAGCCCGAACGAGTCGCCCCGGGCGTCGGCCCACCGCATCACCTCGTCGCGCTGGTAGTGGTGACCGAGGACGAGCAGCCGGCCGCCGAGCGCGGTTTTCGCGTCGTCGATCCACCCGGCCAGCTGGTCGGGCGCGGCGGTCGTGTAGCGGTCGGGAAGCGGAGCCTGCAGCCGCACCATAAAAAGAAACCCCCTCGGGGAAGGCTCCGAACTCGGCCGGCGGGGACAGCCTGGTCGCCCATCCGCGGGGTTGTCGGCCTCGGAGCCTGATATGTCGCCGGGATACCAGGCCGGCGTTGCTTCCCAGTGTACGCCGGGCCCACCGGGCAAGCTGGGGGCGTGGAGGAGCCGGTGCTCGTGGTGGAGGACCTCGCCGTGGACTTCCCCGTCGACCGCGGACCGGTGGTGCACGCCGTACGCGGCGTCAGCTTCTCCATCGAGGCCGGACGGGTCCTGGGTATCGTGGGCGAGTCGGGCTCGGGGAAGTCGGTGACCGCGCTGGCGGTCATGGGGCTGCTCCCGCCCCGGGCTCGCGTGAGCGGGTCCGTGCGCTACCGGGGGCGGGAGCTGCTGGGGCTGCCCGACCGCGAGATGCGCCGGGTGCGGGGGCGGCACCTGGCCATGGTGTTCCAGGACCCGGTGACGGCGCTGAACCCGGTGTACCGCGTCGGCTGGCAGCTGGCCGAGGCCGTGCTGGCCCACCAGGAGATCTCGAAGAAGCAGGCCTGGACCCGGGCCGTCGAGCTGCTGGAGCTGGTGGGTATCCCCGACGCCGCCGAGCGGGCCCGCGCCTACCCGCACCAGTACTCGGGCGGCATGTGCCAGCGAGCCGTCATCGCCATGGCCATGGCCAACGATCCCGACGTCATCATCGCCGACGAGCCGACCACCGCCCTGGACGTCACCGTCCAGGCCCAGATTCTCGAGACCGTGCGCCAGGCCCAGCAGCGGACGTCGGCCGCGGTCGTCCTGATCACCCACGACCTCGGCGTGGTCGCGGGAATGGCCGACGACGTGCTGGTCATGTACGCCGGCCGGGCCGTCGAGACGGGACCGGTCGACGAGGTCTACGAACGGCCCCGCATGCCCTACACCCGCGGCCTGCTGGCGTCCCTGCCGCGCGTCGACGTCGACGGCGGGGCCCTCACGCCGATTCCGGGCGCGCCGCCGTCGCCCGACGCCCTCCCGCCCGGGTGCCCGTTCTCGCCCCGCTGCGCCATGGCCGAGGCGCGCTGCGCCGAGGCCGAGCCGTCCCTCGACCCGGTGGATGAGGCAGCCGTGCACCGCGCTGCGTGCCACCGGGCCGGCGAGCTGGCGGTGCCGGCCGAATCGGTCGATGGTCGCTGAGCAAGTGGCGCCCGAGCGGGTCCTGGAGGTGCGGGACCTGGTGGCCCACTTCCCGCGGCCGGAGTCGGGGGTGCTGCGGCGGCGGCCGGGCGCCGTGCACGCCGTCTGCGGCGTGTCGTTCGACCTGGCGCGCGGCGAGACGCTGGGCCTGGTGGGGGAGTCGGGCTGTGGCAAGTCGACGACGGCCAAGGCCGTGCTGCAGCTCTGCGCGGTGACCTCCGGCCAGGTGCGCCTGCTGGGCGAGGAACTCACCACGAAGTCCCGCCGCCAGATGCGGCCCCATCGCCGGGACCTCCAGATGGTGTTCCAGGACCCGTTCGGGTCGCTCGACCCGCGGCTGCCGGTCGGGGAGATCGTGGCGGAGCCCCTGCGAATCCACCGCCCCGCCGGTGTCGACCGCCGCCAGCGGGTGGCCGAGCTGCTCGAGCTGGTCGGGCTGGGGCCGGAGCACGCCGGGCGGTACCCGCACGAGTTCTCCGGCGGCCAGCGCCAGCGCATCGGCATCGCCCGGGCCCTGGCGCTGGAGCCCCGGGTGCTGGTCCTCGACGAGCCGGTCTCGGCCCTGGACGTCTCCATCCGGGCCGGCGTCGTCAACCTGCTGGAAGGGCTGCAGCAGCGCCTGGGCGTGGCCTATCTCTTCATCGCCCACGACCTGTCGGTGGTGCGCCACATCGCCGACCGGGTGGCGGTGATGTACCTCGGCAAGATCGTCGAGACCGGCAGCCGGGACGACGTCTATCGGCGGCCCGCCCATCCCTACACCCAGGCGCTGCTCTCGGCCGTCCCGCTGGCCGACCCGAAGGCGGAGCGCCGTCGCGCCCGGATCGTCCTGGAGGGCGACGTGCCCAGCCCGGTGGACCCGCCCTCGGGGTGCCGCTTCCGGACCCGCTGCTGGAAGGCACAGGCGGTGTGCGCCGAGGAGGAGCCGGCCCTGGTCGACCGGGGCCAGGGCCACCCGGTGGCGTGCCACTTCGCCGAGGTCGCCGCGCCGGTCGGTTGACCCACCTCATTTCCGGAGGCGGGTGACGCTCCGGGGGTTGAGGACGTCGTTGACGGCGTCGCCGAGCAGGTTGATCCCGAGCACCGCGACCGCGATGGCCGCGCCGGGGAACACCGACATCCACCACGCCACCCGCAGGAAGCGCTGGGCGTTGTTGGTCAGGTACCCCCAGCTCATGGCGGCCGGGTCGCTGAGGCCGATGAAGCCGAGGCCGGCCTCCAGGAGGATCACCGTCGACGCCAGGAGCGAGACCATCACGATGGCCGACGGCAGCACGTTGGGGATCACGTGCCGGGCCAG
>DATLFQ010000099.1:0-5331 GCA_035540915.1 Acidimicrobiales bacterium
CACGAGCGCATCGCCATGGATCTGCACGACGGCGTCGTCCAGACCCTGTTCGCAGCGAGCCTCACGATCGAGTCGATCGCCGAGGGCAGCTCCCTCGGGCCGCAGGCGGGTGCCGTCCGAGCCCAGCTCCTGGCCGCCGCAGGCACCATCGACCGCGCCATCGCCGACCTGCGCCGGTGCATCGGTGGGCTCCGCTCGCCCGAGCCGGCCGGGGCGGTCCGGCTGATCACGCTTCACGAGGACCTCCGCCGCCTTGTGGAGTCGTTCAGGGGGTCAGGCGCTACCCGGGTCACGGCGGACATCGACGACCGGGCCGCCTCGCTGCTGCAGGGTCTGGCCGACGACGTGCTCCAGGCCGCCCGCGAGGCGCTGGCCAACGCGGTGCGCCACGCCTCGGCGACGACCGTCCAGGTCGTCCTGCGCCTCGGCCCGGACGACGCGGTGCTCGAGGTCTCCGACGACGGCTGCGGCTTCGATGCCGACACCGTTGCGCCAGGCCGGGGGCTGGCGAATCTTCGTGCCCGCGCCCGTTCAGTCGGTGGGGTGTTCGAACTCCTGGCGAAACCCGGCCAGGGCACGACCGTGCGGATCGCGATCCCCGCATGACGGCGGCCCGGTCGCTCACGCTGCGGCGATCGGGCAAGTGACCCTGGCTGCCGTGGCCTGGTCGGGCCGGCAGATCCGAGTGATGGTGGTCGACGACCAGGAGGTCGTGTGCCGCGGTGTGGCCGCCGTACTGGCCAACGCCCGGAACCTGGTGGTGTGCGGCACTGCGAACGGTACGGCAGAAGCCGTCGCCATGGCCCGCGCGCTGCTGCCCGACGTGGTGGTGATGGATGTGCGGATCGACGAGGCGAGTGGCATCGAGGCGACCCGGGAGATTCGCTCGCACGCCCCGGCGACGAAGGTCATCATGCTCACTGCGTTCGACGACGACGACGCCGTGTTCTCCTCGATCATGGCCGGGGCGGCCGGCTACCTCCTCAAACAGGTTCGGGGCGCCGAGTTGATCGGCGCGATCCAGGCCGTCAGCGAGGGTCGGAGCATCCTCGACACGGCGGTGACCACGCGGGTCTTGGACCTGGTCCGTCGGCGGGGAGAGATCCTGCGGGACGAACGACTGGCCCGCCTCTCGCAGCAGGAGGAGCGAATCCTCACCCTGATCGCCGCCGGCCGGACCAACAAGGCCATCGCCCAGGAGCTCTTCTTGGCCGAGAAGACCGTGAAGAACCACATCTCCCACATCCTCGCCAAACTCGGCACCGTTCGCCGAGCGGAGGCCGCGGCGTACATGATCCGCCACCAGCGCTACGGCAGCGCCTGACGGCCCAACTCTCTAGGTCTGATCCTGGTCGAAAAAGGCTTCGTCGGCGCCTTCGGAGGCGCCGAGGTCGCCGCGGTCGATGCCGAGCTGGGTGTCCCGGGGCGGGGGCGGGGTGGCCTGCAGCTTCTCGCGGCCGGCCTGGACGGTCTTCAGCGTCCGCTCCAGCACGATCTCGAACGACGCCAGGCGCTGGTCGCAGTAGTCCTCGGCCTCGTGGCGCAGCCGCCGGGCGGTGTCCCGCGCCTCCTCGACGGTGGTGCCGGCCACCTTGCGGGCGGTGCGGACGATCTCGGTGCGCTGCACCATCCGCTCGGCGCGGACCCGGGCTGCGTCGAGGATCTCGGCCGCCTCCCGCTCCACCTTGGCCAGGAAGTCCTGGCGCTCCCTGAGCATCCAGCGGGCCTGCCGCAGCTCGTCGGGCAGCTTCTCGAGGGCGTCCTCCAGCAGCTCCAGGACCTCGTCCTTCTCCACCCGCACCGTGGTCGAGAGCGGCATCGGCCGGGCGTTGGTGACGATCTCGATCACCCGGCGCAGCAGCGTCTCGGTGCCGATGTCGTCCGGCCCCCCGTCCTCGTTCACAGCGCCACCTCCGCCAGGCGCTTGGCCACCGGCGGCGGGACCATCGAGGCCACCCGCCCCGCGCCGCCCAGCCGCACGATGTCCCGGATCAGCGAGGACGAGATGAACGACGACGTGGACGCGCAGGGCAGGAACAGCGTGACCACGCCGGCCAGCGCCTCGTTCATCTGCGCCATCTGCAGCTCGTGCTCGAAGTCCGACGCGACGCGCAGGCCTTTGACGATCACGTCGGCGCCCACCTCCCGGGCCAGATCGACCGCCAGGCCCTCGCCGGCGGCGACGCCGACGTTGTCCAGATGGGCGACGGCGTCGGCGATCATCCCGGCCCGCTCCTGGAGGGTGAACAGCGGCACGCCCTTGCGGGAGTTGTGCAAGGGGGCCACGACCACCCGGTCGAAGGTCCGGGCCGCCATCTCGACGATCTCGAGGTGGCCGTTGTGGAGCGGGTCGAACGAGCCCGGGAACAGCGCGGCCCTCATGCGCCACCCCGGGACCCGGCGACGGGCTGGCACCGGGCCACGGTGAGCACGGTCCCGCCGTAGTGCTTGGTGGCCTCGAGCGCCCAGTCGCCTCGGACGTCGGCCAGGTCGATCTCGTGATCGCTCTCCATGACCACCATCGTGGCCCGGAGCGCCGACAGCACGCCGGCCCAGCCCTCGAAGGCGTAGGGCGGGTCGACGAAGGCGACGTCGAACGAGGGGGCCGACGCCAGCCAGCCGAGCACGTCGGCCTGCACCACCGTGCCCCGGGTGTACAGGCCGGTCTTGACCAGGTTGATCCGCACCGACTCCAGCGCGGCCGGGTCGTGGTCGACGAACGTGGCCGCCGCCGCACCGCGTGAGAGCGCCTCAATGCCCAGAGCGCCCGTGCCGGCGAACAGATCCAGCACCGACAGGCTGGCCACGCCCCCGCGGGAGCCCAGGATGTCGAAGACCGCCTCCCGCACCCGGTCACCGGTCGGCCGGACCGCCCCTCCGGGAGGGGCCGCCAGCTGCCGGCCCTTGGCCGTGCCTGCCACCACGCGCATGCCAGCAGGGTACGTCGGCGGCGCCCGGTGAGCCCAAGCGCGGTCGGAGGTCTCGACGGGCCCGTGGCGGGGCGCGCACACTGGCCCGGTGACGAGGCCACCGGTGCTCGTGTTCGACGGCGACTGCGCCTTCTGCACCGCGAGTGCCCGTTGGGTCGAGCGGCGCCTGCCTACCGGCGCCGTCGTGGTGCCCTGGCAGCGGGCCGACCTGCCCGCGCTCGGCCTCACCCCCGAGGACGTCGCCACGTCGGTGTGGTGGATCGACGGCGACGGCCGCCACCGGGGAGAGGTCGCCGTCGCCCGGGCGCTCGTCGCTGCCGGGCGCCCCTGGTCGGTGATCGGCCGGCTGCTGCTGGCCCGGGCGGTCCGTCCGCTGGCCGGCGCCGGGTACCGGCTGGTGGCCCGCAACCGGCACCGCCTGCCGGGCGGCACGGCGGCGTGCCGCCTCCCGCGGGCGCCGTGAGCCGCTCCGCCGGCGGCGGGCCGGGACCGCCCGCCTGGGCCCGGCCCTTCGTGTACGGCTTCCTGGCCGTCGTGCTCGCCACCGCCGCGCTGGGGGTGGAGCAGTGGCCGTTCACGGGGTGGCGCCTGTTCAGCCAGACCCGCTCGGGGACGGCGACGGGATGGCAGGTGGTGACGGTGGACGGCAGCGGGCGGGAGAGCCCGGTCGACTTCGCGGATCTGGGCCGGGGGTTTCGTGGCGCGACCTGGCGGCTCGCCGACTTCCCGGCGATGAGCGCGGCCGAGCGCGACGCCGTCTGCCGGGCCTGGGCGGACGCCGTCACGGCCGCGACCGGCACCACGGTCACGCTGGTGCGCGCCTACCGGACGCGTGCCCCCGTACCGACCGACCGGTCCCAGGTGCCGGCGCCGGCGCGCGCGCTGCGCTGGGAGTGCGCCCGGCGATGACCGTGTGGGCCGCGGTCGACCGCCGCCTCTTCGCCGAAGGCGAGGCCTCGCGCCTCGCGATCGTGCGCGCCGGGCTGGCCGGCCTTCTCGGACTGCGCGTCGCCCTCGGCCCGTTCGCCGGCCTGGGCGGGCAGCCGGCCGCCCTGTTCGACCCCCCGGCCCTCCTGGGCTGGCTCCCCCAGATGCCCAGCCGGTCGGCGATCCTGGCCGTCCAGATGGTGGGCGTGGCCGCCGCCGTCGCGGCCGTCGCACGCTGGAAGCCGCGGGTCACCTTCGCGGTGGCCTGGGCCTGCCTGCTGCTGCTGGCCGGCCTCAAGGACAGCCTCGGCAAGATCCTGCACAACGACGTGCTCCTGCTCCTGGCCGCCGTCCCGCTGCTGGGTGCGCCGGCCGACTCCCGCCCCGGAGAGCCGACCCGGTCGGCGCGCTTCGGCTGGCCGGTGGAGGCGACTGTCGTCGTGGTAGCGGTCGCCTACTTCACCAGCGGGGCCCGGAAGTTGGTCTCCAGCGGCCTCGACTGGATCACCGGCGACACCATGCGCTGGATCATGTACCAGGCGGCGGCCGGCGACCGGGCGCCCACCGATGCGGTGGCACGCGCCGTCGCCGACCGGCCGTGGCTGGCCACCACCGTCGCGGCGGGCATCGTCGCCCTGGAGCTGTCGGCGCCCCTGGTGCTGGTGTCGCGCCGCTTCCGGCCGTGGTTCGCGGCCGCTGCCGTGGCGTTTCACACCGGCACCTGGCTCACACTGGGGCTCGACTACTGGGCCTGGGCGGTCGTCGTCCTCCTGGTTCTGCCGGGCTGGGGCCGCCTCTCCGGCCGGCGCCGTCAGCCGTCGGCGCCGGAGCGCCGGCGAGCGGCCGCCGACCGGGCGACCGAGGCCATCGACGCAGCGGCGGCGAGTGCGACGACGGCCAGCGCGATCCGCCCGGCTCCGGTGCGGTCGACCCAGTCGGACAGCTGACCGGACCAGCCGGTCACCGTGCCGACCGGACCGGCGGCGACGTCGTCGCCCCGGTTGATGCGGATCTCGTACACCCCGTACCACGCCACGTAGGCGCCGGCCGCCACCAGCAGCAGGCCCGACAGCCGACCGACCAGCGGGAGGACCCGGCGCACGTGCGCCACCAGAGGCTGGCGGACCAGCGCCAGCGCCAGGGCCAGCCCGGTCAGGACGGTGCCCATGCCGAGCGCGTAGGCGACGAAGACCGCGCCACCGGAGAGCAGCTCGGCGTCCTCGAACGTGGTGGCCACCACGGCCAGGAAGACCGGCAGCGTGCACGACAGCGAGACGGTGGCGTAGGACACCCCGTACAGCGCCATCGAGCCGACCCGGCGGGTACGGCCGCCGCGCGACAGCGTCGGCAGCCGGAGCGGCACCTTCCAGCCGGTCGTCATGGCCACGCCCACGGCGGCCAGCACCACGCCGATCGGCACCGACACCCACGGCGCCACGTCCTGGACGGCGAGCGAGAAGGCCCGGGCCGCGAT
>DATLFQ010000100.1:0-2502 GCA_035540915.1 Acidimicrobiales bacterium
CGACCTCGTACGATCACGGCGTGCCGGACTACGAACCGAAGGTGATCGAGGAGCGCTGGCAGCGGCGCTGGGCCGAGACGGGCGCGTACCAGGTCGACAACGACGACCCCCGTCCCCGGTCCTACGTGCTGTCGATGTACCCCTATCCCAGCGGCCCGGCCCACATGGGCCACGTGCGCAACTACACCTTCGGCGACCTCATCGTTCGCTACCGCACCATGCAGGGCCAGGCCGTGCTGTCGCCCATGGGCTTCGACAGCTTCGGGCTGCCGGCAGAGAACGCGGCCATCAAGACCGGCATCCACCCGCGCCCGTTCACCGACTCCCGGATCGACGAGCTGAAGACGTCCATCCAGCGACTGGGCGCCGTGTACGACTGGCGGCGCGAGGTCCGAAGCCACGACCCCGAGTACATCCGCTGGAACCAGGTCATCTTCCTGCGCTTCCTGGAGGCCGGTCTGGCCTACCGGGCAAACGCGCCCGTCAACTGGTGCCCGGGGTGCAACACCGTGCTGGCCAACGAGCAGGTGCTGGCCGACGGCACCTGCGAGCGCTCCGGCGACCAGGTCACCAAGCGGGACTTGGAGCAGTGGTTCTTCAAGATCACCGACTACGCCGAGCAGCTGCTGGCCGAGCTGGACGGACTGGACTGGCCCGAGCGGGTGAAGGTCATGCAGCGCAACTGGATCGGGCGGTCCGAGGGCGTGGAGTTCGACCTGCGCGAGCGCTACCGCCCCGCCGAGAAGGTGCGGGTGTTCACCACCCGGCCCGACACCGGCTTCGGCATGGTCTACGTGGTGCTGGCCCCCGAGCACCCCATGGTGGAGAGCCTGACCCGCCCCGAGTACCGCGAGGAGGTGGAGGCGTTCGTGGCCGCCGCCCGCCAGCGCAGCGACATCGAGCGGCTGTCCTCGGACGGCGCCCCGAGCAAGCGCGGGGTGTTCACCGGCTCCGAGGTCGTCAACCCGTTCAACGACTACCCGTTGCCGGTCTTCGTGGCCGACTACGTGCTGATGGGCTACGGCACGGGCGCCATCATGGCGGTGCCCGGCGAGGACCAGCGGGACTGGGACTTCGCCATGGCCCACGGCATTTCGTTCTGGCGCACGGTCCAGCCGCCCGAGGGCTTCGAGGGCCAGGCGTACACCGGCGACGGACCCCGCATCAACAGCAGGTGGCTAGACGGCATCGTCGACACGGCCGAGGCCAAGGAGAAGGCGATCGCCTGGCTGGAGCAGAAGGAGATCGGCCGCCGCACGGTCAACTACCGCCTGCGGGACTGGCTGGTCTCCCGCCAGCGCTACTGGGGCTGCCCGATCCCCGTCGTGCACTGCCCGTCCTGCGGCGTGGTGGCGGTTCCCGAGGACCAGCTGCCAGTGCTGGCTCCCGACGAGGTGGAGTTCCGGCCCACGGGGGAGTCGCCCCTGCGGGCGCACGAGGGCTTCCGCTCGACCACCTGCCCGGGCTGCGGTGGCCCGGCCGAGCGCGAGACCGACACCATGGACACCTTCGTCGACTCGTCCTGGTACTTCCTGCGCTTCTGCGACCCGTGGTCGCCCGACCGGCCCTTCGACGCCGAGGCGGCCGCGGCCTGGATGCCCGTCGACCAGTACATCGGCGGCATCGAGCACGCCATCTTGCACCTGCTGTACGCCCGCTTCTACACCAAGGCGCTGTCCGACCTGGGCCTGGCCCCGGCCGAGCTGCGGGAGCCCTTTGCCCGCCTGTTCACCCAGGGCATGGTCCGCCTGGGCGGCACCCGGATGTCGAAGTCCAAGGGCAACCTGGTCGCCCCGGGCCAGGTGCTGGACGACTACGGGGCCGACGCCCTGCGGCTGGCCCACCTGTTCGCCGGCCCGCCGGCCGACGACGTCGACTGGGAGACGGTCGGCCTGGAGGGCTGCGCCCGCTTCCTGCGCCGGGTGTGGCGCCTGGCCTCTCCCGGGGCCGGCGCAGCGGCGGCGTCGAGCGAGGCGTCTGCCGGCGTCGACCGGGCCGCTCACCGGGCCATCGCCAAGGTCACCGACGACTTCGAGCGCTGGTCCTACAACACCGCGGTGGCCGCGCTGATGGAGCTGAGCAACCTGCTGTCGAAGGAGGGCACGACGGAGTTCGCGGTCGACACCCTGCTGCTGCTGCTGGCGCCCATGGCGCCCCACGTCACCGCCGAGCTGTGGGAGGCCCGCCACGGCGACCACGTGCACGAGCAGCGGTGGCCGGTGGCCGACCCCGACCTGGTCCGGCCCGACTCGGTCACCCTGGTGGTCCAGGTCAACGGCAAGGTGCGCGACCGCATCGAGGTGGACCCGGCGATCGCCGAGGCGGACGCGGTGGCCGCTGCGCTGGCGTCGCCTCGGGTGCAGGAGCTGCTGGCCGGTGCCGAACCCCGCACCGTCATCGCCCGCCCGCCGCGGCTGGTGAACGTGGTCCTGTAGGGGCAACCCTGGGGCAGGGCCGCCGGGACGGGGTCGGGGCGGCCCTGCCCCAGGGTTGCCCCTACAG
>DATLFQ010000101.1:0-20572 GCA_035540915.1 Acidimicrobiales bacterium
GCCTCGAACTTGGACAGCTCGGCCTTGTAGATCAGGTCGCCGTGGTCCTGGCGCACCATCGGCCGGTGGGTGGGGATCGGCACCACCGGCAGGTTGTAGGTGTTGCCGAACTCGGCCGCCTCGGTCTCGGCCGTGCCGGTCATGCCTGCCAGCTTCTCGTAGAGGCGGAAGTAGTTCTGGTAGGTGACGGTGGCCCAGGTGTGGTTCTCGTCCTTGATCTTGACGCGCTCCTTGGCCTCGACCGCCTGGTGCAGGCCGTCGGACCAGCGGCGGCCGTCGAGGATGCGGCCGGTGAACTCGTCGACGATCTTCACCTCGCCGTCCATGACGACGTAGTCCTTGTCCCGCTTGTAGATCTCCTTGGCCCGCAAGGCGTTCTGGAGCTGGTGGACGTAGTTCACCGAGACCGCGTCGTACAGGTTCTCGATGCCGAGCTGGCGCTCGACCTTCTCGATGCCGGCCTCGGTGGGCACGACGGTCTGCTTGTCCTCCTCGACCTCGTAGTCCTCGTCGCGCTGCAGCGCCCGAACCAGGCCGGCGAACTGGTAGTAGAGGCGGGCCGACTCGGCAGCGGGGCCCGAGATGATGAGCGGCGTGCGGGCCTCGTCCACGAGGATCGAGTCGACCTCGTCGACGATGGCGAAGACGTGGCCCCGCTGGCGCAGCCGGTCCTTCTGCCACTCCATGTTGTCGCGCAGGTAGTCGAACCCGAATTCGCTGTGCACGCCGTAGGTGACGTCGCAGTGGTAGGCGGCCCGCTTCTGCTCCCAGTCCTGCACCTCGCTGCTGATGCGGCCGACCTCGAGGCCGAGGAAGCGGTGGACCTGACCCATCCACTCCGAGTCGCGGCGGGCGAGGTACTCGTTGACCGTCACGAGGTGCACGCCGCGGCCGGCCAGCGCGTTGAGGTACACCGGCAGGGTCGACACCAGCGTCTTGCCCTCGCCGGTCTTCATCTCGGCGATCCAGCCGAAGTGCAGGGCGGCGCCGCCCATGAGCTGCACGTCGAAGTGGCGCTGACCGATGGTGCGCCGGGCCGCCTCCCGGGTCACCGCGAAGGCGTCGATCAGCACGTCGTTGAGCGCCTCGGCCACCGGCGTGCCGTCGGCGACGGCCCGGTCGACGCGGGTGCGCAGGTCGTTCGTGCGACCGCGCAGCTCAGCGTCGGACAGCGGCTCGATCTCGGGTTCGAGCGCGTTGATGTCCGGCACGAGGGCTTGCAGGGCGCGCACCTTCCGCCCCTCGCCGGCCCGCAGGATCTTGGTGAACACGCTCATCGGCCCTCCATCCTACGGTTGGCCGGCGGGGGCGCTCAGTCGGCGTCCCGCAGGTCGAGGAGCCGCTCCCGCATGGCGTAGACCACCGCCTCCATGCGGTTGTGCAGGTGCAGCTTCTCCAGGATGTTGCGCACGTGGTTCTTCACGGTGTTCTCGGAGATGAACAGCTGGTCGGCGATCTCCCGGTTGCTCATGCCCTTGGCCACCAGCCGGAGGACCTCCATTTCCCGGGCGGTCAGCACCGGGCCGGGCAGCTGCGGGCGCTCGTGGGCCCGCTTGGCCATGGCGTTGAACTCCAGGAGCAGCTTGGAAGCCATGGAGGGGGTGATGCGGCTCTCCCCCTCGGCCACCGCCCGGATGGACTCGGCCACGTCCTCGACCGAGATCTCCTTCAGCAGGTAGCCGTTGGCGCCCGCCTTGATGGCCTCGAACAGGTCGTCCTCGTCGTCGCTCACGGTGAGCATGAGGATCTTGGTGGCGGGAACCTCGGCCCGTATGCGGCGGGCGGCCTCGATGCCGTTGAGGCGCGGCATGCGGACGTCCATGAGGATCACGTCGGGCACCAGCTCCTTGGCCTTCTCGACGGCTTCCTCGCCGTTCTCGGCCTCACCGGTGACCTCCACCCCCGTCTCGCCGCCCAGTACCACGCACAGGCCACGGCGGAACAGCGCCTGGTCGTCGGCGATGAGCACCCGGACGACGGCCGGGCCGGCCGGCCCGCCGACGTCACCGTGGGCCTGGGTCGCACCTTGCTCCGGCACCGGCATCAGCTCCCCGCCCTCAGGCCCCCTCGATGAGGCCGACGTCACCGTCGTGGCGCCGGTATACCACTGCCGTGGCGCCGGTGTCCGCGTTGGTGAACAGGAAGAAGGAGTGGCCCAGCAGCTCCATTTGGAGGGCCCCTTCCTCGGGGGTCATCGGCTTCATGGCGAACTGCTTGGTGCGCACGATGCGAAATCCCCCCTCTCCGGCCTCGTCGAGCTCGGCGTCCGGCTGGTCGTCCCCGGCTGCGGCGGTGCCGTCGGGTGGGCCGACGACCACGCCCGCCGCGACCGGGGTGGGCGGCCGCCGGGGGTGGGACCGGCCCAGCAGCTTGCCCTTGAGCTTGTGCAGACCGTGCTCCAGCTTGTCCACCACCCGGTCGACGGCGGTCGAAGGATCGGGCGCCGTGGCCCGGGCCCGCACGACGTGCCCGTGGCCGTGCAGGGTGACCTCGCAGATCTCCTTGTCGGCGATCCGGGGGTTGCGCTCCTCGAGGAAGCGCACCTCGGCATGGTCCATCCCCTCGAGGAAGCGGCCCACGTGGGCCACCTTCTGCTCGACGGTGTGGCGGAACGACTCCGACACTTCGAGGTTGCGGGCGGTGATGGAGATGTCCATGGTCCCTTCCCGGTCGGTGGTCCTGGCACTGGGTGTTCGGGCCGCGTGCGGCTGACCTGGTCTTTGACCCCACACTCGCCTGCCGAGGAGGTCGGCCCGCCTGGCCGTGGCAGCCGCCCCGGAGACCGGAACGGCCCAGCACTGGCCACAATGGCAGGCCTTCCCCCTTCTCCGCCGGGCACCGCCGATCGGCGCACCGCCGGGCAGGGCTGACTCCTAAGCCGCACCATGCTCAGCAACCACGGGTTGCCTTACGTGGGTCGTTTCGCCTGCGACTGGCATCGACTTTCAACCACAGACCCGCACGCGGCCCATGAGCCAGTGTAGGACCGCCGGGCCCGCCTCACGGCGCCCTCGAAATCGCAGCGGCGGCTCGGGCGGATCCGCTCAGCGAACCTCCAGCGATGCGTTGCCGTGATCCACGATGTCGTCGGCGGGACGCCACGCCGTCCAGCTGCCGCCCGGGCTGCGGATGGACCAGGGCTCGTCCCCGTGGGAACGGCCGACCACGGTGATCCACTTCCCGCCGATCAGCTCCCGGAGCACCTGGTGGCGCTGGATGATCGCCTCGGTGCGCTCGAGGGGCGCCTGGATGACCGCCAGCAGGCGCAGCGGTTCGTGCATGCGTTGGTCCCCGACGCCCACTGCCTGCGCGGGGAGGCCGACCTGGAGGTCGCCGCCCTCGCCGAGGACGACGCCGATGCCGCCCACCGGGTTGTGCAGCGTCTTGTCCCCCGCACCGAACTGGTCGGGGTCGATTGAGGAGAAGTAGTACTGGGCGGAGATCCATTGCGCGACGACGAGAGGCGCGGTCATGATCGTCTCGAGGGCGCTGCCCTGGCGATCGCCCTCGGCGTCGTAGGAGTGCAGGAACACGCGGCATGCCAAGTCGAGCCCGGCGGTGATCGAGCGCGGCCCGACGACGAACGCCGCATTGCCGGCGAGCCCCCACTCGGGACGCACCTGCGCCCAGTCGTGCCCACGCACCCGGACCTTGCCCGGATCGCCCGGGAGCCGCCCGGAGCGCTCGCGTGCGAGCCGTTTGCCGGCCACCGCGACGTCCCGCTCGAAGGCGGCGAGCAGCCGTTGGTGGGTGTCCGGCACGGCCTGGCGGTCGAGAACGGTCACCTCGTCGGAGACGGTGTCGTGCTGGGCAGCGACGAAGCAGGTGTCGTCGGGCACCGTGATGCCTCGCTCCTGGAGGCGCGCACGAACCCGGGCGTCGTTGAGGATGGCCACTGCCACTCGGGCGCTCGGACCACCAGGAGCGCCGCCGCATGCGCCGCAGTCGTAGGACGATGCGTGCGGGTTGTTGATGTTGTGACTGCCGTGCCCGCAGAACACGATGAGCCGGGCGAAGCGGGTCAAGCCCATGGTCCGGACGATGTTCTCCGCGAACGAGGCCCGCGCCTCGAGCGACAGGCCGGAACCGCCGGCGTCCTCCGCCTCGACCGCCGGTCGCGTCCGCGGGCTGGCGACGCGGCGCGTCGTCAGCCCCTTCAGGCGACGGACCAGGCCCGGTGCCAGCGTCCTGGCCGCGGCCGTCGGGCCCATGAGGTAGCCGGCCGCCTCGGCGAGCGCGAACGGACCACCCAGGCTTCCTTTGGCGGCGTGGAAGGCCTCGTGCCCCGCGCGGGCGGCTCGCTGCGCGGTGAGGTAGCCGAGGGCATCGCCAGGCAGGAGCGCCTGCTCGGCGACGTCGTGCGCAGGCTTCAACAGCACCGGGCAGCGCGGCTGGCTCTCCGTCGAACCCAGGGGCTGCCAGCGCACGGGAACGCCGAAGAACCCGGCGAACCCGAAGGTGTCGTACGGACCGCATGCCTGCAGGTGCCGTTGCAGGCCTTCCGAGCGCGCGTCGATGCAGAAGGCCGCCTGCACGTCCGGCCGCTCGGTCCCGGGCCCGGGTTCCGGGCGGCTCAGCAGTCCCAGCAGACGATCGCGGAAGTTGCCCTCCTGCGCCTCGAGCCACATCGACTTCCGCACCGGCGGCGGCACCTGCCGCAGGACGCCTCGCACGGCGGAGGTGACGGAAGGATCGTCGGACGTGCTACCGAGGGCGGCGAGCACCGCCGCCACCCGGTGCTCCAGCAGATTCTCGTTCTCGACCACCTCGTCGTCGTGCGGCACGGGTGGCCGGGCTGCTGCGGCATGGGCCGCCGCTGCAGTCGCGGAAACCTGGACGGCGAGGAGGTCCACGAGGCGCAACGGGGGACGATGGTCGTCGGGCGGCGCCCATTCGTCATGCCAGCGTGCGTACCCGGCCCAGCCGGGAAGCCGGCCGAGGTGCTCGCGGAGGGCACCGACGCGATCGCCGTCGACATCCAGCGCATCGAGGGCCACAGCGAGTGCCTCGAGCGGACGATCCGGGAGTTGTCCCAGCCACTGCATGCCGGTCGGGCCGGCCAGGCGCCGGAGCCGCCGGTCGTGCGACACCAGCTCCCGCCACGCTCGGAAGAACCCGTGCTCGCGGCCGGGCATGGGCCACGGAACGCCGGCCTGGTCCACGAAGACCGCACACCAGGCGGCCACGAGCTCGCTGACCGCCCGGACGGTCTCGACATCCGTACACCCGACCCGATCGCGGCTGGTGTCCCTTGGCTTGTCGTCCGGTCCCACGAGGAGGTCCGACATGACGACCTCCACCGCATCGACGGTTTTCTCCCCGAGCTCGATGGGAAGCGTCGACGCGAGCGTCGGGTCGACGTCGACGATGGCGCGCCGGAGATCCGCATCGGTGGTGGCCCCGCGAGCGTGGGCCGCGCGGAACGCGGCGAGTGTCTGGTGAGTGCGTGCCCGCAGCCACCGCCGGGCGACGGCGGTGGCGTCGTCGAAGGGCAGGTGCTGCAGGCCGAGGAGGGGATTGACCGCCACGAAGCTGGTCAGCGGCCACAGCGGAGCGATGATCTCCGCCGCTCTGGAGACGTCGGCGAGGAGTGCGGTGTCGCGGCTCGACGGTCCACGCAGGCCGTCGTCCCGGTTGCTCAACTCGCTCATGCCGCTCATGACCGTGTCGATCGGACCGGCTCCACGCGCGGTCGGAACTGGCGCGTCTCCGGCACGGGCGCCACTCCGGTCGAACTGCCGCGGGTCGTCAACTGGGCCGAGATGGGCGCCGAGGTGAGCACGACGGCGTACACCCGGCTGCGCAACATGCGCATCCGGTCACCGGGAGCGAGCGAGACCACGGCGACGACGAGCGCGATGGCGGCCAGCGTCGCAACGAGGACCGCTGAGCTGACCGGCTCGGCCACCTCCCCGGGAAGCGCAGGATCGACGAAGGTCTCGACGACGGTGAGCCCACCGATGTACGCGAAGACCCCGGCCGCGGCGCCGAGCGCCGCGGTCGCGACCGCCGCGACGGGCCGGAAGGGCGCCGAGTGCAGCCACCCATGGACAGCCCGGGCCGCCGTCGCCCACGCGAACACCGTCACGAGCACCGCCGCCGCCGTCGACAGGTGCGGGTGGAAGACCCGGTACGCGGCCCACAGTGCCGCTACCGGCACCAGCAGCGCAACGCCCAGCCGAACGCTCCGGGCGACGGCATGTGGAACAGGGCGTTGCCGGTGGCGGAGGTGGGCCGTCACCGAGCCACCCGCCCCCAGGAAGAGGGCCGCCTTGTACATCCCGTGCCCGAGGATGTGGAGCAGGGCCGCGGCGAACGCACCTATGGCCACCTGCACCGTCATGAACCCCATCTGCCCTGCCGTGGACCATGCCAGATTCCCCTTCACGTCGCTGCGCACCAACATGACCGTCGTCGCGTAACAGGCGGTGGCGGCACCCGCCGCGAAGGCCACGTGCGTCGCAGCGGCCGACGATCCGAACACCGGAGCCAGTCGCACCAGGAGCACCCCGGCGCCGTTGACCACGCCGGCGTGGAGCAGGGCCGACACCGGCGTGGGCGCGGCGATCGTGGCCGGCAGCCACTGGTGCAGAGGGACGAGCGCAGACCGCGAGATGCTGGCGACGGCCAGGAGCAAGGCGACCACCCACAGCACGTTGCTCCCGAGCACCGGGATCGACGCGTTCGCGAGTTCGTCGAGGGTCCCGGCCGGCGAGCGGAGGTCGATCTCGCCGACGGAGACGACGGTGAGAAGCGTCGCCAACAGCAGCGCGCCGTCTCCGACCTGCAGGCTGCGCCGGGTTCGCCGGGCCGAGCGCGGCGCCGGTCCCCAGGTGGCCCGGTGGGCCACCAGCCCGGCCAACGCCACGCCGCCCAGGATCCAGGAGAGGCACAGCAGGCCGAGCGTGGCGGCGAAGGCCACCGACGTCGTTGCCGCCGTGAGCACCGAGGCCAGGACGAAGAAGCGGCGCCCGCGAAGGTCCCCCTGCAGGTTGCGGCTGGCGAAGGACTGCACGACCAAGCCGACCCCGGTGGTGAGCAGGGCCAACAGAGTCGTGACGCGAGTTGCGTGCAGGCCGACGAGCGCATCGCCGTCGTCCCCCTCGACCACGGCGGCGATCGGTCCGTCCACAGCCACGATCACCGCCACGACGACGGCCATGACGAACGCAGCAGAGGCGGCTCGAACCGCCCATCGCGACGACCGCTCGGCGACGGACCCGGTGGGGGTCGACCAGCCGGCGGGACGCGCGAGGGCGATCGCCGCGGCGGAGATCGCAGGCAGGGCGGGAACAACGATCAGCAACGTCTCGGGCGGCGTCATCTGGACCAAGGCGCTCTACGCAGCAGAACGCGGAACGTCAGCCCGTTCCATCAAGCACGGGTGGAGGGCTGCTCGATCACGCCGTGGTCCCCCTACCGCGCGACCCCGAGAGTCGGGAGACGTCGACCGCGACACCCAGCGCCCCTGCAGAGCGGGCTGCGCCGATGTCACCGGGCCCCAGCCCCCCCTGCGCGTAGACGGGCAAGGGGCTGGCTGCGACCAGCGCCCGCAGGCCCTCCCAACCCAGCGGCTGGTCGGTGGGGTGCGACGCCGTGGGAAGCACCGGCGACACGATGGCGACATCTGCGCCCAGTACCGCGGCTCGCTCAAGGTCACGCGCGTTGTGAGCCGACACCGCCCACAGGCGCGTCGGCGGCCGCTCGATCAGGCAGGCCAGCGCGGCGGCGGTGCTGTGCAGTCCGCACGCACCGGCCTGGCGCGCCTCCAGCGCCGTCCCGGACAGGAGGAGGCGCAGCCCGGTCCCCCGCCGAAGCTCGCGCAGCCGGCGGGTGAGCTGGACGCGCTGGGCAGGCGCAAACTGCGGTGCTCGCACGATCAGCACCCGCAGGCCGCCCGCAGCCAACGACGGGATCCTCGCCAGCAGCTCGTCGGAAGAACCTTGCGCTCGGTCCACCCGGGCGACCGCCACCAGGTCGGGGAGGGCCAACGTCACAAGAGCGAGTTCGTTGCTCGGCAGCAGCGGCCCGACCGCCGGACTCGCCGGGTCGACCCAGGCCAGCCGTTGCCCTTCCCTGCCCTTCGGCTCGCCCGACCACCGGCGCACGTGGAACCAGTGCAGCCGCACCCGCTTGGCCGGGAAGTCGTGCTCGTAGACCCTCCAGGGCGCGACCTCGAGGGCGTGCACGCCGACCTCCTCGTGCAGTTCACGCGCGGCGGCCTGGGCCGCGCTCTCACCGGGTTCGACCTGGCCCCCGGGAACTTCCCAGAAGCCGGCCGCGTCCTTGCCCGGCTTGCGTTCTGCCAGCAACACTCGCCCGTCGGGCGAGCGGAGAACGCCAATGGCCACGTCGACCACCGAACGGCCGACGAGCGGTTGACGGCGGCAGGGCAGCATCAGTCCGGCCATACGCGTTCGGGGTTGCGCGCACGAGATCGTCCCGGTGACCGCGTCGTCGTCCGGTCCGAACCGGCTGCGTGCGCCGTCTCCGCCGGAGGGGCCGAGTGCCCGTCGGCATCACCCTCCGGAGCTTCCTGGGTGCTGTTCTTCGTCGCGGCGCGCGTCGGCTCCTGCTTCGCAGGGGTGGCCGGGCGGCGTTTGGCCGGGCTCATGTCAGGCGGCGTGCACGGTCGCCAGCGCGTCGGCGCGGGCGGCGAAATCCAGTGCCTCCGTGCCGACGACCGCTTCATCCCGGTACACCGTGACGTTGACGTGTGTCCGGCTGAAGCTCAGGTCCGGATAGAGCCCGGTCTCCTTCGACAGGCCCGCGAGCCGGTCGAGGAAGGTCCGGGCATCTGGGTAGGCGGCGAACTCGAAGCGGCGGTACAGCAACGGTGGTTGCTCGACCTCCGTCCAGCCCTCCGGCCGTCGTGGCTCGGTTGTCATCTGGTCCTCCTCGTCGAGATGGGTTCCCCGGCGCCAGCCGGCCGGCCAGCGCCGGCCCGGCCCGGCCGGGATGGTGGCCAGCAGCTCAGCCGGCCGCGCCCGAGTACTGGGGGTCACCGACGCCGTTCGGCAGGATCTGCTCGACCTCGGGGTGCGGCCGGGCGATGATGTGCGCGGCAGCCAGGCCGTCGCCCACGCGCTCGCACGCGTCAGCACCGGCACGGACTGCGGCGTTGACGGCGCCCGTCTCTCCGCGGACCAGGACGGTGACGTAGCCGCCTCCGACGAACTGGCGGCCGATCAGCCGCACCTCCGACGCCTTGGTCATGGCGTCGGCCGCCTCGATCGCCGGGACGAGGCCCCGGGTCTCGATCATGCCCAGGGCAATGCCCATGATCTCGTTGTTGCTGGCCATCTGATTCCTCCGTGGTGAGTTGAGTTCGGGTGCTACAGGGTGGAGTCGGACCGAGTCAGGCGCGCCAGCGCTCCTCGCTCCAGTGGTCGATGATCCCGCCGATGGTCAGGTCGGTGGTGATCCTCGGATCGCCGGCGGCGATGCGAGCCGCCGAGATGCCGATAGTGATGACGAAGTCGCCCGGTTTTGCGCCGACCGGGTCGAGCGCCACCTCCAGGTTGCCGCTGTGATCCTCGACCACCCGCAGCGACTTGTCCGCAAGGGATGGGGTTCGATGGGTGGCGACGAGGTCGCTGGCGACGCGGTGGATGTTCATCGTCGCTTCGCACCGTCGGCAGACTTGGGGGCACCGCCTGCGGAACCAGCGGCCTGATCCTCCCCCGAGCTCTCGTCGTCCCAGTAGTCGATGATGCCGACGATGGTCAGGTCGCTCGGGTAGTCCTTGTTCCCGGCGGCCTCGCGCGCGGCCGAACTGCCGACCGCGATCACCCAGTCGCCGGGCTTGCAGCCGACCGGGTCGACCGCAACCTGCTTGCCTCCCGACTTGCGCTCCTGGACGACCAGCAGCCGGTGGTGGTCGAGGCCGCCGATACGGGCGGTGGCCACCAGCGTGCCTTCGACGCGGAAGATCCTCATCGTTGCGCCTCCTTCGGTCGCGCGCCGGCGAGGGCCGAGCCCGGCGGGCCGTCGCCCTCCGCCTCGACCACCTCCAGGCGCGACTGGCCCCGCGCTCGCACGAACCCCTGCGCGAGGAGGCCCGCAGGGCCGGCCGCTTCCGCGTACCGGGCCTCGATGAGCGCGGCCAGGCGCCGTGCACGCGCGCGCGCCCCGGCGCAGGCGCCCGGGATGCGCGGGTCGTAGGTGACGTGAACGAGCACCGGGACCGCAAGCCCCTGAGGCGCGTTCGTCCTCCGGAGGATCTCGATGCCGATGTCGAGGTCGACGGCACCCTCTTCGAGCGTGCGCATCTGCGCCTGGAAGGCCAGGTTGCGGAGCTGGACGTCGTCCATGGCGTCGCCGGCCACGACCAGCTTCTCGGTGTGGCCCGGATCGGCGTAACTCCCGCCGTTCCAGCCGCGCACGGCGTCGACCTGGCCGATGTTGTTCTTCAGCAGGTAGCCGCAGAGCCAGCGCACGCCCTCGGTGGCCGCGTCGGCCGCGTCCACGCCGGCGCAGTCGGCGACGGCCTGGCGGATGAACTCCTTGGCGGCCTCACGCTCGAGGGTGGCGGTCTTCTCGTAGAGCGTGGCGCTGGAGACGAAGCGGTCCACGTCCATCGCGCCGGCGACGTCGGGAACGTGCACGCGGATGGCGTCGGTGTCGGTGTCCACCCCGACGAGCAGCGTGTCCACCCCCGCCCCGCAGCAGTGGGTGCACTCGACGGCACCCTCGAACTCCCGGAGCCGGGCCAGCAGTTCGGTCGCGGCGCGCCGCTCGTCACTGCCGTGCGCGGCACAGCCGTGGTGGCGTGGGTCGACGCTGCTGAAGTGGTAGAGCCCGATCTTCAGGTAGCGGGTGGGCTCGCTGGCGTCGTTCGGCCGGCCCTCGCGCCAGCGTCGCAGCTCCACCGCTTCCCACCGGTGCAGCGCGTCCTCGACGTCGAACATCGAGCCGGCATAGGAGTCGTGCCACACCACGACTGCGGGGGGCACCCGCAGGATGAAGTCCACTGCGCCGCCGAGGCGCCCGTCGGCGCAGGCGGTGATGTCGACCGCGTGGAAGCCGAAGCGCCGGATCAGTGCCTCGGTGCTCTCGCCCTCGTCGACCAGCGCGAGGAGGTTCCGGTCGAACTCCCGCTCCACGAGATTGCGGAAGGTCCCGAGCACACAGCGGGCGTGGAGGCGACCGAGGTCCAGCGGCGTGCTCCAGGACGACTCGAACTCGGCCGCCGGGATGTCGACTCCCAGGGAGTTGGCCACCTCGCCATGCGCCTGCTCGGGGAAGCCGTCGTCGAACTGGCGGGGTGCCAGCCGGCGCAGGACGGGCTCGATCACCGCGAAGGCGGCCGCGATCTCGTCGGCTCGCTGTCGCAGGGCGGCGCTGAGTGCCGGCTCCGCCAGCGGATGCCCCGCCGCCGGCAGGCTGAAGTCGAGGACGTGTCGGGTCGGCCGGCCCGCCGGGGACGTCACCGTCGCCACGGCGCCCGGGCGCGGCCAGGCCGCAGCCTGCTCCCAGGGAGCACGCCAGCGCCCGTCGGGCTGGAGCAGTGACTTCATCCCCGTGCTCCGCCCGAGAGTGTGACCCTGGCCGCCGCCTTCGAGCTCCAGCCGGAGAGGCCGGTGACGTTCTGGGTCTGGCGGGGCCCTTCGGGCGTGGCCAGGGCCCCGAACTTGCCGGCGCCGGCCCAGCCGTGCGGCGCGCCGCCGCCCTCGCTGGGATTGCGCCCGGCGGCGATGTAGCCCCCGGTGCCGGTGACCCGGTCGTGGGACGTCCACGCGGCGAGGGAACCGGTGATGGTACGACCGTCGGTGCGCCCCTCGCCCGTGACCGCCGGCTGCGTGCCCTCACGGCTCGCTCGGGCCCGGAAGAGGAACTCGTTGTTGCCCGTGACCATGCCTTCGCCGACGGCGAAGGATCCCGTGATGCGGCCAGGCACGCTCGAGGCGTGCGGCGGCGCGTCGTCGGTGCCCGGCGTGGCGGCGTCGTCGCTCTGCCCGTCGGCGAGGCGCCGGGCCAGGGCGACGGGGAAGGCCTTGCTGCCGGTCCAGTCGTCGGCCGCCGGCTCCGCGGGCCGAAGATCGCGGTAGTAGGACGTCCCGGTGACGTTGTGCCCGTGGCCCCGGCCGGTGCCGGTGACAGCGTCGACGTGCATGGGGATGTCGCCGGTCACGGCCACGCCTTCCGGCCTGGACGCGAGGCGCTTGGCCGCAGACTCCACCTGATCGGGCTCGCACCAGCCGACGGTGCTGGACGGGCCGTGGTACGGCGTGCCGGTGACTGCGTCGCAGACACCCGGCTCGTCGCCGGTGACGTTGAGGCGGTAATCCACGCCGGGACCGGTGACCCGCTGGCCCCCCCAGGTCTGCGCCACTGTCACCTTGCCGCCGGTCGCCGGGTCCAGGCGCGCACGGTTGAGGTGCGCTGCGGGCGCAGTGCCGCCGCCGGTGCCGCCGCACTCGCTGGAGTAGGCCGACAGGCCCTGGTACTGGTCGCCGGTGATCGGGCGGCAGGCGCCGGCCTCGTTCCCCGTGACCCGCCCGCTGCGGCCGACGGCCGTGCCGGTGACGGCCAGCTGGCCGGCGGTCGTCTCCAGCGGGTGCCAGGGCCCGTCACCGGTGGAGGCCGCCACCCCGGGCTGGGGCACGAGCCTGGTGCCCACCGCCGACGCGCCGTGCGGGTCCGCCCGGCGCGGGAACTGCGCCGCTCGGTAGGTGCCGTCGCGTCGCGGGGTCAGGTCGTCGTCGAACTTCTGGTCGGCCTCGCCGGTGATGGTCAGGTGCTCGCCGAACTCGTCGCCGGTGATCGCCACCTTGTTGCGGACCGTCGTGCCCGACACGACGAGGCCCTGCGGCGTGCGCACCAGCCCGACTTTCGGCCCGGCGCCCGGCGCAGCGGAGGCGGCATCGGCGCCGACGTACTGCGTGCCCGACACCGGGAGCCCGGCCCCGGGCTCGTCGCCCGTGACCCGCACGCCCGGACCGATGCGCAGCCCGGTCACCTGCTGGCCGCCGTGGGTGGGCGACGCGACGACCTTGGGCACCTGCCGAACCCGGCCCTCTCGCTGGGGCGCGCCGATCCCTGCGCTGCCGAAGCGGCTGGCCTCGGGGCGCGGCGCCCGGGCCTGCTCACCAGACGAGCCGGCCCCGTCGACGTGCATGTCCTTCGCGCGAGGCGGGGCGCCAGCGCCGTTCAGCGCCTGCTTGCCCTGCGACAGCTGGCGGCGGCGCTCCTTGGAAAGGGCGCGGCCGAGGTGGGCGGCGGCCACGCCGTCGGATGCCGCCTGAGTGCCGTTGACCTGCACGTTGGTCGCCGCGGGCGGCGAGCCCACCCCGGCTGCAGCCGCCGTCTGGCCGGCGCCGGCGGTGAGGGCCTGCCTGCCCTGGGACAGCTGGCGGCGCCGCTCCTTGGAGAGGGCGCGTCCGAGGTGTGCGGCGGCCACGCCGCCGGTTGCCACCCCTGCGCCGCTCGGAGCCTGCCGGGCGCCGCTCGGCGCGCCTTGACCGTTGGAGGCGGCGGGCGGAGACCCGGCACCGTTGACGTGCGCGTTGTTCGCGGTGGGCGGGGCGCCATTGCCGTTCAGCGCCTGCCTGCCCTGGGACAGCTGGCGGCGTCGCTCCTTGGAAAGGGTGCGTCCGAGGTGCGCGGCGGCCACGCCGCCGGTTGCCGGCTGCATGCCGTTCGGCGCCGCTGGACCGTCGGAAGCGGCGGGCGGCGGCCCGGCGCCGTTGGGGTCCGGGTTCTCCGCGAGCGGTGCGCCAGCACCGGCCGCAGCCGCAGCAGGCTCGACGCCGCCGGTCAGCGCCTGCTTGCCCTGGGCCAACTGGCGGCGCCGTGACCTCGCTGCGGCGGCGCCGTCACGGGCACCACCTCGAAGCTCGGCCAGCTCCGCGCTGTCGGCGGTCTGGACCGCGTACATGCCCATTTGTCAGCGGGCTCCGCCGCGACGCACGACGAGGGCCGGCGCGACGGCGCCGGCTGCAGCCGAGGTCCGGTCACCAGCGCTGATCAGCGCCTGCTTGCCCTGGGACATCTGCCGGCGCCGCTGCATGGAAAAGGCGCGGCCCAGCCGGGCGCCGGCCACGCCCTCGGGCGCGATCGCCGTCACCGCCGGAGCCTCGTGCACGGGGCTGGGAATGCCTCGAGCGGGCGGTGCGGCGGGGCGCGTCGCGTCCACCGCGGCGGCGGGAGCACGAAGCTCGGGCTTCCCGAACCCGGTGCGCAACCGCCCCTGCGTCGTCGCCAGAGCCGACTTGCCGGCCGCGAGCGCCCGGCGCCGCGACATCGCTGCGGCGCGGCCGTCACGGGCAGCATTGCGGAGCAGGTCCAGCTCACCGCTGTCGGCGGTCTGGACCACGTGCAGCCTCATGTTCAGCGGGCTCCAGCGCGGTGGACGATGAAGGCGGTGCCCTGAGACTGCTGGTAGTTGTCGTAGCCGAGGAGACGCACGTGGTGACCGGGATTGGCGCGGTGGCAGGCCTCGATCTCGGCGAGGACCTTGTCGACCGACTTCTCGCCGAAGAGCGGGAGTTCCCACAGGTACCAGAAGTTCGAGAGGGCCTTCTCGGGCTCGGTGTGCTCGACGGCCGCGTTCCAGCCGGACTCGATGAGGTACGAGATCTGCTGGCGGATCCGCTCTGGCGTCATCGCCGGCAGGTAGGAGAAGGTCTCCCCACGGCGCTGGGTGGGCCCATAGGGCTCAACGTGCATGTAGTTCACTCCTTGCGGGGCCGGGAGGGTGAGACGAGGGGAGGGTGGGACCGGCGATCAGCCCGAGATCAGGCGACGTCGAGCTTGTCCACGGTGTCGAACTCAAACTTGATCTCCTTCCAGGTCTCCATGGCGATGGCCAGTTCGGGGCTGTGGCGGGCCGCCTCGGTCAGGATCTCGCGACCCTCGCGTTCGACCTCACGACCCTGGTTCCGTGCCTCCACGCAGGCTTCGAGCGCCACCCGGTTGGCGTGGGCGCCGGGTGCGTTGCCCCACGGGTGGCCGAGCGTGCCGCCGCCGAACTGGAGGCAGGAGTCGTCGCCGAAGATCGCCACCAGTGCGGGCATGTGCCAGACGTGGATACCCCCCGAGGCCACCGGCATCAGACCCGGCATCGATGCCCAGTCCTGGTCGAAGAAGATGCCACGCTTGCGGTTCTCGGGCACGAAGGCCTCCCGCATCAGATCGATCCAGCCGAGCGTGGCCTGGCGATCGCCTTCGAGCTTGCCGACCACCGTGCCGGAGTGGAGGTGGTCGCCCCCGGACAGGCGCAGGCACTTGGTGAGCACCCGGAAGTGGATCCCGTGCATGGGGTTGCGGTCGACCACGGCGTGCATGGCGCGGTGGATGTGGAGCAGCATGCCGTTCTGGCGGCACCAGTTGGCCAGGCCCGTGTTGGCGGTGAAGCCGGCGGTGAAGAAGTCGTGCATGATGATCGGCGCGCCGAGCGATTTGGCGAACTCGGCCCGCTTGTACATCTCCTCTGGCGTCGCCGCGGTGACGTTGAGGTAATGGCCCTTGCGCTCGCCGGTCTCGGCCGTCGCCTTGTGGACCGCTTCCATCACGAACTCGAACCGGTGGTTCCACCGCATGAACGGCTGGCTGTTGATGTTCTCGTCGTCCTTGGTGAAGTCGAGTCCACCTCGGAGGCACTCGTAGACGGCGCGCCCGTAGTTCTTGGCCGACAGACCGAGCTTGGGCTTGATCGTGCAGCCCAGCAGCGGGCGCCCGTACTTTCCGAGGCGGTCGCGCTCCACCTGGATGCCGTTGGGGGGGCCGCCGCAGGTCTTGACGTACGCCACCGGGAAGCGGATGTCCTCGAGGCGCAGGCTGCGCAGGGCCTTGAAGCCGAAGACGTTGCCCACCAGCGAGGTGAGGACGTTGACGACCGAGCCTTCCTCGAACAGGTCCATCGGGTAGGCGACGAATGCGAAGAACGCGCTCGGGTCGCCGGGCACCGGCTCGATCCGGTACGCCCGCCCCTTGTAGTAGTCGAGATCGGTCAGCAGGTCGGTCCACACCGTCGTCCAGGTGCCGGTGGACGACTCGGCGGCCACCGCGGCAGCCGCCTCTTCGCGCGGCACACCCTCCTGGGCAACCACCTTGAAGCAGGCCAGGAGGTCGGTGTCGTTCGGCACGTAATCGGGGGTCCAGTAGTTCTCGGCGTAGTTCTTCACGCCGGCCTGGTAGCTCTTGTTTGCCACGCGATTTCTCCTCGGCTGAAGCGGACTGGGCCCGATCTCGGACTCCCCACGGCGGCGACTGACGCTCGTGCTGGATGCCTGCTCCTGCACCGTAAGCTGCCTTGGCCCAAGAGTAAAGTGAATACTTTGTTATATGTAATTAGCTTTTGCTTATGTCAGAGCTCTACACCGCCGCCGAGGGCTCGACGGCGCGGACCAGCCGCCTGAGGACGTACTTCCATCCCCCCAGTCCCATCGCCACCGGACCGGCTGGCGGCGACCGACGCCAGACCGTGGACGCTCCCGTCGTCCGGCGTGGAGCGGGCGGTGCCTGGACGGCACTGCCCACCGGCTCGAGGCCGGCGCCATGCACGCCGGACGGCAAGCGGGCGACCATCGCCGGCACCGTGTGCGGCTTGATGCACCGCGTCCGCGCCGCCGTCCGCGGCGCCGGCAAGAAGAGCTGGAGAATCGCCGCGCCGTCCAACCGCCGCCCGCGGGTCAGGCCCGGCGGGCGGCGGCCACCGCGGCGACCTCCTCCGCCCCAGCAGCGCACAGTGCCCGGGCCGCGGCCGAGAGCGTGGCGCCGGTGGTGACCACGTCGTCGACGAGGAGCACCCGAGCCGGCACGGCGATCCGCCCGAGGACGACCAGGCGGGGGCCGGCCAGCCGCTCGGCCCGGGTGCGGCCGGTCTGGGCCGGGCCGGGGAGGCGAACCAGCAGTGGCCGGCAGGGGACGCCGAGGCGGCGGGCCACGGCGACCGCCAGGAGGCGGCCGTGGTCGAATCCCCGGGCCCGCCGGCGCCCGGGTGTCGTGGGCACCCAGCTGACGACGTCGGTCCGAGCGGCACCGGCGAGGACCGCCATCTCGGCAGCCAGCCAGGCCAGCGCGGCGCGGGCGTTGGCGTACTTGAACCGGGCCACGATCTCGCGCCCGACACCGTCGTAGGCCATCAGCGCGGCGCACCACTGCACGCCCGGCGGCGGCGGGAGCGCCGGGGCGGGACGCACGGCGGCCCGGCAGGCGGCGCACGGCGCTGGTCCGGTGGCCCGGCAGCCCGGGCACGCGGTCGGCAGCAGCACACCGCGATCATGGCGCGGGGCTGTGACGCCTACCCGAAGGCGTAGGGCGGGCGGGCGACGCCGGCTTCGGTGACGATGGCGGTGACGAGGGCAGCTGGGGTGACGTCGAAGGCGCGGTTGTCGGCCGCCGTCCCGGCGGGGGCCACTCGCCGGCCGGCCAGCTCCAGCACCTCGGCGGCCGGGCGGCGCTCGACGGGGATGGCCGCGCCCGTCGGGCAGGCCCGGTCGATGGTCGAGGTGGGCGCGGCCACGTAGAAGGGGACGCCGTGGTGGGCGGCCAGGACCGCCAGGGGGTAGGTCCCGACCTTGTTGGCCACGTCGCCGTTGGCTGCGATGCGGTCGGCCCCGACCACCACGCAGTCCACGCTGCCCTCGGCCAGCAGCGTGCCGGCCAGCACGTCGGCCACCACGGTCATCGGGATGCCCAGCCGCTGCAGCTCCCAGGCCGTGAGCCGGGCGCCCTGCAACACCGGGCGGGTCTCGTCCACGAAGACGTGGGCGACGTCGGCTGAGCGGATCACCCCGAGCGCGGTCCCGAAGCCGGCGCAGGCGAGGGCGCCGGCGTTGCAGTGGGTGAGGACCCGGGCGCCCGGCGGCAGCAGCGCCGCCCCGTGGGCGCCGAGCCGGCGGTTGCGCTCGACGTCCTCGACGGCCATGGTCCGGGCCTCGGCCACCGGGTCGGCCGCCGCCCGGGCCCGCTCCACGCCCCAGGCCAGGTTGACGGCCGTGGGACGGGTGCCCGAGATCCGCCTTGCGGCGGCGTCCAGGTCCTCACCCCGTGATGCGGCGAGGGCCACCCCCATGGCGCCGGCCACCCCCAGCGCCGGCGCGCCGCGCACCGCCATCGTGACGATGGCGTCGCACAGCTCCGCGACCGTGGTCACGTCCAGGAACGCCAGCTCGCCGGGCAGGCGGCGCTGGTCGATCATCCGGACAACGCCGTCGCGCCACTCGATGGTGGGCGGGATCGGATCGGTCACGCGCAGAGGGCCTCGACGGTGGCCCGCACGCCCGCCTCCAGGCCACGCCTGTAGGCGGCCGACCCGACCAGCACCAGCAGCCCCGTCCCGCCCGCCGCCGACACCTGTGCCGCTGCGTCGTGCGGCCCGACGCCGCCACCCAGCACGGCCGTCGCCGGCGGGGCGCCGGCCAGCGGCCCCCGTACGGCAGCCAGCTGCGCCGCCACCTCGCCGTCGGTGTCGAACATGGTGCCGCCGAAGGCGCCCACCAGGACGTAGTCGGCCCCGGCCAGCCGGGTCAGCCCGGCGAGCACCGCGCCGCTGACCCCGAAGCGGTCGTTCCGGGCCCACGGCCCCGAGCCGACGCGGTGGGCCAGGACCGGGACGCCCAGGCCGGCCGCCCGGAGCGCCCGCACCGCGTCCAGGCCCGAGGTGAAGGCGTTGACCATGATCCCCGTCGCGCCCAGGTCGACGACCCGCCGGGCCCGGTCCACCAGCGAGTCGACCGGGCCGGTGACGTTGGCGCAGTAGGTGACTCCGGCCGGCAGCACCGCCGCCACGGCGGACACCCGCTCCTCCAGCGGGCACCAGGACGGGTCGCCCAGGCACTCGTCGTCCTTGACCACCACCGCCCCGCCCCGGGCGGCAGCCGCCACCACATCGGCCACCTCGGCCGGGAGGAGGCCCAGCGCCGGCTTGACGATGACTCCCACGGAGACGACCGGCGGGGCCGGGAAGGCGGGGCCGGGCAGCAACCCGGACGGCAGCTCGAGGCCGACCAGCCGGCACCGGGTGAACGAGCGGTCCTCGCCCGCCTCCCCCACCACCACCGACGAGAGCAGCAATGGGAGGCTGCCGCCCACGTCGCCCTCGTCGAAGTCGACCACTGCCCGCCCGCCACCCTCGTCCACCACGGTGCCCCGGCCGGCCGACGCCACCGCCACCAGCCGGGCCGCCGACCCGTGCGGCTCCAGCTCGTAGGTGGCCCGGATCACCTCACGTCAGGTGCCGACGGTCCACGAGGAGAGGTACTCCTCCTGGGCGGGGGTGAGGCGGTCGATGGTCACGTCCATCGTCTCCAGCTTCAGCCTGGCGATCTCGCGGTCGATCTCACGGGGCACGTCGTAGACCCGCCGCTCCAGGGTCGCCGCGTTGCGGACGACCCACTCGGCCGACAGCGCCTGGTTGGCGAAGCTCATGTCCATCACCGCCGCTGGGTGGCCCTCGGCGGCGCCGAGGTTCACCAGGCGGCCCTCCGCCACCACCAGGACGCGCCGGCCGCTCACCAGGAACTCCTCCACGAAGGGCCGCACCGGGCGGCGGCCGTCGCCGGCCAGTTCGCCAAGGGCGACGAGGTCGATCTCGACGTCGAAGTGGCCGGAGTTGGCGACGATGGCGCCGTCCTTCATCGACGAGAAGTGCTCCCGCCGCAGCACGTCGCGGTTGCCGGTCACCGTGATGAAGATGTCGCCCTCCCGGGCCGCGTCCTCCATCGGCACCACGCGGAAGCCGTCCATGACCGCCTCCAGCGCCCGCAGCGGGTCGATCTCGGTGACGTAGACCTCGGCGCCCATGCCGCGGGCGCGGCTGGCCACGCCCTTGCCGCAGTAGCCGTATCCGGCGACCACCAGCTTGCTGCCGGCCAGCAGGACGTTGGTGGCCCGCACGATGCCGTCCAGGGTGGACTGCCCGGTGCCGTAGCGGTTGTCGAACATGTGCTTGGTGTCGGCGTCGTTGACCGCGACGATGGGGAAGCGCAGGGCGCCGTCGGCCTCCATGGCCCGCAGCCGGATGACGCCGGTCGTCGTCTCCTCGGTGCCGGCCAGCACGTCGGGCACCTGGTCGGGCCGGTCCTGGTGGAGGCGGCTGACCAGGTCGCAGCCGTCGTCCATGGTCATCGTGGGCCGCTGGTCCAGGACCGCGTCCATGTGACGGAAGTAGGTGGTGGTGTCCTCGCCCTTGATGGCGAAGGTGGGCACGCCGTGGTCGGCCACCAGGGAGGCGGCCACGTCGTCCTGGGTGGACAGCGGGTTCGACGCGCAGGCGTACACGGCCGCCCCGCCCGCCCTCAGGGTGCGCAGGAGGTTGGCCGTCTCGGTGGTGATGTGGAGGCAGGCGGCGATGGTCTGGCCCTGCAGCGGCTTCTCCTTCTCGAACCGCTCCCGGATGGAGGCCAGCACCGGCATGTGTGAATCGGCCCAGGCGATGCGCTGGCGACCGAGGTCGGCCAGTGCGGGATCGGCGATGTCGTGGTTCATGTTCTCAGCCTTCTCCTAGTTGTCGTTTGAGTTCCTCGAGAGCCGGGACCGGGCCGGGATCGATCCCCTCGTTGGCGGCGAGGTGCAGTGAGACGTAATCACCGAAGAGGACGAGGTCGAGCAGCTGGGCCAGCTCCCC
>DATLFQ010000102.1:0-3053 GCA_035540915.1 Acidimicrobiales bacterium
AATGACCTCCGTCTCATCGCGATGCGAAGATCTCACCTCAAGGGCGACACCGATCCTCAGCCGCCGTGCTGCAATTCCGCCTTCGCACCATGGACCGGCAGAAATGCAACTACCCCCCTCCCGTCCATCATGAAACAGGCATCTTGGTCTGACCCGCGCTACTCGCGTTCGGTCGAAACTGCGTCGCGAAACGCCCATTTTCTGACAAGTCGGGCCGGCGGCGTACGCTTCCGCAGGCTGCGGCGCACCGGGGATGGACTCCTTGAACGATCACGACGCGTCCGCGCTGCGTGCTCTCACTCGAGGAAGTTCTGGCCGTCGAGCGTGCGATTCCATGGGGGGACACGCTGTAACGCACCTCACTGCTCACGGCCGGTACAAGGGAGAGTGACGCCCCCTCCGGACCTTCCCTGCACCCGACGACTTACAGACGAGCGCAGCATTTCCGTGCACAAATCGGGCGTCCTTTCCTCACCACGCGGAACGGCTGCGGCCCGCGGGCTGCGACGCACCTACCGGACCTGCACCCCGGAGATGGCCCGGCTGACGATGAGGCGCTGGATCTCGGATGTGCCCTCGAAGAGGGTGTAGATCTTGGCGTCGCGGTGCCAGCGCTCCACCGGCAGGTCCCGCATGTAGCCGTAGCCGCCGAGGATCTGGATCGCCTCCTCGGTGACCCGGACGGCGGCTTCGCTGGCGAACAGCTTGGACATGGACCCCTCGCCGGCGTCGAAGGTGCGCTTGTTCCGGCCCATCCATGCGGCGCGCCACACGAGCAGCCGGCTGGCGTCGACCAGGGTCTTCATGTCCGCCAACTTGAAGGCGATGGCCTGGTTCTCGACGATCGCCCGCCCGAACTGGCGGCGGTGGCGGGCGTAGTCGAGGGCGTACTCGTAGGCCGCCCGGGCGATGCCGAGCGCCCCGGCCCCGACGGTGGGCCGCGACGCCTCGAAGGTGGCCAGGGCGGCCTGGCTGCGGCCCGAGGACCGGCCCTCCCGGGCCCGGGCCAGCTTCTCGTCCAGGCGGTCGCTGCCGCCCAGCAGGCTGGACTCCGGGACGCGGCAGCCCCGCAGCACCACCTCGGCGGTGTGGGACGCCCGGATGCCCATCTTGCGGTACTTCCGGCCCTGGGCCAGCCCGGCCGTCCCCGGCGGCACCACGAAGCTGGCCTGGCCCCGTGACCCGAGAGCCGGGTCCACCGCAGCCACGATGACGTGGACGCCGGCAATGCCGCCGTTGGTCACGAAGGCCTTGGTGCCGTCGAGCACCCAGTCGCCGGTCGCCACGTCCCGCGCCGCCCTGCACCGCAGTGACGAGACGTCCGACCCGGCGTCGGCCTCGGTCACGGCGAAGGCGGCCACCGCGGGGCGCCCGCCCGGGCCCTCGAAGCACCGCGGCAGCCACTCGGCCACCTGGTCGGGCGTGCCGTTGCGCAGGATGGCGGTGACGGCCAGCGTGGTGCCGAAGATGGCCAGCGAGATGCCGGCGTCCCCCCAGGCCATCTCCTCCATGAGGATGGGCGTGGTGAGCCCGGCCGGGTCGGCGAAGGCGTCGGTGAGGAAGTCCAGCGAGTAGAGCCCGATCCGGGCCGCCTCCTCGATCACCGGCCAGGGCGTTTCCTCCCGTTCGTCCCACTCTGCGGCGACCGGTCGCACGACCTCCTCGGCGAACCGGTGGACCCACCGCTGGACCTGGAGCTGGTCCTCGGTGAGGTCGAGGCAGAACTCGGCCATGGGTGGCCGACGATACGACGGGGCGGCTCCCGAGGGCTCGACCGCTCATCTTTCTCCCCGAAGAGCCGATACCCTGGGTGCCCAGACCGATCGGCGCCCGGCGCCGCCTCCCAGGGGGGTTCCATCGATGCGGCAACGAGGCCTCATCACCCAGCCCCGCCCCACCCAGTCCGACGAAGGCCCCACCGACGCCGAGTTGACCGGTCGCGCCGCGGACGGCGAGGTGGCCGCCTTCGAGGAGCTGTACCGGCGCCACGTCGGCGCCGCCTGGCGGGTGGCCCAGGCTGTCACCGGCAACGTGCACGACGCGGCCGACGCGGTGAGCGACGCCTTCACGCGGGTCTTCCAGGCGCTGCCCGCCCGGCTGAGAGAGGGAGACCACTTCCGGCCGTACCTGCTGACCTCCACCCGCAACGCGGCCATCGACGTGCTGCGCCGCAGCGGCCGCCTCAGCCCGACCGAAGCCGAGCAGATGGACCGCCCGGCGGTGGGCAACGAACCGGCCGAGCTGATGGTCGGCGACGCCGACTCCTCGATGGTGACCCGGGCCTTCCGCAGTCTGCCCGAGCGGTGGCGCTCGGTCCTCTGGCTCACCGAGGTGGAGGGCATCCCGCCCCGGGAGGCGGCCGGGGTGCTCGGGCTGTCGCCCAACGGCGTCGCCCAGCTGGCCGTGCGGGCCCGCGCCGGACTGCGCGAGCGCTTCCTGCAGGCGCACCTGGGCGAGGGCGAGGTCCTGACCGAGTGCCGGTCCACCGTCGACCGCCTGGGCGCCTACGTGGCCGGCGGCCTGGCCCCCCGCGACGTGGCAAAGGTCGACCAGCACCTGGCCGGGTGTGCGGCATGCACCGGCCGGCAGGCCCAGCTGGCCGAGATCAGCCCCGCCCTGCTGCGCCGGGCCGCCCTTCCGCTGCCGGCCGGGCTGGCCGCGATGGTGATCGCCCGGTGGGAGCTGGCTGGGACCGGTGCCGGTGCTGGCGCCGCCACCACGGCCGGGGTCTCCACATCGGGCGCGGCCGCCGGCTCGGGCCTGGCCGCAGGCGGGACCGCCACGGGCACCGGTCTGGCCGCCGGGAGCGGGGCGCTCACCGCCGCCGGCATGGGCGTGGCCGCCAGTACGGGCGTCTTCGCGGCGGCGGCTGCGCCGGCCGCCCTCGGCCTGGGCGGGCTGGCGGCTGCCAGCGCCGCGCCGGTGGCTGCCTTCGCCACCGTGGCGCTGTTCGTCGCCGGCGTCGTCGGCGCGAGCACGGGGATCGACGGGGCCAGCTGGTCCTCCGGGCTGATGGCCGCCGGCGCCGCTCGAATCGCCGTCGGTCGACCTCC
>DATLFQ010000103.1:0-3120 GCA_035540915.1 Acidimicrobiales bacterium
GTTGGTCGTCCTCGCCGAAGCCGGGCGCCAGATGGACGACGCCGGTGCCCTCGGTCGTGCTCACGAAGTCGCCGGCCAGGACGGTGAACGCGCCGGGGTGGTCGGCGAAGAAGTCGAACAGCGGCCGGTAACGGCGCCCCACCAGCTCGGCCCCCATGACCGTGCCGACCCGCGTGGCGCCGGCCAGCTCCCGCTCGTAGGTGGCCGCCGTGCCGGCGCCGAGGACGTAGCGGCTGCCGTCCTCCTCGAAGACGGCGTACTCGATGTCGGGCCCGACGGCGAGGGCCAGGTTGGACGGCAGGGTCCACGGGGTCGTCGTCCACACCAGGAGCCGCTCGCCGGTGTCCAGCTCGAAGGCCACGGTGATGGCCGGGTCCTGGCGCTCGCGGTACGCGTCGTCCAGCCGGGTCTCGAAGTTGGACAGCGGCGTCTCGCATTCCCAGCAGTAGGGGAGCACCTTGTAACCCTCGTAGACCAGGCCCTTGTCCCACAGCCGCTTGAACGCCCACAGGACGCTCTCCATGTAGGACAGGTCGAGCGTCTTGTAGTCGCGGTCGAAGTCGACCCAGCGGGCCTGGCGGGTGACGTAGGAGCGCCACTCGCGGGTGTAGCGAAGGACCGACGCCCGGCACGCGTCGTTGAACCGTCCCACGCCGTAGTCGTTGATGGCGACGTGGCCGCTGATGCCCAGCTCCCGCTCTGCCTCCATCTCCGCCGGCAGGCCGTGGCAGTCCCAGCCGAAGCGGCGGTCGACCCGGCGTCCCCGCATGGTCTGGTAGCGGGGGACGGCGTCCTTGACGTAGCCGGTCAGCAGGTGGCCGTAGTGGGGGAGCCCGTTGGCGAAGGGGGGGCCGTCGTAGAAGACGAACTCCCCGGCTTCGGGGAGGCGCTGGTCCACGCTCGCCTGGAACGTCCCGTCGGCCTCCCAGGAGGCCAGGACCGCCTCCTCCAACTTGGGCAAATCCGGCTGCCCGGGCACCTCGGGGTAGGGGGCGTCGGCCACCGGCCTACTCTACGGGCCATGGCTGGAGCCCCCTCGGGCGATTACCTCGACGTCGACGACGACGGCAACCTGGTCCTGCGCCTGTGGGTGCTGCCCGGTGCCGGGCGCAGCGCGGTGGTCGGCCGCCACGGTGACGCACTCAAGGTGAAGGTGGCCGCTCCGCCCACCCAGGGCCGGGCCAACGAGGCCTGTGTGGCGCTGGTCGCCACCAGCCTCGGCGTGGCGGCGTCGGCGGTGGAACTGGTCGGCGGCGCCGCCAGCCGGGCCAAGCGGCTGTTGGTCCGGGGGGTCGAGCCCGACGACGCCCGGCGCCTGCTGGCCGCCCTGGCCGACGACGGCCTCGGGCCGGCGCGACCTGGGAATGCCGGGTCGCCCCGCGGCGTTCGCTGACGAACCCACCCCTCGGTGGGCCGTGGTACGGTCCGCCACCCCTTCCACCCGGAGAGCACCGGTGCCCAGAGCCTCGAAGTCCAGCACCGCCCCGGCCGCCGCGCCCAAGGCGGCACCGCGCAAGGTGCCCAAGCCGACCCCGGCGGAGCCGCAACCGGCCGCATCGAAGGCGACTTCCCGGCCCGCGGCGGCGCCCAAGGCGGCCAAGCCGAAGGCTCCCGCGGGCACGGGCAAGGCGGCCGCGCCCAAGCCGGCCGGCGACAAGTTCCTGGCCGAGCAGCGGGCGCTGCTCCTGGCCGAGCGGGCCACCTACGAGGAGCAGGCCGCCTCGCTGAAGGCCCAGGCCGACCAGATGGCCCAGGAAATGGAGCCGGGCGACATCCAGTTCGACGACGAGTCGGGCGAGGGGGCCTCGGCCAACGTCGACCGTGAGCGCGACCTCGCCCTGTCGGCCCAGGCCCGGGCCGCCGTGGACGAGATCGACCGGGCCATGGCCAAGATCGACGCCGGCAGCTACGGCATCTGCGAGGGGTGCGGCCAGCCCATCCCCCGGGCCCGGCTGAAGGCGCTGCCGTACGCCCGGCTGTGCGTGGCGTGCAAGAGCGGCGGGCTGTCGCGGCGGTAGCGGCGGATCGCGGCTCGGCGGCCGCTGCGGCCGGGGGCGGGCGCCGGCTCGCGCTGGGCGCACTGGTGGCGGCAGCCGTCGTTGCCGCCGACCAGTTCACCAAGCACCTCGCGCTGGGCGGGTTGGACGACGGCCCCATCCACGTGATCTGGACCCTCCAGCTCCGGCTGACGTTCAACCGGGGCGCGGCATTCGGGCTCGGGCCGGGAATCTCGCCGGTCCTGGTGGCGGTGGGCGTCGTGGTGCTGGTCGGCCTGCTGGCCTTCGGCCGCGACGGCGCGCGCACCCCCGGCGCCGTGGTGGCGCTCGGCCTGATCGTCGGTGGGGCGCTCGGCAACCTGGTCGACCGGGTCGTCCGCGACCACGGCGGCGCGGTGGTCGACTTCGTCGACCTGCAGTGGTGGCCGGTGTTCAACCTGGCCGACGCCGCCATCACCTGCGGCGCAGTGGCGCTGGTCCTGGTGAGCCGCCGGTGATCGCCGCCATCCCCGCCGCCCTGGACGGCCAGCGGGTCGACAAGGTGGTCGCCCTCCTCACCGGCCTGCCTCGCCGGGTGGTGGCCGAGCTGGTGGACGCCGGCGCGGTGCGCGTCGACGGCCGGGTGGTGACCGGCCGCAGCCGCCGGCTGGCCGAGGGCGAGGAGCTCGGAGTGGAGGTGCCGGTGGCGGCGGCCGGGCCGCCCCCGATGGCCCCCGACCCGGCCGTGGTCGTGCCGGTCGTGCACGCCGACGCCCAGGTCGTGGTGGTGGACAAGCCGGCCGGCCTGGTGGTCCATCCCGGGGCCGGGCAGGCCGGCGGCACACTGGTCCACGGTCTGCTGGCTTGCTTCCCCGAGCTGGCCGGCGTCGGGGATCCCGAGCGCCCGGGGATCGTCCACCGCCTCGACAAGGGCACCTCGGGCCTGCTGGCCGTGGCGCGGACAGCCCGCGCCTACGCCTCGCTGGTAGCCCAGCTGCAGGCCCGGACCGTGGAGCGGCGCTACGAGGCCCTGGTGTGGGGGCGGGTGGAGGCCGACGCCGGGCTGGTCGACGCGCCGGTGGGGCGGGGGCAGCGGGACCCGACCCGCATGGCGGTGTCGACCGCCGGCAGGGAGGCCCGCACC
>DATLFQ010000104.1:0-18375 GCA_035540915.1 Acidimicrobiales bacterium
ACATGTGGCAGACGACGACGGCGATGGCGGCGAGCCCCCGCAGCGCCTCGATACCGGGCATGAACCGGTTGGGGTCCCGCACGGCCGGCGCGGGCGGGACCAGGGCGAGGCGGGGGGGGCCGGCGGCCCGGGCGGCGAGCGCCGGGCGACCGGGCTCGGCCGAGCGCGGTGCGGCCGACCAGTCCCGCAGCCCCGGGTCACTCATGCGGGAGGCGGATCAGTCGAACGGGACGGTGCTGAGCTGGCTGAGCTTGGTCAGCTGGTGGTGTGCGTCGATACGGCGGACGGTGCCGGTCTTGGACCGCATGACCAGCGACTGGGTGGAGGCACCCCGCGAGTCGTACCGCACGCCGCGGAGCAGCTCGCCGTCGGTGATGCCGGTGGCGGCGAAGAAGCAGTTGTCGCCCCGCACGAGGTCGTCGGTGGTGAGGATGGCGTCGAGGTCGTCACCCGCCTCCAGCGCCGCCTGGCGCTGCTCGTCTGTCAGGGGGTTCAGGCGGCCCTGCAGCTCGCCGCCCATGCACTTGAGTGCGGCGGCGGCGATGACACCCTCGGGCGTGCCGCCGATGCCGAACAGGATGTCGGCTCCCGCCTCGGGCCAGGCGGTCGACATGGCCCCGGCGACGTCGCCGTCGGGGATGAGGCGGATGCGCGACCCGGCCTCGCGCACCTCGGCGATCAACTCGTCGTGGCGCGGCCGGTCCAAGATGACCGCGGTCAGGTCCCTGACCGGCTTCTTCAACGCGGCGGCCACCGCCTTGAGGTTCTCGGTCGCCGACTTGGTGATGTCGATGGCGCCCACCGCGTCCGGTCCGACGGCGATCTTGTTCATGTAGAAGCAGGCGCCTGGGTCGAACATCGACCCCCGCTCACTCACGGCCAGCACCGAGATGGCGTTCCCCCGGCCCAGCGAGGTGAGGGTGGTGCCCTCCACGGGGTCGACGGCGATGTCGGTCTCGGGCGGCGAGCCGTCGCCCACCCGCTCGCCGTTGTAGAGCATCGGGGCCTCGTCCTTCTCGCCCTCGCCGATGACGATCAGGCCGTCCATGCGCACCGTCTGCATGACGACCCGCATGGCGTCGACCGCCGCCCCGTCGGCCCCTTCCTTGTCACCTCGGCCCATCCAGTGCGCCGCAGCCAGAGCGGCAGCCTCGGTCACACGGACCAGTTCCATGGCCAGGTTGCGGTCGGGGGCCTGCTTTTCCGCTGCGCACATGGGCGGGCAATCTAGTCGGCGCCGGCCGGTGGGACACTGGCGCAGTGACCGGCACCGGCGGATTGCTGGAGATCGAGCTGGATCGGGGGTCTGTGGTCGACCGGGACCGCTACCCGTTCTGGCTGCCGGCCCTGCAGCGGCTCCGAGACCGGCTCACCCGGTCGTTCATCGACGCTCCCGAACGGTTCGTCCGCCACCTCCTCGCCGAGCGGTGACCGCCCCCCGCCTCAGTGCCGCCATGTGCACCGTCGGCCGGACGCTGGCCGACCCGGTGCTGTCACCGGATGGGTGGGAAGTGGCCTTCGTGGACCGGGTCGGCGGGTCGAGCCGGCTGGTGACCGTGCCGGCCCACGGCGGGCCGGAGGTGGTGGTGAGCGCGGACCTGGCGCCGGCCGGCCGCGGCGGGGTGGTGGGCTGGTTCCCCGACGGGAGCCGGCTGGCCTACGCCACGGGCGCCGGGCAGGTGGCGGTGGTCCCGGCCGGGGGCGGCCGGCCGGTGGTGGCCTGGGACGGGGCCGGCCGCTCCGTCGGGGCGGTGGCGGTGTCGCCGTGCGGCGACGAGGTGGCGTTCGTCGTCGACACCGCCGAGGTCGTCGTGGCGTCGGCCGACGGCCGGAGGGCCCGAACGGTGTGGTCGGGCGCCGGCTTCGTGGTCGACCCGGCGTGGTCGTCGGGCGGGCTGGCCCTGGCCTGGCACGAGTGGGACGTCCCCGCGATGGCCTGGGACGAGAGCCGCATCCGCCTGGTGCCGGCGACCGGCGGCGGCGCCGGCCGGGTCGTGGCTGGCCGGCCGGGGGTGTCGGTCCAACAACCCCGGTTCTCGCCCGACGGCCGCCGGCTGGGGTGGCTGTCCGACGAGGGCGGCTGGCTCACCGTGCACGTCGCCGGTGCCGACGGCCGGGACCCGCGGCCCCTGGTGGACGAGGCGTTCGAGCACGGCGGCCCGACGTGGGGCCCGGGGCAGCGGTCGTGGGCGTGGTCGCCCGACGGCACCGCCATCGCCTTCGAGCGCAACGAGGGGGGCTTCGGCCGCCTGTGCGTGGCGCCGGTGACGGCGGGGAGCGGTCCGGTGCGGGAGCTGTCACGCGGGGTGCACGGCTCGCTGTCGTGGGCCGGCGACCGCCTGGCCTGCCTGCGCAGCGGGGCCCGGACGCCCACGATGGTGGTCACCGTCGACCCGACCACCGGCCAACGGGCGGTGGTCGCCCGCGGCCCGGTCGGCGGCTTCGGGGATGCCGGCCTGGTCGAGCCCGAGCCGGTCACCTGGCCCGGCGACGGCGGCGCCTCGGTCCCCGGCCGCCTCTACCGCCCCGCGCCGGCCCGGGCCGGGGGTGGCGGCGGGCGGCCGCCCCCGCTGCTGCTGTGGGTGCACGGCGGGCCGACCGACCAGCGCCGGGTGTCGTGGGATCCCTCGGTAGCGTTCTTCGTGGACCGCGGCTGGGCGGTCCTGGTCCCCGACGCGCGAGGCACCACCGGCTGGGGCCGGGCGTGGGCGCAGGCCCTGGCGGGGGGCTGGGGCGTGGTGGACGTGGCCGACCTGGCCGCCGGCCTGGCCGCCGCCGCCCGGCGCGGCTGGGGCGATCCCCACCGCATGGTGCCGGTGGGTTCGTCGGCCGGCGGGAGTGCGGTGCTGTGGCTGCTGGCCGCCCACCCGGAGCTGTGCGCGGCCGGGCTGGCGTCGTTCCCGGTCAGCGACCTGGCCGGCCTGGCCGCCACGACCGCCCGGTTCGAGGCCCACTATCCGACGTCGCTGGTGGGGCCGCTCCCGGCCGCCGCCGAGCGGTACCGGGAGCGGTCGCCGCTGCACCAGGCCGAGCGCATCCGGGGCCCGCTGCTGCTGCTGCACGGGTCGGCCGACGACGTCGTGCCGGCGAGCCAGTCGGCGGCGCTGGCCGCCGCCGTCACGGCGGCCGGCGGGCTGGTGGAGCACCACGTGTACGAGGGGGAGGGGCACGGCTGGCGGTCGGCCGTCGTCGCGCAGGACGTCCTCGCCCGCATGGAGCGCTTCCTCGGGCGCCACGTCGCGCCGTGTGGTCGAATGGCCCCGTGAGCGGGACCGGGCCGGGCGACGAGCCCCTGGTGTACGAGATGGACGGCTGGGACCCCGAGGAGCGCACCGCCCTGGGCCTGCTGCTGGAGGGCGCCGGCATCGCCCACTCCTGGGACGGCGACGACCTGCTCGTCCCGGAGGGGGCCGAGGAGCTGGTCGACGAGCTGATGGACCGCATCGAGTTCCCCGACGCCCTGGACGAGGCGGCCGACGACGGCACCGACGACGAGGCGAACTACGCGGTGATGTCCGACCTGTACGTGGCCGTCGACCGTCTGGCGGGGACCGACCGGTTCGACGTCGGTGCGGCCGCCGAGCTGACCGTCGCGGCAGCCGCCGCCCGGGACGCCGCACCGCCCTACGGCGTGGCGCCGGCGCAATGGCAGAAGGTCCAGCAGCTGGCCGAGGGCATCGTGGAGGCCATCGACGCGGAGGCCGACGACGACGTCGTCCGCCGTGACGTCGCCGCCCTGCGCGGCCTGCTGGCGCCGATGGTCTAGGGCCGGCACCGCCGTTTGCGGGCCGCCCGCCGCAGGTAACGTCCCTCGACCGTGGTCCTGGCCGAGATCGAGATCCGCCACTCGCGCGCCATCGCGCCCACGCGGCGGGTGGCCATGGGCGAGCTGTTCCTGCCCACCGACGAGCCGCCCGGTGCCGGCGGGCTGCTGCTGGCCGGCATCCTCGGCGGGTTCGCCCGGCTACTGGACGAGGAGACGCGCGAGCAGCTCGACCGCCTGCTCTGGGACATCGAGAGCGGCGCCCGGGTGGCGCAGCCCCGGATGCGTTACCGCTTCCAGTCCGACGTGCACGGGCTGGACCGCAGCCGGCACCGGCTGGTCAAGGTCGGGCAGGCCACCGGGCTGGAGCTGGACGACCACGGGGCGGCGCTGCCCCAGGTGCTCGGGGCCGTCTACGCGGCCAGCCACCTCACGCTGAAGGCCCGGCCCCAGGTGTTCCGGCTCCTGCGCCGGGCCACCCGCTGGGAGGGCGAACCCGACGAGCGCCTGCTGGCCTACCTGGGCAGTGATGAGGCGTCCTTCCGCCCGCCCGAGGCCCGCGGCGACGAGCGGTGGGCGCTCGAGACGCTGGGCTTCGCCAGGAAGAGCGAGCCGCCCCGCAGCGACATCCTGGCCCGCTTCCGGCTCCTGGTCCGCGACGCCCATCCCGATCACGGCGCCGACGCGGCCGGGGCCGGCGAGCGCATCTCGGACCTGCAGGAGGCCAAGCGCATTCTGCTGGGCGCCGGGGGATGAGCGCGGCGCCGGCGCGGGCGGCCCTGCTGCTCACGCCCGGCGCCGGCGCAGGCCGCGACCAGCCGTCGCTGGTGGCCATCGAGGAGGCGGTCGGGCCGGCCGGCGTGATCGTCGAGCGCATGGACTTCCCCTACCGGCTGGCCGGCCGCAAGGCCCCCGACCGGCCCCCGGTACTGCTCGCCGCCGTCTGTGCGGGGGCGGCCCGGCTGGCCGCCGAGGCCGGGGTGGCGCCCCAGCGGGTCGCCCTCGGCGGGCGGTCCATGGGCGGGCGCATGTGTTCCCAGGCAGTGGCCGAGGGCCTGCCCTGCCTGGGGCTGGTGCTGGTGTCGTACCCGCTCCACCCGCCCGGCCGGCCCGAGAACCGCAGGGACGGGCACTTTCCAGACCTGGCCGTCCCGTGCCTGTTCGTGTCCGGCACCCGCGACGCCTTCGCCACGCCGGCCGAGCTGGAGTCGGCCACTGCGGCCATTCCCGGCCCCGTCACCCACGTGTGGCTGGACGGCGGCGACCACGGCCTGCGCCGCCGGGACGCCGCCGTCGCCGATGCCGTCGCCGCCTGGCTGATCCCGCTCTCGAGAGATGACTGGCCGTTACGGCCCGCTAGTTCCTCGAAACCGGGGGCGGGTCCGCGTCCTCGGGGTTGATGTCCTCCAGCTCGCGGTGGGCGGTCTCGGGGTAGGCGGCCAGGACGAGGACGGCGAGGGCCAGGGGCCCGAGGGCGAGGAGCGACATCACCGGGCCGAGGCGGCCGGTGGCGCCGGAGGAGAACGCGCCGGCGGCCACCAGCCCGACGACGCTGCCGGCCCGGCCCAGCACGCCGATCACCCCGTTGGCCCGGCCCCGCAGGGAGGTCGGGAACAGCTCGGGGCCGTAGACGCCCAGGGCGGGGACGGTGGCGGCCCCGATCACCGAGCCGACGACCGACCACGCCCACACCGGCCAACCCGACGCCCGGTAGACGGCCACGGTGGCGCCCACCCCGACGACGAGGGCCGCCGCGCCCACCCGGCGCCGGCCGCGCTCGGCCAGCCGGCCCCCGACCACCACGCCGATCCCGCCGGGCAGCCCGGTGGCGACGGTGAACAGCGAGATGCGCCCGGCCGAGAAGCCCCGCTCCGAACGGAGGTACTCGTTCTGGAACTGCGACGCGGGTGCGTAGAACAGGTTGAACAGGAACGCCGAGACGGCCAGCAGCCAGAAGCGGGCGCCGTGCCCGGCCATCCCGACCGCCGCGTGGGCGGCCTGGAAGCGCCGGCTCTCGGGAAGGCGGCGGGCTGCCCCGGCCACGATCGGCAGGCCCAGCAGGGCGCCGGCGAAGACCAGGCGCCAGCTGCGCAGCCCCAGGTCGGCGACCGGCAGCAGCAGGACGCAGGCGCCCGCCCCCAGTGCGGCCGACATGCCCAGCAGGCTGACGGCGTAAGCCCGCCCGCCGGCCGGCATCTCCTCGGCGGCCACGATGGCCAGCAGGAGCGCGGCGGCGGTCACGAAGGACCGGCCGACGAGCTGGGCGCCCGCCAGCGCCGGCAGGGACGGCGCCAGCGCGGCCGCCGCGGTGAGCACGCAGCCCAGCGCGGCGCAGGTCAGCAGCAGGCGCCGGCGGCCCCGCCGGTCGGCCATGGCCACCAGGACGACGGTGAGAAGCACGTCGGCCCGCACCGCCGCCAGTGCCGCACCCTGCGCCGCCGTCCCGGCGCCGAACTCGTCGGCCGCGAAGGTGATGGTCTGCGTCAGGACCGTCCCGAGGTAGCCGGTGACCACCGACACCGCGCAGAGGGTGGCCAGCGTGGTCGCGGCCCGGGCGTCGAGCCGGTCGGCGGGTGCCCACCACGGCAGGCCCGACGGTGGCTCCAGCCGGCCGAGGTGGCGGCGCAGCACCCCGGCGAACAACCAGCCGAAGTACGGCAGCGAGAGGGTGTACTCCACCTCCTGGCGGACCCGGGCCCGGCCGTTCTCGTCGGGGGTGACCGAGACGGTGCGCCGGTACGCGGTCAGGGGACCGGCGGCCGCCTCGAACCCCCCGCCGGCCGCCGCCCGCTCCAGCACCAGCCCGGACCGCACCTGGCGCGCCCGATCGGCCGCCGCCTCGTCGACCGTCGCCTCGGTGACGACCAGGCGGGAGCGGGCGCTCACCCCGAGAAGGTGGCGTACAGCTCGGCGTAGACGGCGGCCGCGTCGACCAGGCGATCGACGGCCACCGACTCGTCGTGGGTGTGGGCCTGGGCCAGGTCGCCCGGCCCGCAGACCACCGCCGCGATGCCGGCCTGGTTGCGCACGAAGCGGGCGTCGGTGGCGAAGGGCATGCCGATGACCGGCTGGCGCTCGCCGAGCACCGCCGTCATGGATGCCTGCAGCGCCTCGACGAAGGGGTGGCCCGGGTCCAGCTCGGAGGCCTCGCCGAACACCGACGTCTCGAGGTCGTAGGACAGCTCGGCGTCGTCGATGGCGTCGATGCGGGCCCGCAGCTCGGCCTCGGCCGCCGCCCGGGTGACGCCGGGCAGCAGGCGGCGGTCTGCCTCCAGGCGGCACGACGCAGCCACGATGTTGTGGCCGCTGCCGCCGGCGATCACGCCGACGTTGCACGTGGGCCGGCCCAGCAGGGGGTGCTCGGGCCCGCCGAAGTCGGCCCCGTGCAGGGCCAGCACCACCTTGGCCGCCTTCTCGACGGCCGACACGCCGCGGCGCGGCTCGCTCCCGTGGGCCGGCCGGCCGTGCACGGTGACGAACGTGGTGAGCAGGCCCCGCTCGGCCACGCACAGGGCCATGCCCGTCGGCTCCGGCACCAGGCAGGCGTCGGCCCGGACCCGCCCCTCGGCCACCAGCACCGCAGTGCCCAGGGCGCCGCCGAGCTCCTCGTCGGCCACCAGGTGGAACACCAGGTCGCAGGCCGGCTCGCGCCCGGCTCGGCGCAGGGCGGCCAGCGCCTCGACGGCGGCGGCGATGCCCCCCTTCATGTCGGCCGTGCCCCGCCCGTACAGCCTCCCGTCGACGACCTCGCCGCCGAAGGGGTCGTGCGTCCAACCGGCCCGGTCGACCGGCACCACGTCGAGGTGGCCGTTCACCAGGAGTACCGGTCGGCTGCCGTCGGCGGCGCCGATGGTGGCCAGCAGGGAGGCCCGCCCCGGCGCCGGCTCAACCTCCTCGAAGCGGGCCCCGAAGCCGGCCAGCAGGTCGCGGGCGACGGGCAGCGCAGCTCGCTCGTCCCCCGGCGGGTTCTGCGTGTCGACGCCCACCAGGGCGGCGGTGGCGGCCACCACGGCGTCGGCGTCGACGTGGGCGCGCACCGGCGGCAGCCTACGCTGACCCCGGTGGAGCGCTTCGTGGTGCGACCCGGGCCGCCGCTGTCGGGCCGGGTGCGGGTGGCGGGGGCGAAGAACTCGGTCCTCAAGCTGCTGGCCGCCACCCTCCTGGCCGAGGGAGTCCACATGCTGGACAACGCTCCGCGCATCGGCGACGTGGACACCATGTGCGACCTGCTCGGCGCGATGAACGTCGACGTGACGCGCGAGGGCGACCGGCTGATCGTCCGCCGCCCAGCCGAGATTTCGCCCGAGGCGCCCTACGAGCTGGTGGAGCGGATGCGGGCGTCGATCGCCGTGCTGGGCCCGCTGCTGGCCCGGGAGGGGCGTGCCTCTGTGGCCATGCCCGGCGGCGACGACTTCGGGACCCGCCCGGTGGACGACCACCTCTGCGGGCTGGAGGCCCTCGGCGCTCGCTTCGAGCTGAAGCACGGGGTGATCGAGGGGCGGTGCGACCGCCTCCTCGGCAACCGGATCCTCCTCGAGGTCCCCAGCCACACCGCCACCGACACCATCCTGATGGCGGCGGTCCTGGCCAAGGGCACCACGGTCATCGACAACGCCGCCCGCGAGCCCGAGGTGGCCGACCTGGCGGCGTTCCTCAACCGCATGGGCGCCCGCGTCACCGGGGCCGGCACCTCCACCATCGAGGTGGAGGGCGTCGACTCGCTGGTGCCGGTGGAGCACGAGGTGGTCGCCGACCGGGTGGAGGCGGCCACCTTCCTCGCGGCGGTGGGCATCGCCGGGGGCGAGGTCACCCTGGAGGGTGCCCGCCCCGAGCACATGGACATGCTGGTCCGCAAGCTCGGCGAGATGGGCATGCGGATCTCGCCCACCGCCGAGGGCCTGTGGGCCTTCGCCCCCGGGCGCCTCTCGTCGATCGACGTGTCGACGCTGCCGTATCCCGGCGTGGCGACCGACTACAAGCCCCTGCTGGTGGCCATGCTCAGCGTGGCCGACGGCGTGGGCATCGTCACCGAGAACCTGTTCGGCGCCAACCGTTTCGGCTACGTGGCCGAGCTGGTGCGCATGGGTGCCGACATCCGCATCCAGGGCCACCACGCCGTCGTCCGGGGCCAGGCCCGCCTCTCGGGCGCCCCCGTCAAGGCACCGGACCTGCGGGCCGGCGCGGCCCTGGTCCTCGCCGGCCTGGGCGCCGACGGCGAGACGGTCGTCAGCGGGGCGGGCCACATCCTGCGGGGCTACGAGGACCTGGCCGGCAAGCTGACGAGCCTTGGCGCCGACATCTCCTATCGGGCGGAGTAGCCGCTGGGGGAATCGGGGCCGGCGCCCGGCGGTTGTAGCGTGCAGCCATGGAAGCGCAGCTCCTCGAAGCCATTGACGCCATCCGCCCCGCCCTGCAGGCCGACGGGGGCGACATGCGGGTGTTGAGCATCGACGAGGAGACGGGCGTCGTGGACATCGAGCTGATGGGCGCCTGCGGCGGCTGCCCAATGTCGGGCATGACGCTCAAGGCCGGCATCGAGCGCATCCTGCGCGACCGGGTCCCCGGCCTCACCGAGGTCCGGGCCCGCGGCATCGACTACGACATGGTCGACGCCCAGTTCTAAGCCAGAGCGGCCAGCTGCGCCGCGAAGCCCGGGTCGGCGGGGTCGAGGTGGCGTAGGCCCCGCACGCGGGCGAAACCGGCGTCGGCGGAGACCACGCCCGACGCACCGTGGCTGAGGGCAGCCGCAGCGACCACCGCGCCGAACGGCTCGAGGGCCTCCGTTCGCTCGAAGAGCTTCAGCCCGGCGAGCAGTTCGTCGGCACCGACGGGAAGCAGCGGCGCAAAGAGGTCCGCGTAGCTGCGGGCCAGCGCGACCGCGTCCGCCCGGGAGCACCTGCGGGCCCGGACGTGGGTGAACTCCCGAACGACCTCGACGGTGGTCGTCCCCCGCACCTCGCCGTCGGCGACCGCTTCGACGAGAGCGCGGCAGGGGTCGCGGAGCGGGTGCTCGGCACCGACCGCGTACACCAGCACGGTGGTGTCGACGACGATCACCCCCGGCGCCCTCGCAACTCGTCCAGTTCGCGGCGGAGAAGCTCGGGGTCGGGGACCGGCATGGGGTCGGCTTGGAGGATCCTCTGGGCGGCGCCTCGGCGTCTCGGGAGGTCGACCGGGTAGGCGGCGTGCCGGGCGGGAGTGGAGGAGCCGCCGCGGCGGGGCGCCGACAGCTCGTGACAAGCGGGCGGAGGTGGGGACAGATGCGCCGGCCAGCAGCCGCGGTGACCTTGGTGGTCTTCGTCGTGTGCAGTGCGACCCTGCGCCACCGGCACCGGCGACGGCCGGACCCGTATCACGGTGCCCGTCACCGGCGAGGTGAACGTGCAGCTGCCGCGCATCGGGCCGGGCCCGGTGCCCGTCCCGCCGCGCCCCCTCCCCGTCGGCGCCGCCACCTTCGCCGCCGCCGCCCGCCGTGGTGCCGGTGCTTCCGTTGCCCGTGCCCGTCGCCGTGCTGCCAAACGTCGTGCCCCAGGCCCCGGTGCCGGCTCCCAGCGAGCTGCCTCGAGGTGAGCCGGCGGCGCCCGTGCTGCCGCGGACCGGTGGCGACAGCGCCGCGCTGTGGGGCGGGCTGCTGCTGACCGCCGCAGCGGTGGCGCGCCGACTGGCCGCCAGGCCCTGAGCCGAGTCCTCCGTGGAGGGACTCACCTGAGGACGAGCAGCTCCCAGCCCGGGACCGGTTCCCGGCACGGACGGCTGTAGAGGTACTCCAAGGTGGCGGACCGGACCCGGGCCGTCTCGGCGGCGCGGCCGGCGCCGGCGAAGAGCCGGTCGTAGAGGCAACTGACCGTTCCGACGATGGCGCCGGTGGCCTGGAAGACCCAGGTGGCCGAGTTGCAGGTGCCGGCGCCGTAGTGGTCGGCCACGCACCTGGCTGCGGCGTGGCTCATCACCGCCCCCGGCTCCAGCGAGTCGAGGTAGCCGATTAGGACGAGGAGGCCGCACTTGCCCTCGGCCGGACCGTCGTCGTTCCCGAGGGTCCAGCCGTTCGGCAGGTGCAACGGGCCCAGTTCCGCGAGGTTCACGATCGTCCTCCTCCGTCTCCCGCGTCTTCGGCAGCTCTCGGGAGAACTTGAGGACTTCGTCGCGATGACTAGTGCAGCGTGGTCCGGCCAATGGCCCGGGCGGGCCATGGAGTCGCTGCTCCCGGGTGCCGAGAACCTCCCAGACGAGATACGTCCGCACAACGAGAGGGTCGTCGATGCGCTTGCGGGAGCAGCCGGGGGAGCGGGGCGCAATCGCGGTCTTCGTCTCGCTGGTGCTCGTCGCCGCCGGCCTGCCCCTGGCCGCCGTCGGGTACTCGGCGTACATCCGGGGCGCCACCGCGGCCGAACTGCAGCGGGCGGCCGACTCCGGCGCGCTGGCCGGTGCCTCCGCCATCCCGCTGGCCGACGCCAGCTTCGTGAACAGCTACCTCGCGCAGGTGGGCGTCCCCGTCCCGCTGGCGCCGAACTCGCCGCCAGCCGACCCACGGGTCATCGCCTGCAAGCAGGCGGTGCGGGCGGCGCAGGAGGACCACATGTTCGGCGGCGACTACGCCGACGGCGCCCCGTCCTGCACGGCGCAGTACGCCCCCGACCGCAGCGTGCTGGGCGGGATCACCAGCTGCGTCAGTGGCATCGTCAACTTCGTCCCCCTGGTGGACAGCCTGCTGGGCGGCCTGGTCGGCGGCCTGCTGACCGTCACGCAGACCAACACCCTGCTGGCCAACCTCGAGGACCTGCTGCCGGCGCTGCTCAAGCCCGGCATCAAGACGACCCTCACCTGGAACGTCCGCAGCCCGCTCGACGGGCTGGTCCCGTCCGACAACGGGTCGGCCAAGAGCCAGTCGGCCTCGGCCACCGCCCAGCGCCGGTTCAAGAACCTGGTCGTGCTGCCGACCACCACCCTGCCGAACACGTCCGACCCGATCCCGCTGAACGCCGCGGTCGGCGCCGTCGGCCGGACCACCGTCGACACCCTCTTCGCCCTCAACACCAGCGTCGGCGGCGTGCTCGGCTCGCTGGGCATCAGCGGCTGCGACAACCTGATCGGGGCCCTGACCACCGACATCGCCGACCTCGTCAACCCGCCGCCCGATGCGCAGGCGCCGACGGTCGAGCAGGTGCTCCAGGCGGCCGTCGACGACGCCGACCCGGTGCTGCTGTTCATGATCCCGCAGAACACCACGTCGGCCCTGTCCATCCCGTTCCTCGACTTCCTGCCGGTCTGCGTGGCGAGGGTGAGCGGGACGTTCGTGGGCCTGGCCCAGAACCTGCCGGCCGCGACGGGGTGCCTCACCACCGCCCCGGGCGCCTTCCGAGGGACCCTCGTCAAGTGAGCCGCCTCTCCCGCCAGCGGGGGGCCTTCGCCCTCGAGTTCGCCTTCGTGTTCCCCATCGCCCTGCTGCTGCTCGGCGCCATCATGTACCTGGGCATGAACGCCGCCTACTCCGGGCTGGCCGAGCACGGCGTCCGCAAGGCGGCCCGCTTCGGCAGCATCCGCAGCCTGGCCAGCGGCACCTACCCGAGCGACGCCGAGATCCGCTCCATCGGCGCCAGGGTCGACACGCTGCTGGGCACTCCGCTGAGCGTGACCGTGGTGCGCCAGACGGGCGCCGGCTCGACGCGTGTCGCCTGCAACCTGAGCGGCAGCACCCGCCGCTGCGGCGACGGCGACGTCATCACCGTCACCGCCACGTACGACTCGGGCGCCCTGGCCGCCCTCGCCCGGCTGGTCCCGGGCGTGCCGGACGAGGTCACCCGCACCGCGACGGCGAGGTTCGAGTGATGGCCCGCCGCCGCTCCCGTCGCGACCAGCGGGGCGTCGCCGCCCTGGAGCTGGGTGTGCTGTTCACGGTGCTCTGCCTGGTCGCCCTCCTGTTGGCGCCGCTGGCCTACGCCATGCTGGCCAAGACCAAGCTGGAGCGGGCCGCCGGCCGGGCCGCCCGCTTCGCCACCCAGACCCCCGACCGGTCGCGCCCGGGGTTGCCCGCCGGGCAGCGGCGGCCGAATACCGCCGAGGTCGTCGCCGAGGCGACCGACGCGTACGGCGGGCCGGGGACCCTCGGCCCCACCGTGGTCACGTACCTGTCCCCGGACGCCACGTGCCCGCGGACCAAGGCGGCCACCGTGACCATGCAGGCCACGGTGGACCTCGGCCCGTTCGCGGGCCTCTACCGCATCGCCGGCGTCACCAGCACCGGAACCATGACCTTGTCGGCATCCGTCACCAACTGTCAGGAGTAGAAGCGCCATGAAGAAGCTGAACGTCGCCATCGTCGCGGGGGTCGTCGCCGCCCTCCTCGGTGGTGCCCTCGTCCTCGCCTACGGGCGCAACGTCGACGACAAGATCGCCAAGGGCCGCGAGATGACGCCGGTCCTCGTCGCCACCGAGGCGCTGGCCGCCGGCACCGCCGGGGCCAGCCTGCGGGGCAGCACCGAGCTGCGAGAGATGCCCAAGGCGTTCATCGCCACCGGCGCCCTCACCTCGCTGGACGACGTCGACGCCATGACCCTGCTGGCGCCGGTGCCCTCAGGCGCCCAGATCACCCGCTCGTCGTTCGGCCGCCCGAGCGAGGTCGGCGCCCTCAAGCCCTCGCCCGGCAACGTGGCGCTGGCCGTCGGCGTGGACCTCGTGCCCGGTGTCGCCCGCTACATCACCGCGCCGAGCATGGTCGACCTCTTCGTGACCTACAGCGGAGGCGGTGGCTCGGCCGTGGCCGTCCCCGGCCAGCCGGCGCCCACTCCCGGCCTGGCCGCCGCCCGCACCAAGCTCTTCGCCAGCGGCATCAAGGTCATGTCCGTCTCGGTGGCGCCCCGCCCCGAGGAGAGGAACACCGCCGGCGAGGTCACCACGCCGATCGGTGACCAGGTCATCGCCGTCCTCGACGTCGACCCGGTCCAGGCCGAGCGCATCGTCAACTCCTCGACGCTCGGGACCTTGTACCTGGGGCTTTCGGGTGGCGAGACCCACACCACGCCGGCCGGGGCCACTCCCGACGACGTCGTCAAGTCGAACCGATGAACAGCGGGCCGATGACCACTATCGGGGTGCTCGACCGGACCGGCACCCTCGTCGGCCCGGTCGAGGAGGCGGCCGCCATCGCCTCGGCCGGCGCCGAGGTCTGGGACCTGGGATCGTCGGTGCGCTTCGGCGCCCAGGCGCCGCGAGTCGACGTGCTGGTGCTCGGCCCGCGCGAGGTGACGGTGACCGCCCTGCGGCGGGTCGCCCGTTGGCACGAGGCGCACCCTGCCAGCGCGGTGGTCGCCAACGTGGACAGCGCCATCGGCTGGAGCCGCGACGAGCTGGTCGCCCACGGCGTGCGCTTCGCCGTCCGGGGCGAACCGGGCGTGCCCAAGCTGGTGCGGGCGCTGCGCCGTTGCGAGGACGAGCTGGCGCGGCTGGCCGACGACGTCGCCGAGATGGCCGGGCCCGAGCCGGCCGACCGCGACGACATGCCCTCCGGGGCGCCGTCGTGGGAGCGGGCCGAGGAGGAGGCGGTCGCCACGGCCGAGGCCCAGGCCGCCGACGGGCCCGACGCGGCCGGCCGCCGGCCGGGCGACGGGGTCCTCATCACCATCGCCTCCGCCACCGGCGGGTCGGGCAAGACCTTCTACGCCACCAACCTGGCCGCCAACCTGGCCCGGCGCGGCAAGCGGGTCCTGCTCGTCGACCTCGATCTGCAGTTCGGCGAGGTCGCCCCGGTGCTGCGCCTGCGCCACCCGTACTCGGTCTACGACGGCCTGTACGGCCCGGGCGGCGAGCCCCTGCCGCCCAGCGCGCTGGACGAGCAGCTCGACCGGCTGGTCTGCCACCACGAGCTGGGCTTCGACGTCCTGACCGCGCCCCGAGACCCCTCGCTGGCGGACTACGTCGGCGCCCGCGACGCCGCCCGCGTCCTGGACGCGGTGCTGCCCCGCTACGAGACGGTGATCGTCGACACGCCGCCGTCGCTCAACGAGGTGGTCCTGGTCGCCCTGGACCGCAGCGACGTGGTGCCGGTGCTGGCCACCCTCGACGTGCCCAGCCTGAAGAACCTGGGCGTGTTCCTCACCACCCTGCGAAAGCTGCGTATCGACGACTCGCACATCCGCCTGCTGCTGAACAAGGTGGAGGCCGACGTCGGCATCACGGCCAAGCAGGCGCAGGAGTCGTTCCACGGCCGCTTCGTGGCGTTCGTGCCGGCCGACCGAAGCGTCTCCCGCTCGATCAACTCGGGCAATCCCATCGTCGAGAGCGCCCCGCGGTCGCCCGTGGCCAGAGCGCTCGTCGAGGCCATCAACGCCTGCTACCCGCAGGCGCTGGGCCCGCCGGCGGCCGAGCCGGCCGCCGAGCCCGCCGACCGGCCCCGGCGCTGGTGGCAGCACATCGTCCCGTTCCGCCGACTCCCGCAGGAGGCCTGACCCATGAACCTCACCGAACGCCTGGCGCAAGCCTCCGGCGCCAAGCCGGCGAACGGCACCGCCCGCCGGGCGGCCGCGCCGCGGGGCGACAGCGCGGGCGCCGCAAGCCCCTCGCCCCGGCGGACCGACGGCGCCACCCCGCTGCGGGCGCGGCCCGACCGGCCCCGGAAGGTGGCCGGCGCGAACGAGCTGGACGAGCTGCGGACCACCGTCCGCGCCGCCGTCATCGACGAGCTGGGCCCCGGCCTGGCCGCCAAGGGCGTCGACGAGGCTCGCGTCCGCCACCTCCTGGAGAAGCGCCTCGAGGAGGCGCTGCGCAGCTCGTCGGTCACGGTTCCCCCGAGCCAGAGTGGCCAGTTCCTCGACTCCCTCGTGGCCGACATGCTCGGGTGGGGCCCGCTGACCCAGCTCATGGAGGACGCCTCGGTCACCGAGATCATGTGCAACTCCCTGGACGAAATCTGGGTGGAAAAGGCTGGCCGCATCGAGCTGACCGACGTGCGCTTCGCCAGCGCCGACGCCTACCGCCTCGTCATCGACCGGATGCTGGCCGTCGCGGGCCGCCGGGTCGACGAGGCAGCGCCCATGGCCGACGGCCGCCTGCCCGACGGCAGCCGGGTCAATGCCATCATCCCGCCGCTCGTGGTGGGCGGCCCCGTCCTCACCATCCGCCGCTTTCCCGAGCAGGCCCTGACCGTCACCAGCCTGATCGCCTGCGAGTCGCTGTCCACCGACGCCGCCCTGTTCCTGGAGGCGGCGGTGCGGGGCAAGCTCAACGTGGTCGTCAGCGGCGGCACGGGCACCGGCAAGACGACCCTGCTGAACGTGCTGTCGAGCTTCATCCCCGACGGCGAGCGGGTCATCACCATCGAGGACGCCGCCGAGCTGCGCCTGGCCCAGCGCCACGTGGTCACCCTGGAGGCCCGCCCGGCCAACATCGAGGGTGCCGGCCAGATCGCCATACGCGACCTGGTGCGCAACGCCCTGCGGATGCGGCCCGACCGCATCGTGGTCGGCGAGGTCCGGGGCGGCGAGGCCATCGACATGCTCCAGGCCATGAACACCGGCCACGAGGGGTCGATGACCACCGTGCACGCCAACACCCCTCGCGACGCGCTGTCCCGCATCGAGACCATGGTGCTGATGAGCGGTGTGGAGCTGCCCCTGCGGGCCATCCGCGAGCAGCTGGCCAGCGCGATCGACGTCATCGTCCAGCTGCAGCGCCGCACCGACGGTTCCCGGGTCGTGAGTTCCGTGGTCGAGATCCAGGGCCGGGAAGGCGACACCATCACCCTGCAGGACGTGTTCGCCCGCACGCCGACCGGCCCGCTGCACGCCACCGGCCTGCGGCCCCGCTGCGCCGAGACCCTGCGGGAGCGGGGCGTCACGCTCGCCCCCAGCCTCTTCCGCGGCCACCTGGACACCTCGCTCGGAAGGAAGAAGCAATGACCGCCCTCGCCGCCGCCCTGGTCACGTCCGGCATCTTCACGGTCGTCGTGGCCCAGCGGGCCCGGTCGGCCCGCCGGGTCAAGGACCTGCGCGCCGTCCTGGAGGCCAGCTACATCGAGGAGGACCGCCCCGACGGCGACCGCATCCGGGTGCTGCTGGCCCGCACCGGCGTCGCCGCCGAGCGGGCCTTCGCCAGCACCTCGTTCCTCAGCCGCCTCCGGGCCACGGTGGCCCGCAGCGACTGGAAGGTGAACGCCGGCGAGCTGCTGGCGATCTGCGGCGTGGCCGGCGTGGTCGGCGTCCTGGTGGGCGTGTCGGCCCGCTCGCTGCCGCTGGCGCTCCTACTCGGCGGCGCCGGGTTCGCCGGCCCCGTGGTCATGGTCAACCGGTCGGTGTCTCGGCGCCGCCGGCGCTTCGAGGCCCAGTTCCCCGACGTCCTCGATCTCCTGGCCTCCGGGCTGGAGTCGGGCTCGGCCATCGGCGCCGCCCTCAGCCTGGTGGTGGCCGAGGCCGACGAGCCGGCCGCCAGCGAGTTCGCCCGCGTCCTCGCCGCAACGCGGCTGGGCAGCACGCTGGTGGACGCGCTGGCCGACCTGGCCGAGCGGTTGGACTCCGAGGACCTCGCCTGGACCGTGCAGGCCATCACCGTCCAGCAGCGCACGGGCGGCCGCCTGGCCGACATCCTGCGCAGCGTGTCGGAGTTCATGCGCGGCCGCGAGGAGCTGCGCCGGGAGGTGCAGGCGCTCACCGCCGAGGGTCGCCTGTCGGCCTACATCCTCGGCGGCCTGCCCTTCGGCCTGGCCCTGTTCATCAGCGTGACCAACGGGGACTACCTGACGCCGCTGTTCACCACCGTGCCCGGCCTGGTCATGCTGGCCGGCGCCGGGGCGCTGATGGCCGTCGCCTTCGTGATGATGTCCCGCATCGTGAGAATCGAGGTCTGAGCCATGCTCCTGCTCGCTGCGCTCACCGTCGCCCTGGGCGCCGGCACCGCCGCCTTCGCGCTCGCCCGCACCAAGGCGCTCGTCGCCTCGGGCACCACGCCGGTCGACCTGGCCCTCGGGCGGGCCGACGAACGCTCCGCCGGCGACCCCGGCCTGCTCTTCCGGGCCGTCGAGCCGGCCCTGGCCGCCGGCGGCCGCGTCATCGCCAAGGTGTCCCCCAAGGGGCGGCTGGAGCTGATCCGCCGCCGCCTGCTCTACGCCGGCATGGAGGGCCGGGTCCGTGCCGAGCGGGTCCTGTCCTGGAAGGCCGGTGCCGCCGCCGGGGGCTTGGCCCTGGGACTCCTGACCGGCAGTCCCGGCTCCCTGCCCGGGCCGGTGTGGGCGGCCGGCCTGTGCGTGCTGTTCTCCTTTATCCCCGACCTGGTCCTGGCCAGCCGCGGCAGCAAGCGACAGGAGGAGGTGGCCAAGACCCTGCCCCAGGCCATCGACCTGCTGGCCATCACGGTCGAGGCCGGCCTCGGGTTGGAGCAGGCGCTGGAGGTGGTGGTCGAGAACGTCCAGGGCCCGCTGTCGGACGAGCTGGCCCGGCTGCTGCGGGAGATCGAGCTGGGCGTGTCCCGGCGCGACGCCCTGGTGGCCCTCCGCCACCGCACCGACGTCCCCGAGCTGTCGTCGTTCATCGTCGCCCTCATCCAGGCCGACGAGATGGGCGTCGCCATCTCCGAGGTGCTCAAGGTCCAGGCCAGCCAGGTCCGGCTCAAGCGCCGCCAGCGGGCCC
>DATLFQ010000105.1:0-6938 GCA_035540915.1 Acidimicrobiales bacterium
TGAGCTGGGACTGCGCAACGACGTCTACCGGCGGCCGCTGGCCACCGCTCTCGACCGCCTCGGCCTGGCCGAGGGATGGCGCTGCGCCGACGTGGGCGCCGGCGGCGGGGACGTGAGTGTCGCCCTCGCCGAGGTGGTGGGGCGCGACGGGCGGGTCTACGCGGTCGACAGCGACCCGGCGGCGCGCGACGTCGCCGCCGGTGCGGCGGCGGCCGCGGCCGCCGCCCAGGTCGTCGCCGTCACCCAGGCGGCAGAGGACCTGCGACTGCCCGAGCCGGTGGACCTCGCCTTCTGCCGCTTCCTGCTGCTGCACGTCCACGACCCGGCGGCCGTGCTGCGCCGCATGGCCGGCGCGGCTTGCCCGGGAGGGTGGGTCGTCGCCCAGGAGCCGATCACCTCGGCCGGACGGATCGCCGGGCTGCCGCTGTCCATGCCCGGCGCCCGCCATCCCGACGTGGGCGCCCTGCTGCCGGCCCTGGCCCGGGACTGCGGGCTCGAGGTGGTCGACGCCTGGGCGGAGGCGCCCGCCGGTGCCGGGCCGGGACCGGTGGCGCAGTACCTGGCCGCTCTCACCGGCGTCGACCCGGGCGACGACCCGGTGGTGCTGCCTCCCCTGGTGACCGTGGTCGCCCGCCGCCCGGGGCCGGCGAAGTGACCACTTCGGCGCGTCGTGCGGCAGAATGACGCCAGCTTCTGCGCCAGCCGTGTCGGACGACGGAGGGAACGGTTCATGGGGGACACGCCACCGGACTACATGAGCGGGGCCTCGTGCGCCATGTGCGGCAGTGGGGTCCACTACGTGGAGGGCCGCGTCGGCTGCAACGCCTGCAGCCTGCCCACCGACTGCTGCCTGTGCCCCCCCCAGCTGACCGCGCCCGTGGCGCCGCTGGAGCTGAACGCCGGCACCAGCAACGACGAGGCGCCCCCCCGCCGAGCCGGCCGCACGCGAGCCAGGTAGCGCCGTGCGGACGGGGGTGGAGACGGGCCGGTCGCCGGCGCCGATCGTGGAGTTCGCACGCCAGCTCGGCGTGGGGGTCGGCACCGTGCGGGCCGACCTGGCCGAGGAGCTGCGGGAGCTGCGCCGGCGGGTACCGGGCTACGAACGGTGGACGTCCTCGCGCCCGGTCAAGCCGGGTGAGTGGTCGGCCGACCTGTACGCCTACGACGAGGCACTGGTCGTCACGGCCAACATGGTCGGGGTGCCGATCGCCCCCGACCCGCAGTTCTGGGACCGCCAGCGCCGCCTCACCGATCCCGAGCGCCGGCTCCTGGAGGTGGGTCTGGCGGCCAGGGGAGTGGACCTGGGGCCCGATCGATGGTGAGGTCCCGCAGGTAGTACCAGTAGGTGCGCCACCGGCACACGCCCCAAAGGGCCATCAGCTCCCGGAACATCCGCCAGGTGCGCCGAGCGCCGACGCGCCGCCCGAACTTCTCGCGCTTGGTGCGGTGCGTGACGCCGTCCATGATGCGGGCGCAGGTCGCCATCCTGGCCTCGGTCACCACCTCGTTGAGCATGATCTCGATCAGGTAGCCCTGGCGCTTGGCGGGAGGCACCGCCTCGAAGACCCAACGCGGCACCAGGCGCTCGCCGGTGGTGGGCGGGAAGCGCAGCACGAGCCAGTTCCACCGGCCGTAGTCGAACAGCCCGAGGGACATGGTGGCCCGGCCGTCGAGGTAGGGCCGGCAGATGGCGTCGAAGTGCGCGCTCGTCACGCCGAGCAGGTCGGCGTCGGCGAACAGGACGGCGTCGGCGTCGCTGGCGGCGACGCCCGCCTGCATGGCCAGCGCCTTGGACCCGCCGTCGCCGGCCGCCCTGGCCACCACCTTGGCGCCGGCTGCGGCGGCGGCTTCCGCGGTGCCGTCGGTCGAGCCGTCGTCCACGACGATCACCTCGCGGACGAAGCGGCAGCCGCGCAGCGCGGCCACGACGGAGGCCACGGTGGGCGCCTCGTCCCGGGCCGGCACGACGGCGTCGACGACCGATTCGTGGCGCAGCCTCACCGGGGGTCGGCCGGCTCGGCGTGATCCACGGCGACCTCGACCCGGCCTGCGCCCACGGCGGGCGAAGCTACCGTCAGGACGACCCCGTCCGGTACCTTCTCGGGCGATGCCCACCACGCCGCCGCCGGACCTGGTCCTCACACCGGTCAACGGCGCCGGCAGGACGGTCTCGGAGTGGACCACGACCTTCCACCTCGTGTTCGTGGCCATCGACCCCTACGCCCGCCAGAGCCGGTGGCTCCTGCCGACCGCGGCGAGGGTGCTGCTGACCTTCCAGGAGGCGGACTGCCGCATCGCCTGGCTGGCCACCGCCGACGCCGACAAGTCCCGTTCCTTCCTCGGGCGCTGGGCCGACGAGATCCTGACCTTCGTCGACCCCGAGCGGGCCTCCGTCGCCGGTTTCGGCCTCGAACGCCTGCCGGCCATCGTCCACGTCGCGAACGACGGGTCGCTGGTGGACGCGGCGGAGGGATGGGACCCGGCCCGGTGGCGGGAGGTCACCAAGCGGCTGGCCAAGATGATGGCCTGGCTGCCGCCGACCGTGCCGCTTGCCGGCGACCCGGCACCCTTCGAAGGCGCGCTGGCCCGCCGCTGACCACCCGCCGCTGACCACCCGCCGCTGAAGGGTGGCTGCGAACCGGTGCGCGTATCGCGCGCCCCAGCGCGCGATACGGCACCAAGTTCACATGGTGTCAGCGGGGGACGCCGCCTCGGGTGAGGGCGAGCAGGTCCAGGGCGCGGTGCAGCTCGTCGGCGCCGAGCCAGCCCCGCTCCAAGATGAGGTCCCGGATGGAGCGGCCCGAGGCCAGTGCCTCCTTGACCACCTCGGCGGCCCGGTCGTAGCCGAGCGCCGGCGCCAGCGCGGTGGCGACCGACGGGGTGGCCTCGGCATACGCCCGGCAGCGCTCGGCGTCGGCCTCGATCCCGGCCACGCAGCGGTCGGCCAGGAGGCGAGCGGCGGCGGCCAGCAGGTTTATCGACTCCAGCAGGTTGCGGGCCAGCACCGGCATCATCACGTTCAGCTCCAGCGTGCCGGCTGCGCCGGCGAAGGCGACCGTGGCGTCGTTCCCCATGACCTGGGCCACCACCTGGCACACCGCCTCGGGGACCACCGGGTTCACCTTGCCCGGCATCATCGACGACCCCGGTTGGAGATCGGGCAGGCGGATCTCGGCCAGCCCCGTCCGCGGACCGCTGGCCAGCAGCCGCAGGTCGTTGGCCATCTTGTACAGCGAGACGGCCACCGTCCGCAGCACGCCGCTCGCCTCCACCAGCGCGTCGCGACCGCCCTGGGCCTCGAAGTGGTCGACCGCCTCCACCAGCGGCAAGCCGTCGAGGGTCGCCAGCCGGGCGATGACGCCGGCGGCGAACCCCTCGGGGGCATTCAGCCCGGTGCCCACCGCAGTCCCTCCCAGGGGCAGCTCGGCCACCCTGGGCAGCACCGCCGCCACCCGCTCCACCCCGAGCTCCACGGCCCGGGCCCAGCCCCCGAACTCCTGGCCCAGCGTCACCGGGGTGGCGTCCATGAGGTGGGTGCGGCCGGCCTTCACCACCTGCGCGAACCGGCCCTGGCCGTCCCGGAGTGCAGCGGCCAGGCGCTCCAGCGCCGGGACCAGGCGGCCGGCCAGCCCCCGGGCGGCGGCCAGGTGGATGGCCGACGGGAACACGTCGTTCGACGACTGGGACGCGTTCACGTGGTCGTTGGGGTGGACCGCGACGCCCAGGCGCTCGGCCGCCAGCGACGCCACCACCTCGTTGGCGTTCATGTTGGACGAGGTGCCCGAGCCGGTCTGGAACACGTCGACGGGGAACTGGTCGTCCCAGTGGCCCTCGGCAACCTCCCGGGCGGCGGCCGCGATCGCCTCGGCCCGGGCCGGCTCCAGCACGCCGAGCCGGCCGTTCTCCAGGGCGGCGGCCCACTTGACGGCGCCGAGCGCGGCGATCACCGACGGCGGGAGGCGCAGGCCCGAGACCGGGAAGTTGTGGACCGCCCGCTGGGTCTGCGCGCCCCAACGGGCGCCGGCCGGCACGGGCACCTCCCCCATGGCGTCACGCTCGACGCGGTAGTCGGCCACCGCCGGGACCGTAGTGCAGGGCGGTCGCCGCGCCGACTGATCGCAAGAGCCCACGCCCAGCTGCGGTTAGCCTCGTGGCCCAGCGTGCCGGACGACCGAACCTTCCCCCGCCAGCAGCGCCCGGGCGCCGCGCTGGCAACCGCGCTGGTGGTGCTGGCGGCTCTGGCCGGACCGGTCGGGGCGGCGCCTTCGGGACAACCGGCCGGAGACCCTGCCATCGAGGCCAAGCGGGCCGAGGCCGCCCGGATCGCGAAGGCGCTGGCCCGCCAGGGCGAGGCGGTCAGCATCCTGGCCGAGGAGCTGAACCTGGCCCGCATCGACGCCGGGCAACGGGCGGCCGCGGTGGCGGCCGCCGCCGAGGACCTGCGACGCACCGAGGAGGAGACGGCGCGGGTGCGCGCCGTCCTGAAGGGTCGCCTGGTGGACGCCTACGCGAGCGGCGGCGGGCCGCCGCCCGGTGCGCTGTCCGTGCTGACCGGTGGGCCGGTCGAGGAGATGGCGGTTCGGCGGGCCTACGTGAACGCCGTGGCCGGCCGCGAGCGGGCCGACGTCGACGAGTTGCGCGCGGCCACCGACGCCCTCGAGGCCCGCCGCCGTGAGATGGAGGCCGCGGAGGCGGCGGCCGGCGAGGTCCTGGCGCGGGTGGAGGACCGCCGCCGCGCCGCCGAGCAGGCGGCCTCCGAACAGCGGGCGACGCTGGCCGAGGTGAACGGCGAGCTGGCCGAGCTGGTGCAGGCGGAGCGGGCCCGGCGGGTCGAGGAGGAGGCCCGGCGGGCGCAGGCGGAGCAGGAGGCCCGCCGGGCCCGCGAGCGGGCGGCCGCCCAGGCCCGCGTCGCCGCCGAGGAGGCGGCCCGGACCGCCCGCGCCGCGACCACCACGACCACCCGGGCGCCTGCCACCACCCGCGCCCCGGCCACCACCCGGGCGACGACCGCCACCACCGCCTCCACCTCGCCCGAGGCGACGCCCGGCACCACCAAGACCCCCGAACCGGCGCCGGCCGAGCCGGCCCGGCCGCCGGCCGAAGGAGCCGAGGCGGCGGTGGCGGAAGCCAAGCGGCAGCTCGGCAAGCCCTACCAGTACGGCTCGCCCGGGCCGAACTCGTTCGACTGCTCCGGCCTGACCAGCCACGCGTGGCGGGCGGCCGGCAAGTCGCTCCCCCATTCCTCGCGCGTCCAGATGTCGGTCACCGCCAGGGTGCCGCTGAGCGAGATCCAGCCGGGCGACCTCGTCTTCTACGGCACGCCGGTCCACCACGTGGGCATCTACGCCGGTGGCGGCCAGATGGTGGAGGCGTCCGAGACCGGCACGCCGGTCCGCATGGCCTCGATCCACCGGCGCGACCTCGTCGGCGTCGGCCGGGTCAGGTGATGACCGGTGTCGAACGACGTTCCCGCCCGTTCGAGCCACCTGCACCAGCCTGACCGGTGTGTCGTCTCGCCGCTGACGGCCACGCGCCGGAGGTGGCCCGTTCGGCGGCGGTCACCTGAACGCCGGATCCGCTAGAACCGGGCGGTGCCGCCTGCCCCGCCCGCGCCGGAGCTGTCGGGCCGGGGCGGCTGGCTGGGCGTACCCGGCCCGCTGACGATGGCGGCCCTCCGGGGCCGCGTCGTCATCGTCGCGTTCTGGGACGGCGCCGAAGTGGCCAGCCTGCGGGTCCTGGAGGAGCTGCGCCGTCTCGACCACGTCCACGGCGAGGAGCTGGTGGTCGTGGCCGTCCACTGGCCGCGATCGCCCGGCGCCGCGGGCTCGGGTGCGCTGGCGCGGACCGTCGCCCGCTGCCGCATCACCGCGCCGGTGCTCGACGACCCCGACGGGACCACGGCCGCCGCGTTCGGGGTGGCGGATCGGCCGGCGCTGGTCCTGGTCGCCCCCGACGGCTCGGTGGTGGGCACCCGGACCGGCGAGGGGCACGGCCGCTCGCTGGGCCGGGCGGTGGCCGAGCTGGTGGCGGCCGCCGACCCCGACCTGCCGCCATTGCCGATGCTCCTCGCAGCGCCCGTCCCCGAGCCGCTCGCGTTCCCGGCGCGGGTGGCCGTTTCGGACGACGGCACCCGGCTGGCCATCGCCGACACCGGGCACGACCGGGTCCTCGTGACCACCGTCGAGGGCCTCGTGCTCGGGGCCTTCACCGGCTACCTGCAGCCGTCGGCCGTTCGCTTCGACGGGCGGCGGGTCCTGGTCTGCGACAGCGTGCCGGGCAGGGCGGTGTGGTCGGACGGGGAGGTCCTGGCCGACGGCATGGCGTGGCCGGCCGACGTGGTGGCCGCCGGCGACGGGTCGTGGGTGGTGGCCGAGGCCGGCGGCCACCGGCTGGTGCGCCTGCGGCCGGGCGAGATCGCCGTCCGGGTGGCGGCGGGAAGCGGCAGCCGGGGCCTGGTCGACGGCCCCGACCTGCGGGCCGAGCTGGACCAGCCCACGGCGCTGGCCCGTGACGGCGACGGTGTGCTCTTCGTCGACGGGGGCACCGGCTCGCTGCGGCGGCTGCGGGCCGGACGTCGGGGCGGCGAGGTGGTGACGGTGGCCGACGGCCTGCAGCAGGCGCGCGCCGTGGCGACGCGGCCCGGCTGCGCCACGGTCTACCTGGCCGGCGCCGGGGCCTCGGGCGTCCTGGCCTGGGACGGTGCCGACTTCGCCCCGGTGACCGCCGAGGGGCTGCTGGAGCCGGGCGGGGTGGACCTGCTGCCCGACGGCAGGCTGGTGGTCGCCGACACGGGCAACCACCGCGTAGTGGTGGTCGATCCGGTGGCGGGCACCACGACGCCGCTGGTGATCGACGAGACGTGGGCGCACGCTGCGGGTGGGGACCCCGTGGCGCTGGCGGCCGGCAGCCCCGGCGACGTCCCGGTGCTGATCGAGCTG
>DATLFQ010000106.1:0-15323 GCA_035540915.1 Acidimicrobiales bacterium
AGCTCCGTGATGGCCACTGCGGCGGCCCACCCCAGCGGCGCGGCCAGGGCCAGGGCGGTCGCCGCCACGGCCGCGGTGCCGAACACCATGGCCGCCGCCCCGAAGCGGCCACTGGCCGGGTCCCACACCGACGACGTGAGAAGTTGGGGCCAGTCGACGGGGCCCGAGCGCACGCCGGCCACCAGGAACCCGACGATCGCCGCCAGCACCGCGCCGGCGACCAGGGCGAGGCCGCCCGCTCCGATCGGGACCCAGCGCAGCCGCGCCGGTGGCCGGTCCGCCGTCGCGGTCGCCGTCACGTCAGAGCGAGCTCGGTGACCGCCAGGAAGCCGTGCCTGGTCACGAGGGCCTGCCCCTCGTCGGACAGCACGAAGTCGACGAACTGCTTGGCGGCGCCGGTGGGTGGGCCGTCGGTCACCAGGAACAGCGGGCGGGCCATCGGGTAGGTCCCGGCGGCCACGTTGGCGGGCGTCGCCTCCACGCCGTCCAGGGACAGCGCAGCCAGCCGGGGGTGGCCGGTGATGAACGAGGTCGACAGCGGGCCCACGGAGCCCTCGGTGGACAGCAGCTTGGCCCGGGTCTCCTCGTTGCCGCCGACGATGGCGAAGTTGTCGGTGTCGGGTGGCGGCGGCGCCTTGCCGTCGCCGTACAGGTACTTGTCCAGCACCTCTCGCGTGCCCCGGCCCGGTTCCTTGTCGTAGACGAACACCGCCAGGTCGGGCCCACCGAGCTGGCGCCAGTTGGCCACCTCGCCCTCGAACAGCTGGCGGGCCTGCTCCCTGGTCAGGCTGCGCAGCCCGCCGTCGACCACCTCCCGGCGCACGATGATGCCGACGGCGTCCGCCCCGATCTGGTTCGGGAAGAACTCGACGCCCGGGAACATCTGGCGGTCGCCGTCGCCGATGGGCTTGGAGCTCATGGCGATCTCGACCTGGCCGGCGCCCAGCTGGGCGATCCCCCCCGCCGACCCGCCCTGGGAGTCGACGGTGATCTGGAGGCCCCGGCCCCGGAGCACCTCGGCGGCGTCGGCGGCCACGGCATTGACCGTCGTGGAGCCGCTTATGCGGACCCTGCCCTGCGACGCCGCGCCGCCGGGCTCGTCATCGCCGCCGCAGGCGCCGGCGGCGAGAGTGACGGCGAGCAGGAGCGACGCATGTGCCGACGAACGAGCTCGCACCGCACCTCCCTGCCATCAAGGTCAGTTGATGAGGGGGCGAACTCTGGCAGAGCCGGGCGACGTCGGTCAAGCACGTCGCTCGGTCAAGCGGCGCTGGTGGCTTCCGGTGCCTCGGCGGTGAGCAGGGCCATGAGGCGGGCCTGGACTTCGCGGAACGCGGGGTCGTCGACCATGGTGACGCGGTCGCGCGGCCGGGCCAGCGGGACGGGGATGACGTCGAGCACCGAGGCATGTGGCGGGTTGGCCATGACCACGATCCGGTCGGCCAGCAGGATGGCCTCGTCGATCCCGTGGGTGACCATCAGCACCGTCTCGGTGTCGGACTCCTGGCCCCACAGGCCGACCAGCTGCGCCTGGAGCTTGGCCCGTGTGAGCGCGTCGAGCGCACCGAAGGGCTCGTCCAGAAGCAGCAGCTTGGGCCCGACGGCGAACGCCCGGGCGACCGCGGTGCGCTGCTGCATGCCGCCCGAGATCTGGGCGGGCCGCTTGTCACGGTGCTCCCACAGGCCGACCGCGTGCAGGTAGCGCTCGACGTGCTCGTCGTTGACCTCCCGGGACCGGTCGGGCCGGGCCGCCTTGACGGCCTCCCGGACGTTGGCCAGCACGCTGAGGCGCGGGAGCAGCGAGTAGTTCTGGAACACCATGGCCCGGTCGGGCCCCGGCTCGGTGACACGACGTCCGTCGAGGACCACCCGGCCGGCGTCGGGCCGGAGCAGCCCGGCGACCACGTTGAGCAGCGTGGACTTGCCGCATCCCGAGTGCCCGATCAGCGAGACGAACTCGCCCGTCGTGACCGTGAGGTCCACTCCCCGCAGCACGTGCTGCGGCGGGGTCGAGCGCGAGGCCGCGAAGCTCTTGTGGACGGCGTGGATCTCCAGGCTCATCGGTGGACCTCCTCGGTCGAGAAGCGGCGACCGAGCCGCAGGAAGAGGGCATCGAGCGTGTAGCCGACGGCCCCTACGAGGACGATGGCGGCGATGACCGCCGAGAGATCGGACGCGTTGTAGGAGTTCCAGACGAAGAAGCCGATGCCGGCGCCGCCCGACAGCATCTCGGCGGCCACGATGACCATCCAGCCGATGCCCATCGACAGCCGCAGCCCGGTGACGATCGAGGGCAGCGAGTCCGGAAGCAGGACGTGGCGGACGAAGGCGAGCCGCCCGAAGCGGTAGACCCGGGCCACGTTTCGGTGGTCCAGGGGCACGCCGGCCACCCCGGCGGCGGTGTTGACCACTGTCGGCCACAGGGCGGTGATGAACACCACGAAGACGGCCGCCTTGCCGGCGTCCCTCAGCACGGTGAGCAGGATGGGGAACCAGGCCAGCGGTGACACCGGCCGCAGCACCTGCACCAGCGGGTTGACCGCCTGCCAGGCCCGGCGGCTCGCCCCGATCAACAGGCCGAGGGGCACGCCGACCAGCGCCGCGAGGGCGAACCCGGTGAAGACGCGCTGCAGTGAGATGGCCAATTGGAGGCCGATGCCCTTGTCGTTCGGGCCGTTGTCGTAGAAGGGGTCCCCCACCAGCGCCCACAGCTCGCCGAGGCCCTCGGCCGGCGTCGGCAGGTCCGGAGAGCGCAGCGCGGCCAGGTGCCAGAGCCCGAGCACCACGGTCACCCCGGCCATGGCCCATCCCAGCGACGCGGCCCGGCGCCTCCAGGGGCTGGTCGACGGCGGCGGCGGGCCCTCCTCGGTCGGCGGCTGCGGGGGTGCGGCGGTCAGGTCGATGACGTCGTCGTGCAGCATCGTCATGGGCGGGAGGCCTCCTCTTCGGGCCTGGTCGGGTCGAAGCTCACGCCGTCCAGCTGGACGTCGAACGGCGCCATGTCGTCGCCGGGGACGGCGATGCCCTCGGCGGCGGCGACCTTGGCGTAGAGGTCGCGCAGGATGATGTCGTCGACCAGCTGCATGTACGGCGGCGGCTCCTTCAAGAGCCCGAAGCGCTGGTACTGGGCCAGGTACCAGACCCCGTGCGCCCGCCGGGGCAGGTTGACCGCACCGTCGCGGGAGAAGACCATCTGGTTGCCCTCGTAGGTCCTGGCCGGCAGGCCGGCGCCCAGGTCGTACCGGCCGAGGAGACGCCCCTCGATGTCGGCGGCCGGGGCGTTCACGTAGGCGGGGTCGCCGATGGTCTTGGACGCCGAGGCCCGGTTCGCCAGGTCGTCGAGCCAGCGGCTGGCCTTGAGCACGGCGGCCATGACGTCCTCCAGGACGTCGGACCGCTCGGCCGCGAACCGCTCGTTGACCACCAGCGCCTTCTCGGGGTGGTTCAGCCACAGGTCCTGGGTGGTCAGGTGGGTGAAGCCGATGCCCTGCTGGACGGCGACCGCGTTCCAGGGCTCGCCCACGCAGTACCCCTCCATGTTGCCGGCCTTCATGTTCTCGACCATGTTGGGCGGCGGGACCGGGATGATCTTGACCTTGGCCCGGTCGACCTTGGTGGCATGAAGCCAATAGCGCAGCCACACGTCGTGGGTACCGCCTGGAAAGGTCATGGCGAGCGTCGGCTCTTTGCGCTCCAGGGCCGCCTTGGCAGCGGCCAGGTCGCCGTAGCCGACGTCGGCGAAGTCCTTCTTCAAGGTGATCGCCTGGCCGTTGTTGTTCAGCATCATGGCGATCTTGAGGGGGGTGCCTCCCGACCCGCCGATGCCGGTGGCCACCGAGAAGGGCATGCCGAACAGGCAGTGGGCGCCGTCGATCTGGCCGTTCACCAGGTTGTCCCGGGTGGCCGGCCAGCTGGCCTGTTTCTCGATGGTCACGTCGAGGTTTCGCTCGGCGAAGTAGCCGAGTTCCTTGGCCATCACGAGTGACGCGCAGTCGGTCAGGGCGATGATTCCGAGCTTGACCGGGCGGGGTGGCCCGGTCTTCTTCCCAATCGGGCTGCCCGCCGTCCCCTCTTGGACGGCGGTGCTCACATCGTCGGAGTCGCCGCTGCCACAGGCGGCGAGCAGGGCGGCCATGGGCGGTGTCAGCGCGGCCGCGCCGCCGAGCCGCAGAAATGATCTTCGGTTCATGACCGGTACGTTACGAATGGGTCGGCGCAGTGGTGTTTCGTTGCGGTCAATGCTGTGGGGCGCCGTGATGACAATGGAGATATGGATGCTGAGACCGACAGTTCATCAGGTCGACATCAACGGTCACGACGACGTCATCTCGCTCTCGCCCCGCCGTCGTCAGCCGGAAACACCCGGGTAACGACACGCGACGAGGCTGGCGTCGTGGCCTTCCCCGAGCTCGACCTCGCCGGCTTCACCGTCGGCGTGACCGCCGACCAGCGGCGGCACGAGCAGGCCGAGCTGTTCGAGCGGGCCGGCGCACGCGTGTTGCTGGGGCCGGTGACGAGCAGGACCGGCGGCGAGCTGCGCCGCTGGTCCCTGCCGGCGGACTGCGGGGCGGCCCGCCGCCTGATCACCGCGGCCTGCGGCGGGCGGCTGGATGCGCTGACGTTCACCAGCGCCGCCGCCGTCGCGAACATGCTGTCGCTCGCCGACTCGATGGGCCGGCGCGGCGATCTGGTGGAAGCCTTCGGCGGAGCGGTGGTCCTGGCCACCCTCGGGCCGGGGACGACGGCCACGGCGCAGGCGCTCGGGATGGGGCACGCCGTCGAGGCGTGCCGCCCGACACTCCCCTGCCTGGCGGGCGCCGTGGCGGAGGTGCTCGGTGCCCGCCGCCTCTGCCTGCAGGCCGCCGGCACCAATCTGGTGGTGCAGGGCTCGGTGGTCCGGGTCGGCGGCACCACCGTGGAGCTGAGCGAACGGGAGCGGGCCCTCCTCGACGCGCTGTGCCGCCGGGCCGGCGCCGTCGTCCCGCGGGCGACCCTCGTGCAGGACCTGTGGCCCGAGAACGGCGCCAGTCCCCATACCGTCGACGTCACGGTCGCCCGCCTCCGCCGGCGCCTGGGCCCGACGGGCGCAGCCATCCGCACCGTCCCCCGCCGCGGCTACTGGCTCGACGCGGTGCGGGGGGTAGGCCGCCAGCCGGCGGTACAGCTCGCAGCAGTGACCGGAAGCCGCTCCTGACGCCTACGCGGTTCGGTGTCGGCGCGAGGCGACCAGCAGGGCGTAGCCGGCGATGCCGTCCTTGACGGCGCGGGCCGCGAGGGCGACGCGGTTGCGGGCCTGGCCGAAGTCGATGGCCTCCAGGGCAGGGACCTTGGCCATGCGGAAGGCGATCAGGCGGGCGTCGATCTGGTCGATCATCTTGGCCAGCGCCTCGTCGTGGGACTCCCGCAGCGTGACCTCCAGGCCGGCGGCGCCCAGCAGCGAGACGTACTCCTCGACAGGGCGGGCGTCGGCCAGGCAGGCCACCCAGCCGGCCAGGGTCTGCAGCTCGGAGTCGAGGCGGGCCGGGTCGAGGGCCACGTCGGTGATGCCCAGCCGACCGCCGGGGCGCAGCACCCGGGCCATCTCGGCCGCCGCCGTGGGCTTGTCCGGGAACGTGCAGAAGGCGCACTCGCAGACCACTGCGTCGAAGGCGCCGTTTTCGAACGGCAGCCGCTCGGCGTCGCCCACGTGGAAGCGGACGCGATCGTCCAAACCCTCGCCCGCCGCCCGCTTGTTGGCGGCGGCCACGGACTGCGCGCCGAGATCGACGCCGTCCACCTCCACGCCGAACTCCGAGGCGAGGAGGAACGCCGTCGCCCCCGGCCCGCTGGCGATGTCCAGCACCCGCATCCCCGGCCGCAGGTCGAGCGACCGGCCCAGTCGCCGGGTCAGGTCGAGGCCACCGGGGTGGTAGCTCTCGCCCAGGATGAGGGCGACGGCGTCCTGCTGGTAGACGCGGGCGCAGCACGACTTGACGTCCTGCTGGTCGTCGGCGGCGGGCACCGCCTCGGTGGCGCTCACCGCAGGGTCTTGCCGATGTTCGTGGCGTCCCCTGCGTCGTGGCCGTTGCCGCCGTTCTCGCCGTTGCCGTTCGAGACGGTCTTGGACCCGTACTTGGTGGTCAGCAGCACCGGCTGCAGGCCGGTGGCATTCGGGACGATGGTGGGCACGATGGCGCCGCTCAACTGCTCGCGCACCTGCTCGCGGTAGCCCACCGAGTTGTAGGCGCAGAACGGGATCAGCCGGCCGTCGGGGGTGATCTCCTCGACGCAGCACTTCATGAGCGCCTTCACGTTCAGCGTGTAGGGGTCCTGGAAGTCCTGGATCACCACCATGAAGGACTTGTCGGCGATGTCCTTGAGGGCCTCGGGCAGGTCGATGCCGCAGGTGGCGCACTCCAGCTGGCTGCTGGTGTTGCCGTCGCCGCCCGGCACGGCCGAGGCGCTCCACAGCTTCTCCAGGGCGCCGCGCACGCTCATGTCGGGCATCACCCGGTTGCTCACGTAGTCGAGGTAGTCGTCCACCTCCACCAGGCGCGGGATGGGCACCACGGTGTCGCCGTCCACCAGCAGATAGGTGATCGACCGGCAGGTGGGGAAGCAGCACGGCACAGGCACGAAGTCCGACAGGCGGAACCAGTCGCTGCACTGGTCGGTGAGCCCGTGGATGATGTCGGCGTTCGTGAGCCGCTCCATCGGGTCGAACTCGATGTGGCGGCCCGAGTGGGTGACGGGCTGGTAAGCCACCGACCGCACGGCCGGGTGCTTGATGCCGAAGCGCAGGATGTCGCCGACCTCGTGCTCGTTCAGGCCCTTCTCAATGGCCGCCACCAGCGACACGCCCAGACCGAACTCGGCGCAGTTGTCCAGCGCCTTCTGCTTGGCCTCCCGCAGGTCGCGGCCCCGGATCTTGATGTGGGTCTCGGGGTCGAAGCCGTCGAACTGCATGTAGATGGTGGGCTTCAGCTCGGCCAGCTTGCGCACGAAGTTGCGGTCGTGGGCCAGGCGGATGCCGTTGGTGTTCAGCGTCACCATGTGGACGCCCTTGTCCTGGGCCATCTTGATGAAGTCCAGGATCTGGGGGTGGATGGTGGGCTCGCCCCCCGAGAACATCACGACCTCGGGCTCGCCCTCGGAGCGCACGAAGGCGTCCAGGCCGGCCTCGACCTGGTCCATGGTGAGCGAGAACCCGTCGGGTTGGTGGCCCGAGTCGGCGAAGCAGATGGGACAGTCCAGGTTGCAGCCGCTGTTGACCTCGATGATGCCGAGGCAGGCGTGCTGCTTGTGCTCGGGACACAGGCCGCAGTCCAGCGGGCAGCCGTCCTTGACCTCCGTCTGGGTCTCCAGCGGGTAGGTGCCGGGCTTGTTGTAGCGCATCGAGTTGAAGTACATCTCGGCGTCGCTGTAGAGCAGCGCCTCGAACTTGCCGTGCTCGGTGCAGCGCTTGCGGAGGAAGACCCGGTTGTCCTTGACGTTGACCTCGGCGTCGATGACGGTCTTGCAGACGGGGCAGATGCTCTTGGTGTACTCCAGGAAGACCTCGTCTCGGTCGACCTTCTGACGGGGCGGGGTCATCGTCATGGACGGGCTCCTTGAGGGGGCGGCTGCGACGGCGCGGGTCGGCCAGAACCTAGCAGCGCGGTTTACGGGGTCAGAGCGTCAGGCGGACGTGGCCGGCAGCACGACGACCCGGCGCAGCCGGCCCGTCCCGTCCATTTCGATCCGGTCGACGCCGGCCAGCACCCTTCCGCCGTCGGCCGACCGCACCTCCCAGGAGAAGCGCAGCTCGCCTCCCTCCTCGCGGACCGGGCCGTCCCGCACCACCGTCGCGCCGGGCAGGAACTCGCGGGCCTCGGCGATGGCGGCATGGAGCGCGTCCCGGCCGGTCGCCGTGCCGGTCGGCCCGACGAAGACGCAGTCGGCCCCCACCGCCGAGGCCAGCCGCTCCCGCCGCACCTCCGGGTCGCCCTCGTTCCACGCCTCGACCCACGCCGCCACCGCCGCCTCGGCGGCCGCCGACGGCGATGGCGAACTTGGTGCCAGATCGCGCGCCCCGGCACGCGATATCGCACCACGTTCGGGGCGGGGGGCGGCGGGCTCGCTCATCGGGCGCCGAACACCGCAGCCAGCTCCTCGGGCGCCGACGTCTCCAGCTGGGCGTAGGTACAGCTCTCGGGGGTGCGTTCGGGGCGCCAGCGCCGGAAGGTGGTGGCGTGGCGGAACCGGTCGCCCTGCAGGTGGTCGTAGGCCACCTCGCACACCAGTTCCGGGCGCAGCGGCACGTAGGACCCGTCCCGGCCCGCGTTCCACCGGTTGGGCCCGCCCGGGCCCCGGCCGCCGAACACGTCCTGCCCCTCGCCGGCCAGGTAGGGCTGCAGCTCGCCCACCAGTTCGGCCCGGCGGGCCATGGTGAAGGAGGCGGTCACGCCCAGGTGGTGCAGCACGCCGTGCTCGTCGTACAGCCCCAGCAGCAGCGATCCGACCACCCCGCCGCTCTTGTGCCACCGGAACCCGGCCACGACGCAGTCGGCCGTTCGCTCGTGCTTGATCTTCGTCATCACCCGCTTGTCCTCGCGATAGGGCAGGTCAATCGGCTTGGCCACCACGCCGTCGAGGCCGGCGCCCTCGAAGCGGGTGAACCAGTCCTCGGCGACGGCCCGCTCCTCGGTGGCCGGCGTGAGGTGGACCGGCGGACCGGCCCCGGCCAGTGCCTCGACCAGCCGGGTCCTCCGCTCCCCGAGAGGCCGGGGCCGCAGGTCCTCGTCGCCCAGGGCCAGCAGGTCGAAGGCCACGAACGACGCCGGCATGGTGGCCGCCAGCATCGCCACCCGGGTCGCCGCCGGATGGATGCGCAGCTGCAGGGCATCGAAGTCCAGGCCCGACGGGCCAGCGATGACGATCTCGCCGTCCACCACGCAGCGAGGGGGCAGCTGGTCCCGCACCGCCTCGACGACGTCGGGGAAGTAGCGGGTGAGCGGCTTCTCGTTGCGGCTGCCCAACTCCACCTCGTCGCCGTCCCGGAACACGATGCAGCGGAAGCCGTCCCACTTCGGCTCGTACAACACCCCACCCTCGGGCGGGAGCGCCCTGGCCGCCTTGGCGAGCATGGGAGACACCGGCGGCATCACCGGCAGGTCCACCGCTAGCTCCGGGCCCGGCCCACCGAGAGGGCCTCTACCACGGCCGACACCATGGCGTCCTCCTCGATCTCCTCCAGGGGCCGGGGCAGGGCCAGCGACCAGTTGGGGCGCCGATCGTTCGGCGCGCCGGGCATGTTGGGCCGCTCGGCCACGCCGAGGGCGTCGTCGAGGGTGGCCGCCACCACCGCGCTGGGCGCCTCCCCCAGCAGGCGGTGGGTGGCGACGACGACGTCGGGGACGCCGGCCCCGTCCGCCAGGCCGGTCCAGTGCCCCAGCCGGCCCCGGATGGCCATGGTGGCCTCCAGGTTGGGCGACAGGCCGAGCTCCTCCTGTTCCAGCAGGTCGTCGCCCGACCACAGCCCGGCGACGGTCGGCAGATCGTGGGTGGTGACGGCCGCCAGGGCCTGGGCCGGGAACTGCCGGGGCGGGACGTCCTCGAACCACACCAGGCGGTAGGAGAGCACGCCGCGGTCGGCCAGCTGCTCGCGGACCATCGGCTCGACCGTGCCGAGGTCCTCGCCGACCACCCACGCCCCGGCCCGCCAGCTCTCCAGGGCGACGATGCCGAGCAGGTCCTCCCAGGGATAGGCGACGTAGGCGCCGTCGGCCGGGCTGGCGCCCTCGGGAACCCAGAACAACCGGAACAGGCCCATGACGTGGTCGATGCGCAGCCCGGCCGCGTGGCGGAAGCCGGCTCGCATCGTGCGGATGAACGGCTCGTAGGCCGCCTCCTGGAGGCGCCAGGGGTCGAACGGCGGTATGCCCCAGTCCTGGCCGGCGGCCGAGAACTCGTCGGGCGGCGCGCCCACCCGTACACCGGTGGCCAGGCAGTCCGACCACAGCCAGGCGTCGGCGCCCGCCGGGTCGACCCCGATGGCCAGGTCGGTGACGAGGCCGATGGCGGCGCCGGCGTGGGCCAGCTGGCGGTCCAGCAGCCACTGGGTCCACTGGTGGAACCGGATGCGGTCCCGGTGGGCGTCGACGAAGTCCAGCACGGCCGGGCTCTCGGGATGGCGGAGGGCCTCGGGCCAACGCTGCCAGGGTGCGCCGTGCTCGTCGGACAGCGCGCAGAAGGCTGCGTAGGCGGCGAGCGCCGGGCCCTCCTCGTCGCAGTAGCGATCGAAGCCGGGGTCACCCGGGAAGCGGGCCCACAGCAGCTCGAGCGCTTCCCGCTTGAGGGCCCACGCCGCGTCCCGGTCGATGGTGCGGTCGGCGTTGAGGGCCTGGCCGGCGGCGGCCAGGCGGTCCAGGTCCAGGGCGACCCCGGCGTCGCCGGCGCCGGGCAGCTCCTCGACCCGCAGGTAGATCGGGTTGCGGTAGCACCGGCTCGACGGGGAGTACGGGCTGGGCTGCTGGTCGCCGACGGGCAGCGCGGCGTGGAGCGGGTTGACCAGCGCCATCGCCGCTCCCTGGCCCGCCGACCAGTGCCCGAGGCGGCGCAGGTCGGCCAGGTCGCCCACCCCCCAGCTCTGGTGGGACCGCGCCGCGTACAGCTGGACGGCCCACCCCCACTCGCGCAGGTCGGTCGGGAGGTGGCACCGCCCGGGCGTCACCACGAGCCGGCAACGGTGGCCGTCCTCCACCCGATGCAGCTCGTGGTAGCCGGGCGGAAGGTCGGGGGGCAGCGACCCCTCGACCTCGCTCTCGGTGCCGTTCTCGGTGCGCAGGTGCCAGCGCCCGGCCAGTACGGCGCCCGGGCCGGCCCGGGTCACCCACACGCGCCGGTCGGGGCCGGCCGACCCGGCCGGCCCGGGGTCGCTGCGACCGTCCCCGGCCCCCATGGCGGCCAGCAGGGCGGACTGCGTCGAGCCGGGCACCTCGTGCCACCGGCCGCGGTCGTCGTGGTAGCCGGGCGCGATGCCCCACACCCCCGGGTCGGTCATGGCCCCTGGTCTACCGCACCCCCCTGCGTTCAGGGCGCAGACTCGGCGTCCTGACCGAGGACCTTCTCCATGCGGACACGGGTCCCGCCCGACGGCGTCACCGGCGACTCCAACTCGACGGTGGTCATCAGCTCGCGGATGATGCCGAGCCCGCGGCCCGAGACGTCCTCGTGCCCGGCGCGGTCCAGCGTCACGGAGTATGGGTCGAAGCCGACCCCGTCGTCCTCGACCTGCACCGTGACGGTGCTGTCGGTGATCTCGGCCCGCAGGCGGATGACACCGTCGGCGCCGGCCGGGAAGGCGTGGCGGATCACGTTGCCGCAGGCCTCATCGAGCGCGAGGACCACGTCGGCGCGCTCGTCGGGACCGGAGCCGAGATCCTCCATGTACCCGTCGACGGCGCGCCGGGTCTTGGGAAGCATCCGGGCATCGGCCGGCAGTTCGAGTTGGAGGATGAGGCGCATCTGGGCTCGAGGCTCCTCGCAGGGTTGGATGACTCCACGCGTACCCTTGCCGGTCGGTGACAAACGGTGCGCCCGGTCCGATCCTGGTCGGCGCCTCGTCGTGGTCGGCGCGATCCCTCGTCCACGACAGCGACTGGTACCCCCGCCGCACGATGCGAGCGGCCGAGCGGATGGCCTTCTACGCCGAGCGATTTCGCCTGGTCGAGCTGGACGTGACCGCCCGATTTCCTCCGACGCCAGAACTGTGCCGGCAATGGGCCGAGCGCACGCCGGCCGGCTTCGTCTTCGACCTGCAGGCCTGGTCGCTGCTGACCGGTGCCGCCACCTTTCCCGAGTCGCTGTGGCCGGACCTCCACGACGAAGTGAAGCCCGAGGCCCGGGACCGGCCGCGCCTCTATGCCGGCCACCTCACAGCCGCCGGGCGCGACGAGGCGTGGACCCGCTTCGCCCACGCCGTGGACCCGCTGGTGACCGCCGGTCGCCTGGGCGCAATCCTGCTCCGCTATCCGTGGTGGCTCAAACCGGGCGCCACCGCCGAGGCACTGCTGGCCGAAGCCCGGGCCCGCCTGCCGGGCCTCCGTCTCGCCGCCGAGCTGCCCAACGCCAGGTGGCTGGCCGAGGACCAGCGCGAGGCGACGCTGGCGCTCCTCGAGGACTTGGACGTGGCGTTCGTCTGCGTGGACAGGGGCGAGGAGGCGGCGGTCGTGGCGAGCACCACTGATCTGGCAGTGGTCCGCCTGAGCGGCCGGGGCAGCGAGGACCCGGCCGCCTACCGCTACTCGCCGACAGAGCTGGCCTCGTGGGCGGGGCGGGTGCGGGCGCTGGCCGCCGGTGGCGAGGAGGTGCACGTGCTGTTCGCCAACACCTTCCGGGACCTCGCCGTCACCAACGCGGCCGACTTCGACCGGCTGGTCCACCCGCCCGCCGCCGGCGGTAGCGTGCCTGCCTCGTGACGGCCTCGCTGGTGGTGCACGACCTGGGCGGTCGCGGCCCCACCCTGGTCATGGTCCATGCCACCGGCCTGCACGGTCGGGTCTGGGCGCCGGTGGCGTCCCACCTCTCCGGGCGCTTTCGGTGCCTCGCCCCCGACCTGCGGGCGCACGGCGAGTCGCCCGCAGGCGGGGACGCCGCGGATGGGGCCGGGTCACGGACCGCCGTGGCCTGGCCGGACCTGGCCGCCGATCTCCTGGCCGCCGTCGAGCACCTGCCCCCTCCCGTCTTCGGCCTGGGCCACTCGCTCGGTGCCACGCTGCTCCTGCTGGCCGAGGAGGCGCGGCCTGCCACGTTCGCCGGCCTGTACTGCATCGAGCCGATCGGCACCGCGTCCGACGATCCGCCTCCGCCCGACCGGAACCACCCGATGGCGACCCGGGCGGCGGCACGGCGCGATCTCTTCGCCAGCCGAGACGAGGCTCGGGCCACGTACGCAGCCAAGCCGCCCTTCTCCTCGGTCGACCCCGGCACCCTCGCCGCCTACGTGGAGCACGGCTTCGAGGACACGGCCGACGGGCGGGTCAGGCTGCGCTGCCGGCCGGCCGACGAGGCCGCCGTCTTCGCGACCGGGCTGTCGCATCCGGTCTACCGGGACCTGGGCCTGGTCGCCGCACCGGTCGTCCTCGCCGTCGGCGGCGCATCCTCCACCGTAACCGCCGAGGCGATGGGTGCATGGGCGGCCCGCCTGGGCCGGTGCCGGGTCGAGGTGCTTCCCGGCCTGGGGCACTTCGCCCCCCTGGAGGATCCCGCTGCGGTCGCCGCCGCCGTCGCCGCCGCCTACGCGACCTGACGGGCGAGGGTCCCCGTCGATGTCACACTCCCGCTCTACCCTGGCGGCGTGAGCCTGCCGGTGCCCACCTCGCTGTCGCCCTCCCGGGTGTCGTCGTTCAAGGACTGCGCCCTGGCGTTCCGGTTCTCGGCCATCGAGCGCCTGCCGGAACCGCCGTCGCCGTGGGCTTCGAAGGGCACGCTGGTCCACGCCGCCCTCGAGGGGCTCTTCGCCGAGGTTCCGCCGGCCGAGCGGTCGGTCGACGCCGGCTTGGCGCAGCTGGACCGGGCCTGGGACCACCTCAGGGGCACGCCGGACTTCGTGGACCTGGGGCTGGACGGCCCGGCCCAGGTCGCGCTGGTCGAAGAGGCGGCCGGCCTGGTCCGCAACTACTTCCGCCTGGAGGACCCCCGGTCGGTGCGAGCCATCGGCCTGGAGCTCAAGCTGGAGGCGCGGCTCGGCCGGCTGCGACTGCGCGGGGTGATCGACCGGCTGGACCTGGACGACGACGGGCGGCTGGTGGTCACCGACTACAAGACCGGCCGGGCACCCGGCCAGGCCTACGAGAACGGCCGCCTGGGTGGCGTCCACTTCTACGCCTTCCTGTGCGAGCAGCTGTTCGGGCAGCGCCCGGTCCGCGTGCAGCTGCTCCACCTCGCCGAGCCGGTGGCCATCTGCAGCGTGCCTTCCGAGCAGTCCGTGCGCGGGTTCCAGGGCCGGACGGCGGCCATCTGGGCGGCGGTGGAACGGGCCTGTGCCCGGGAGGACTTCCGGCCTCGTCCCTCGGCGCTGTGCGGCTACTGCGCCTTCAAGGCCTGGTGCCCCGCCTTCGGCGGCGACCCCGCCCTGGCCGGGACCGAGCGCGTGGCCGTGCCGGCGGGTTGACGCTCCTCGGCACCCGCCCAGCCGACCTGCGCCGGGCCGTCGCCCGCTTCGACGCCGGGGCCGACAAGGCGCTCCAGCGCCTGCGCGGCCACCCGGTGGCCGACCGTGTGTTCTACGGCGCCTCGGCGGTGGCGGACCACAGTCTCGTCTGGTTGATGCTGGGCGCCCTGCGGGGCCTGCGGTCCGAGCACGACTGGGGCGCCGCTGTCCGGGTCGGGACCGGGGTGTTCGTCGAGTCGGCCGTGGTCAACCTCGGCATCAAGTCGATGTTCCGCCGGACCCGGCCGCCGTGGGACGTCGACCGCCCGCTACGCCTGCGCAGGCCGCTGACGAGCTCGTTCCCGAGCGGCCACGCCACCTCGGCGTTCTGCTGTGCCGGCCTGCTGGCAGACGACGACCCGCTGTGGCCGGCCTACTACGCGCTGGCCGTGCTGATCGCCACCAGCCGCGTGTACGTCCGGGTCCACCATGCCTCCGACATCGTGGCCGGCGTCGCCATCGGCGCGGTCCTCGGCCGTGTGGGTCGCGCGGTGGCGCCGCTGCCGCCCCGGCCGACCGGCCTGCTCGGCTGAGGAGCCGGCGTCCAGGGGCCCGCCGGCCCTAGCCCTCGTAGAGCTCGGTGACGTCCTCGTCGTTGAACAGGGCCCGCTCGATGCGGCTCTGGGGGGCGAGAACCGAGGCCATGCCCATCAGCAGGAACAGCCCGCCACTGATGGCCCCGGTCGCCACCCGGCTGCCGCTGCGCCGGCTGCAGGCCGCGTCCTCCCGCCCGATGAGGAACCCCTCGGTGGCCCGCTCCTTGGGCTCGCCACCCTTGAGCGGCGCCTCGCACTCCAGGCCACCGGCTGCCTTGAAGGGAAGCATCATGAAGCCGAGAGCCGCCATCAGCGAGATGACGATCACCAGAACTACGCCGATGCCCTGTTGGCGTGCTGTCATCGAGCCACCGTCACCCTTCCCGGAGTTCCACGGCCAGGCCGTCCACGGCCCGGTCCGATGGACCAGTCATCGGACCAGATCGTGGCACGCCGGGCCGCTTCCGGAAAAACCGGCGGGCGCCGACCCTGCTGCCCTCTGTGTCCACGACCGGTGAGACACCTTCGACATCCACCTTGTGAGCACGAGGGCGTTGGAGGATCCACCGATGACGACGACCGCCTCTGCACCCGACCCGGGGCAGACTTCCTCCCAT
>DATLFQ010000107.1:0-3573 GCA_035540915.1 Acidimicrobiales bacterium
AGCCCGCTCCGACAGCGAGTCGGCGAAGCGTTGGGCAATCTCACCCGTCCAGTAGACGAAGGTGAGGATGTCGATGGTGTGCTGCGCGCTCGCGATGGCATCGAGCATCGCTGGGAAGATCTCGTCGCCGTTGCGCAGGACGTCAAGCCGGTTGCCCTCGGTGGCCGGCACACCGACGACGCCCTCCAGCACGCGGCGCAGGGGTCTCGTCACCGGTTCAGTGGTCGTGATGGCTGAAAACCTCTCGTCCGAGTGAACCGCGTCGCTCGCCTCGCCGGATCCGAGGAATCGTAGTCCTCAGGAATGCTCCCGGCGATCTTCACGAGCCGGCGCAGGAGCGCACGAACGGGTGCAAGGAACGAGCATCCGTATGGGCGGGGTGCGTCCAGGCCCCCACGTGTCCGGCGGCGCAGGCGTTCTCCTGTACGTGGTGCAGCATCTTGTCGGAGATGTCGCTCGCAACCACACACCCCCGTGCCCCGACCCGATGAGCCGCATCCAGTGTCTGGCTTCCAGCGCCGCAGGCCACGTCGAGCACGCGTGAGCCGGCGCCGACGCCCGCCATGCCAGCATGGCCTCGGTCGCCGGCTCCATCCAGGCGGCGATGGTCGGTTGAGCGGCACCCGTTGGACTCGGGGTTCGCCCACGGCGCGCCAGGCTCGATGTAGGCGGCCCCGGCGCCGCCGAGGCGACACCACTCGCGCAGGGCGTCGGCGGTCAGCTCCGGGCCGTTGTCGCAGCGGATTCAGCGGAAGTGGCTCACCATTTCACGCGCTTAAGGTCGGGCCCGACGACGTGGCCGAACGAGCCCGGCGGCTCGGCGGCTATGTCGTGGGTCGAGTGGGCGCCGTACCAGACCACCACGTCATGGTCGTCCACCGCCTCGTCGGTGACGAAGTTGGCGATGTTCGCCTCGTATGGCGGCCCTGTGGCCACCACGCCGGTGTCGAGCTCGTTCCCCCGGTAGCGCACGATCCACACGTCACCCTGCGGGAAGGGCCAGTCGGGCGAGGAGGTGGCCACGCCGTCGTCGTGGCCGGGGACGATGTCGTAGGCCTCACCGGTCACGGTGTTCTCGACCCGCCACCTGCGCTGGCGGCTCGGATTGCGGGGCCGGTGTGTCTCGTAACGCTTGGTGTGCCATTTGGAGGACCCGGACAGAGGTGGGTCGTTGAATTCCCGAACCCGGTTGTGGCCGGCGGTTCGGATGTCGAAATCGAGCCGCCAGTAGGCGTGGTGGTGGTGCACGGTGCACACGCACGAACTGGAGGTGGCGCCGAAGCCGAAGCGGGGCTTGATGGTGCCGTTGGCGTGCAGGCGCCACTCGCTGACGTAGCGGTACCAGCCAGCCTCCAGCTCGCTCACGAGGACGACCTCCTGACCCTGGACGAAGATGCCCACGCCGAGGAAGTTCCCCACGTCGCTGCCCGTGTCGAGGATGGTGGTGGCCGGCGCCGGGCACAAGCGGAACCCGGGAGCCACGTCGGCGCCGGTGGCCTCGATCATCCCCTCCTGGTATTGCCAGTCGAGGTAGGGGCCGCAGGCGTTGCTGTTGTACTTCACGTTGAGGACGGGCACGTGCGCCCGGTACAGCACCCGCTTTCCCTTGTAGTCGACGAAGCGCAGCTCGACACCGGACCCGTTGGTGCCCGACGAGGCGGCCGGGCGCACCACCAGGAAGCGCCACAACACCGTGGCGCCCTGGCTGACCGTGACCCAGGCCTGGCCGGCCGTGCCCTTGGCCGCGGTGGACTGGCCTGCGAACGGCAGGCCGCAGATCGGGTTGTGAGCGGCGGCCTGGAAGGGAGCGTTGGCAGGGAACCGCACGACCTGCTGGCGGGTCATGTTGACGCCGACGATCTCGTGGCCCCGCTCGCCCTGCGCCGGCAGCAGCCCGACGGCGAGGGTCCGCTCCAGCCCGCCGCCGGGAACCTCGTCGCCCCGGACGAGCGGCGGCATCGGTGGGTATGCGACGACGCGACCCTCCTGAAGGGCCGACCCCAGCTCGTCATGGCGGGCGACGACGGCGACGGCGTCGGCGAACTCGTCGGGGCTCGGCACCGGCTGCAGCCCCAGCTCGCGAAGCGTCGGTTTGCCGCCACCGCGTAGGGCGTCCTCGAGCACGAGGGTGCGGTTCTCGGCGTAGTCGTAGACCGTGGCTCGCCACCGCGACGGCGACCGGGGACGGGCCGCCTTGGTCTCGGGCTCCACCAGCTCCCAGCCCAGCAACCGGTGCCGAGCCCGCCCGAGCGACTTCCGCAGCAACGGGTGCGCCAGCACCAGATCGGGCAGCTCGGCGAGGGCGGCGGGCTCGGGGCCGAAGGGCTTCACCTCGACCTGCAGGTCCCTGGGCATGAGTTCCCTCCCTGTCGGCGGGGACTCTAACCCGCTGCAGACCTGCGGTCACGGGCCGCCGCCCGAGCGACTGGTCGGCAGCTCGGTACACCTCACCGCCGGGTCCTGGCGACCTGCGTCCTGAGCGGACACGGCCATGGCCAACGGAGCTGGACTCGTTCGCCGCCTCTCACCGCCTGTACGGCAGGTCGGTGTCCGAGACGGACAGGTGTTGCGGGACGAGCTCGCGGGCGGTCGTCGCGACGGGGACGGAGGTCAGAGCCGTGCCTCGTCGATGTTGTGAACACGTCGTCCCAGGCGACGAGGCGGGACGACCCTGGTCATGCAGTACATGACTTCTGTCAGCCGGTCGGACCCCTTGATGTCCAGGCAGAGGTAGATCCGTCGGGCGCCAGCGCCCGGCGGACCGAGCCAGGATGTTGCCGGTGACCGATCCGGACGAAAGTGCGATTACCCTGGAAAACGCCCTCTTCGCGCAGTAGGTTCGACTACGCGGCCGAGTTGACCTCCAAGGCGCGCGGGCGAAGTGAGCCCGGGCGCTGTCGTCGTGGTCAAGAGTGGCCAACGGGAGGGAGGGGGCAACCGACAGCGGCGGAATGCTGCAAGCGAGGGAAACCGAGCACGCTTCCCTACCCGTCCACCGCTGTGTGCGTCTGTGGTCAGGGCGAAACCGAGGGAGCGTCCCTCGAACGGCGGACGCAGACCCTGGCCGTGGGGCGACCCGCCCGGGGGCAATCGTTGCGTCATCAGCGCTGAGGAAAGAGGCGCACCACATGCCAGCATTGTTTCCGCAATCCAAGAGGTCCGGATGCGGCGCCGCACGCCCAGCGATGCCATGTACCCCACCAGTCCTCTGTGGGGGTGGATCGGCCGGCGTCGATCCTGAGCGCCTCGACGTCGAGCGGAGCGACGCGACCCAAACCGCAAGCCGCCCAGCTACCGGCGGGGCTCCGGAGGCAATCGGCGCGTCGCCCGGGCCCCCGAGCATCGTCGTCCGGCGCTGTCAATGCACCGTCGTCGTCACCATCCACGGCGAGCTGGACGCCGCCGGGGCGAGACGCCTCGACGACGTCCTCGCTGATCTGATCGACGGCCAGGGCAACCTCTTCGTCGTTGTTGACCTCCACGACGCGACCGCCACCGACGCCGACAGCCTGTCGGTGTTCGCCAATGCAGCGCAGAGCGCTCACCGGCGGGGGGGAACGATGGGGCTGAGCG
>DATLFQ010000108.1:0-32707 GCA_035540915.1 Acidimicrobiales bacterium
GTCCCCGGCGGGGCCATCCCGTCGTTCTCGTTCTCCCGCCTCGCCGGCGGCGACCGCTACGCAACCGCCGCGGCCATCGCCACCGCCGCGTTCCCCTCGGGGGCCGAGACGGTGGTCGTCGCCACCGGCGAGAACTTCCCCGACGCCCTGGCCGGCAACTACCTGGCCGGCACGCTGGGGGCGCCCATCCTGCTCACCACCAGGTCGGTGCCGGTGCCCGGCGCCACGCTGGCCGCCCTGCAGACCCTCAAGGCGCGCAACGTCGTGCTCCTCGGGCTGACCGGCGCCATCAGCCAGGCGGTCGAGAATGCCCTGGCCGCCACCACTTCCACGGCCTCCGGCGGCGGCAACCTGGCCGTGACCCGGCTGGGCGGCAGCACCCGGTACGAAACGACGAAGGCCATCGTGCTGAACCCTGGTTCATCCGCGGTCGGCTCGGCGGGCGGCAGGCGCACGGCGTTCCTGGCCAGCGGCGAGGCGTTCCCCGACGCGCTGTCGGTCGGCCCGGTGTCCTACGCCCGCAAGTACCCGACCATCCTCACCACGCCCGGCTCGTTGCACACGGCGGCCAGCGACGCGCTAAGCGCCCTGGGCATCCAGCAGGTGATCGTGGCGGGCGGGACCACCGCCGTCTCGGCATCCACCGAGCTGGCCGTCCAGGCCCTGGGCATCACCACCCTCACCCGCTTCAACGGGGCCGACCGCTCCGAGACCTCCCGCATCGCGGCCGACTTCGCCATCGACAACCTCGGCTTCCGGACCAACCACCTCAACGTGGCGACGGGCGACAACGCCAAGTTCGGGGTGGACGCCCTGGCCGGCGGGCCGCACGGCGGCCGGGAGCAGGCGGTCAACGTCATCACCTTCAGCGGGGCGGCCCCGGGCAAGGCGACCGAGTTCGCCGCCGCCCGCTCGGCCGAGCTGATCGACGGCCACGTCCTCGGTGGTCCCGACGCGCTTCCCGACGCCGTCGTGAGCCCGATCACGGCCGGCGCCCGCGGCCAGGGGACCGTCCCGGCCCGGCCCACGATCGCCGCCATCACGCCGTCCACCGGCCCCTCCTCGGGCAACACTCCCTTCACCATCACCGGGACCAACCTGGGCTCGACCTCGGTGGTGGACTTCTGCGGGGTGTCACCAACCAGCGTGGTCGTCACCGCCACGACCGTCAGCGGCACGACGCCGGCCCGCCCGAACGGCGCCTGCTTCGTCAACGTGTCGGCCGCCGGCGGGAGCGCCGGCGTCACCTACACCTACACCGGCGGCCCCACCATCTCGTCGCTCACGCCCTCGGTCGGTCCGGTGTCGGGCGGCACCTCCTTCACCATCACGGGCACGGCGCTGGGCGGCACCACCTCGGTGGACTTCTGCGGGGCATCGGCCACCCTCGGCACGGTGACCGCCACCACGGTGACCGGGACGACGCCGGCCCGGGCGGCGGGCCGGTGCACCGTCACCGTCACGACCTCCGGCGGCAGCGCGTTCACCACCTTCTCCTTCGGCACCGGCGCCACGATCACCGGCATCACGCCGCTGTCCGGCCCGGTCGGGGGCGGCACGCCCTTCACCATTACCGGCAGCGGCCTGGGCGGGACCACCGCCGTCGACTTCTGTGGCGCCGCAGCCGCCTCGGTGTCCTCGACCAGCACCACCGTCAGCGGCACGACGCCGGCCCGGCCGGCCGGTACCTGCATCGTCACGGTGACCACGCCGAGCGGCAACGTCACCACCACGTTCACCTTCGGCACGGGGCCGATCGTCACCTCCATCACGCCGGCCTCCGGCCCGGTCGGCGGCGGCACCAGCGTCGCCATCTCCGGCCAGAACCTGGCCGGGACAACCGCCGTGACCTTCTGCGGCGCGGCCGCGACCACCTTCAACGCCTCGGCCACCACCGTCACGGCCATCACGCCGGCCCGCCCGGCGGGCGTGTGCCAGGTCACCCTGACCACACCGGACGGCGCCGGCACCGTCAACTTCGTCTACGGAGGGGTGCCCTCCATCACGTCCATCACGCCGGTCAGCGGGACGGTGTCGGGTGGCACGAGCTTCACCATCACCGGCGCCAACCTGGGCGGCACGACATCGGTCCAGTTCTGCGGGGCGGACGCCACGAACGTGGTGGTCAACGCGGCGGGGACTTCCATCACGGGCAGCACGCCGGCCCGCCCGGCCGGCACCTGCCTCGTCACGGTGAGTTCCACCAGCGGCCCGGCGACGACCGTCTTCACCTTCACCACCACCCCGGCGGCGCCCACCATCTCGTCGATCTCGCCCACCAGCGGGCCGAGCTTCGGCGGCACCGCCTACTCCATCACCGGAACCAACCTGGCCGGCGCGACGTCGGTCAACTTCTGCGGGAGCAACGACACCGGGTTCACGGTCAACGCGGGGGGCACCACCATCACCGGCACCACGCCGGCTCGGTCGCTCGGCTTCGGCGCCTGCAACGTGGTGGTGACCACACCCGGAGGCACGGCCAACGTGAACTTCACCTACAACCTGCTGTAGCCCTGCGCCCGATCCTCAGCGCAGCAGCGCCGACAGGCCGGCCTCCGCCTCCGGCCTGATCGAGGCGGCCCCGCCGACCAGGACCACCTCCCAGAAACGCCGGTTCTGGGAGGTGAGCCAGGTCGACGCCGGAGGTGACCCGGCCAGGTCCTGGCCGTCGACCAGCAGCGTCACTGCCGCCTTGGCGGCGGCCGCCGGCCCTGCGGCCAGGGCGTCGGGCCAGTCCCGCCCCGTCGCGAGCCACAGCCGGTGGGGCCCGGCGCCGGCGGCCAGCGCCCGGTCCGCCACCAGCCGGGACGTCTCCCAGCGGGTGGCGCCGGCCAGGCGGCTCACGGTGACCTGCCGGGTGCCGTTGCCGTCGGGGTCGGCCAGCCCGCCGACCACGCGCTCGTCGACGGCCGCCGTCCCGCCCACCACCGTGGCCGCCGTCGCGCCCAGCGTGACCAGCGTAGCCGCTGTCTCGGGCGGCAGCTGGTCCCGGGTGGTCAGCAGGATGGGCCGGCCCTGGAGCGCCGCCAGGCCGGACACCGCAACCGCGTCGGGCCATCCCCGGTTCGGGTCGGCGTTGGCGCCTTCGGTGACATAGACCGAGCGCCCGCCCACCAGCACGGCCAGCCGGCCGGCGGTGTCGAAGCGGTTGGTGCCCGCCACCCGCTCGACGGTGCGGATGCCGTTGGCCCGCAGGGCCGCCTCCACCTCGGGTGACAGGGCCGACGAACCCCCGACCAGTACCGCGCTGGTCGCCCGGAGGCGACGGACCTCGGTCGCCACCGACGCCGGCAGCTGGTCCGACGGGCTCAGCAGCAGGGGCACCTGGCGGGCGCCGGCCAGTGGCGCGACGGCCAGCGCGTCGGCGTAGTCGTCTGCCCGGGCCACCATGAGCTCGCGCGCGCCGAAGCGGAACGCCCGCTGGGACAGGGCCACCGCCGTCTCGACGCGACCGGCCCCTGCCACCCGCTCCAGGGCGCTCACCGCCGGCTGCACGGCCGGCGGCAAAACGGTGGCGACCGGGCTGGCGCCCGCCGCGTTCATCGCCGTCACCGTGACGGTGTAGCCCGTCCCGTTGGCCAGCGGCCCCAGGGTGAACGACGTGGCCCCCGGCGCCACCTCGGCGGTGGGGCCGCCCGGGGAGGCGGTGACCCGGTAGCCGGTCAGGGGGCTGCCCCCGTCGGTGGTGGGCGGCGTCCATCGCACCGCCGCCGACGCGTTGCCGGCGGTGGCGGTCAGGCCGGAGGGAGCGCCCGGCACGTTCGCCCCGGGCGGCACCACGGGGGTCGCCGCGGTGATCGCGCCCAGGGCGGCCGCCGCGTCGACGCGCCCGTAGGCGGCCACGCCCGGGGTGCGGGTGGGGGCGGCCGTCAGCAGCAGCGCCCGTTCCAGCTCGTCCACCGTGGCCGCCGGCCGGGCGGCCAGCAGCAGGCCGGCGATGCCGGCCACGGCCGGGCTGGCCGAGGACGTGCCGCAGAACGGCCCGTAGGTGCCGTCGGGCCGGGTGGAGGGGTGGCAGCCGGGGGCGGTCAGCTCGGCCCAGGGGCCGTGGTTCGAGAAGCCGTACCGCCCGTCGGTGGTGTCGGTACCGATGACGCCGACGACTCCGGGCGTCGACGCCGGGTAGGCCGGGATCGGGTCGCCGTCGTTGCCCGCCGCCGCCACGACGAGGGCGCCCTGCCCGCGCGCGTAGGCGATGGCGTTGGCCATCGTCACGCTGGGCGACGGGGCGCTGAGGCTGAGGTTGATGACGCGGGCGCCCCGGTCGGCGGCATAGGCCACCCCCGCGGCGATGTCGGCCAGCGAGCCCAGCCCCTTGTCGTCGAGCACCTTCACCGGCATCACCGCGCACGTCCAGCAGTAGCCGGCGATGCCGCCGTTGCCGGCCCGGGCCGCAGCGACCGCGGCCACCGAGGTGCCGTGGCCGAAGTCGTCGGCAGGGTCGTCGTCGCGGTTGACGAGGTCGGTGCCGGGGACCAGCGCGCCGGCCAGATCGGGGTGGCGCGGGTCCACGCCGCTGTCGAGCACGGCGATGACCACCGACGGGCTGCCCACGGTGGTGTCCCAGACCCGGTCGGCCCGGGTCAGCACCGGGCCCCACTGCTCGGCCCACAGCGGGTCGGTCGGGACCCGTTCGGCCGCCTGGACCTCCTGGTCGGGCTCGGCGTAGGCGACGCCCGGGGCGCCTCCCAGCGCGGCCAGCGCGGCGTTGGTGCCGGCGGCCGGCACCTCCAGCACCTGCACGCCCAGCGGGCCGACCCGGTCGACGACGCGCGCGCCGCCCGCCTCGACGGCCGCCGCCTTCTCGGCCGGCGTGGCGCCCGCCCGCCAGCCCACCAGCAGGCGGGCCACCGGGGCGGCGGCCTCGTCCCCGGCCGCAGCGGCCGCCGGGGACGGCGGTGCCGGGGCGACGAAGACGACCGCGACGAGCGCCAGCGCGGCCACAACACGGGCGGCGGTGAGCCGGGTGGGCGGTCGGGAGCGGGATCGAGGCATCGGGGGTCGGGGGAGCCGCGCCGGCCTCGTGCTGCCCGCCCTGCCCCCGCTCCTATTTGTACCGGTAGTTCGGCCCTTGTGGGGGCGCGGCGTCGTTGCCGGCCGCCGTCCCCTGCCCGGTCACCGTGGTGTTGGCCCAGCTCCTAACCTGACGGCGGCGGTCAGCACCAGGGTCACGCCCGGCCACTGCCGCATCGGCCGCACCAGGCGCTCGGCCTCGACCACCGCCCGCAGGGCCAGGTTCAGTGGGGCGGGGACGTGCTCGAGGTCGCTGCCCTTGCTGACCCGCCGGCGCCAGGCGATGGCCGGTCGCAGTGCCACGTTCCACGACCACAGGTCCAGCACGGAGAGCCCGGCCGCCTCGGCCAGCGCCCGCAGCTCGACGGCCACGTAACGGCGCCGGTGGCCGACGGCCACGTCGTGGGCCGACCACAGGGCCGGGTCGGCCGGCACGGTGACCAGAAGGCGGCCGCCCGGCGCCAGCGTGGCCGCCCAGGCCACCATGGCGGCCCGGTCGTCGTCGAGGTGCTCCAGCACGTCCATGGCGATCACGAGGTCCATCGACGCCAGCGCCACCGGCAGCCGGACGGCGTCGGACCGCGCCACCGCGGCCTGCCGGTGGCGGGCGACGGCAGCAGCCGGCTCGTCCTGCTCGACGGCGACGGCGGCCCAGCCGAGCTGGGCCAGCACCCGGGTGTTGCCACCCCCGGCCGCCCCCACGTCGAGCGCCCGCCCCGGGCCGCCCCTCGCCGCGGCAAAGGCGGCCGCCTCGCGGTGGAGTACGCGGCGCCGCGCCGCGTACCACCAGTGCCGGTCCTCCAGCGCGCAGAGCTTGGCGACCTCGGCGGTGTCCACCCGCCCATCCTGCCCGTACCGGGGCGGAAGCAGAGCGAAAGACTACGATCAGCGGGCCATGTCGTCCGCGGAGCCGGGCCTCGTCGCGCCGTTCGGGACGGCGCTGCAGCCGGCTCGGCCGGCTCCCGTGGCACCGCTGCCGGCCCCGGCGACCCGGAAGGGCGACCGCTGGTACCCGGTGCTGGTCTTCGGCGCGCTGTCGGCGGCGCTGTTCGTGGTCGTCGGCGTGTCGGTGTCGCTGATGGACGTGTTCCGCACGCCGCTCAACTGGCGCATCCTGCGCGACATCCCGTTCCTGGAGGGCTGGGTGCGGTGGGACGCCGGCTGGTACTGGTGGATCGCCCGCCACGGCTACTTCCTGGAGGACGCCCGCCAGTCGCCGGTGGCCTTCTTCCCGGGCTACCCGCTGGTGCTGCAGGCCCTGTCGCCCTACACCGGCGGGCCGATGCTGGCCGGCATCCTGGTCACCCTCGGCTCGGGGATGGGCGTGGCCGTGCTGTTCTTCCGCTGGTGCGCCGCCCGCCTGGGCACCGCCGCCGCCCGCACCGGCCTACTGGTGCTGCTGTGCTACCCCTTCGCCTACTACCTGGTCGGTGCCGTCTACGCCGACGCCCTGTACCTGTGCGCCGTGCTCGGGGCGTTCCTGCTGCTGGAACGGGGGCACCCCGTGCTGGCGGGCATCGTCGGCGCCCTGGCCACCGCCACGCGGCCCGTCGGGTACGCGCTCGTCCTGGGGCTGGTGCTTCGGTCGCTGGAACGGCGGGGTCGGCCGGTGGTGGGGCGAGGACCGCTTGCTGCGCCCGAGCACGTCCCAGCCAGCCGCTGGGCACCGGCCGGCGTGCTGATCTCGCTCGCCGGCCTGCTGGCCTACTCGGGCTGGCTCTGGTACCGCTTCGGCAACCCGCTGGCGTTCATCTCGGCCCAGGGCGAGTGGGGCCAGCCGCCCGGCCTGGCGACGTGGTCGAAGCAGGCCGCCCTCAGCGCGCTCGCGTCGTTCGAGTTCGACCTGTTCCACCTGCGCATCGTCGTGCACGCCGCCCTCACGCTCGCCGCCATCGCGCTGGTCCCGATGGTCGTGCGCCGGCTGGGCTGGGCCTACGGCGCCTACGCGGCGGCCACCATCCTGGTCCCTACCCTCACCAGCGCCGACTTCGTCGGCCTGGGCCGCTACATGCTGGCCGCCTTCCCGTGCTTCGCGGTCGCCGGGCTGCTGCTGTCGGAGCGGCCCCGCCTACGGGCAGTCGTGCTGCCCCTCAGCCTCGGCCTGCTGCTGGTGTTCACCTCGCTGTTCTCCCGCTGGAACTACGTCTCTTGACGACAGGCCCCATCGGAGAGGACGCCCTGCGTTTCCAGAGCCTCAGCATCGTGTTCCCGATGTGGAACGAGGAGGCCTACGTGGAGACGACGCTGGCCGCCGCCTCCGAGGTGTGCGAGGAGCTGATCGACACCAGGGAGATCGGCGACTACGAGCTGGTCGTGGTGAACGACGCGTCGACCGACGCCACCGGCGCCATCGTCGACCGGCTAGCCGCCGCCGACCGGCGCATCCGCGTCGTGCACCACCCGGTCAACCGGACCCTGGGGGGCAGCGTGCGCAGCGGCTTCGCGGCGGCGACGGGCGAGCTGGTCCTCTACACCGACGCCGACCTGCCCTGCGACCTGGCCGAGCTGGCCAAGGCGTGCCGCCTGCTGCGCTACCACAACGCCGACATCGTGAGCGCCTACCGGCACGACCGCACCGGCGAGGGGCCGCGGCGGGCGCTGTACTCGTGGGTCTACAACTGGCTGGTCCGCCTGAGCTTCGGCCTGTACCTGCGGGACGTGAACTTCGCCTTCAAGCTCTGCCACCGCCGGGTCCTCGACAAGGTGCACCTGACCAGCGAGGGGTCCCTGTTCGACGTCGAGCTGCTGGTGCGGGCCAACCGCCAGGGCTTCAAGATCATCCAGTTCGGCGTCGACTACTTCCCGCGGTCGCGGGGCGTGTCGACGTTGTCGTCCACCTCGGTGATCACCAAGATGCTTCGCGAGATGGGAGCCCTCCGCCGCGAGCTGCGCCGGTCCCCGGAGTCGCCCCGATGACCCCGCCGCTGCTCATCGTGAACGCCGACGACTACGGCCTGACCCAGGCGGTGTCCACCGGCATCCTGCGCGGCCACCGCTCCGGGGTGGTGTCCAGCACGTCGGTGCTGGCCGTCGCCCCCGCGTTCGCCACGACGGGCAAGTGGCTGGCCGACGAGCCGGGCCTGGGCGTCGGTGCCCACCTGGCCGCGGTCGGCGAGGACCCGCCACTGCTGTCGGCCCGCGAGATCCCCACGCTGGTGGACCGCAAGGGCCGCCTCGCCCCCACCTGGCGGGCGTTCCTCCAGCGGGACATGGCCAACCTGGTCGACCCGGCCGACCTGTTCCGCGAGTTCGCCGCGCAGGTGGACGCCATCGCCGAGCTAGGGGTGGCGATCTCCCACCTCGACACCCACCAGCACCTGCACCTGTGGCCCAAGGTGCGCCGGGTGGTGCTGGATCTGGCGCTGGCCGCCGACGTGCCGGCCGTCCGGGTGCCGCGCTCGTACCGGCGCCACCCGGTGGCGACCGGCGTGAAGCGGCTGGCCCGCACGCTGGCCACCCGGGCCGAGTCGGTCGGGCTGTGCGTGCCCGACGACGCGGCCGGCATCGACGAGGTCGGCTCGGTGGACGCCGCCGGGTTCGAGTCGGCCCTCGACGGGTTCCTGGCCCGCAGGGCGCCCTCCGCGGAGATCGGGACCCATCCCGGCGAGGACGTCGACCCCGACCGCCACCGCTACCGCTGGGGCTACCAGTGGGGCGCCGAGCTGGAGCTGCTCACCTCGACCCGGGTGCGCCGGGCCATCGACCAGCGGGGCTTCGCGCTCGGCAACTACCACGACCTGGTCCGCCGCCGCGCCGGCGTGCCGGGGCCGTGAGCGGCGGCCCTCCGACCGGCCGCCCTCCGCCTGGCACCGGCGCGCTCCCGACCCGCTCGGAGGTGCTGGCGCTGTACCGCGACGCGCCGGCGCCGGCCCGGGCCCATGTCGCGCTGCGCTGGTTGACCTGCCCGTTCCCGGCCGTGGCGGCGGCGGTGCCGCCCACCGGCTCCGTGCTCGAGATCGGGTGCGGGCACGGGCTCCTGTCGAACTACCTGGCCCTCGGCGGCCCCGGCCGGCTGGTGACCGGCATCGACCCGGACCCGGCGCGGATCGCGGTGGCCCGCCGGGCCGGGGCCCGCGTCGGCGGCCGGGGCGGCGGCGTCTCGTTCGCGGTCGGCCCGCCCGGCGTGCTTCCGGCCGGCCCCTACGCCGCGGTGGTCCTGGTCGACGTCGTGTACCTGGTCGAACCGGCCGAGCAGGAGCAGGCGGTGCGCTCGTGCGCGGGGCTGGTGGCGCCGGGGGGCGTGCTGGTCCTCAAGGAGACCGCCACCGGCCCGGGCTGGCGGGCCCGGCTCACCCTGGCCCAGGAGACGGTGGCCGTGCGGCTGCTGCGAATCACCACCGGCGCCCGGCCGGCCTTCGTGCCGCCGGCCCGGCTGGCCGGATGGATGGCCGCCGCCGGTCTGGAGGTCACCGAGCGGGACCTGAGCGCGGGCTACCTCCACCCGCACCGGCTGCTGGTCGGCCGCCGGCCGTGACGCGCTGGCGGGTGGTGGTCGCCGCCGCGCTGACGGTGGCCGCACCGGGCTGCGGCAGCGGGCCGCCCTACCCGGACGAGCGGGCCATCTGCGCGTCGCTCCAGGAGCTGGTCGACGCCCGGGCCCGGGGGGACGCGGCTGCCGCCGACGCCGCGCTGAGCGACATCGGCCGGCGCAGCCGCCTCACCCAGAACATCAACCTGGCCCTGTTCGGCCAGGCCCTCACCGGCCAGACCCGCCGTCGCATCCCCAACGCCTTCGACCGCCTGGTGAACGAGTGCCTCCGCACCGGCCTCACCATCAGCGGCGTCAAGGTACCGCCGGGGCCGACGCCCACCACCTGAGGGGGCAGCGCCGGTCGGACCGTCAGCCGGCGATCAGCGCGGTGACCTGGGCCCCGGTGCCGCCGGCGGCCGACCCCAGGAAGGGGGCGTCGCCGAAGGAGAACACGCCGCCGTCGGCGGCCACGAAGCGGTATCCCTGGCCCGACGGCGTCGCCGCCATTCCGACGATGGGCTGGTTCAGGCGGATGGCGCCGGTGGAGCCGAAGAAGCGGGCGTCGCCGAAGGCGAAGATGCCGCCGTCCCGAGCCACCAGCCAGTAGCCCTGACCGCTGGCGCTCGGGGCCATCCCGACCACCGGCTGGTTGAGCCGGATGGCGCCGGTGGAGCCGAAGAAGCGGGCGTCGCCGAAGGCGAACAGGCCTCCGTCGGCGGCCACCAGCCAGTAGCCCTGGCCCGACGGCGTCGCCGCCATCCCGACGATGGGCTGGTTGAGGCGGATGGCACCGGTGGAGCCGAAGAAGCGGGCGTCGCCGAACGAGAAGATGCCGCCGTCGCGGGCCACCAGCCAGTAACCCCGGCCGCTCGGGCTGGCCGCCATGCCGACCACCGGCTGGTTCAGCGGCCGGGCGTCGGCCGAGCCGAGGTGGGGGGCGCCGCCGTGGGCGTAGACCGCCCCGTTGGCCGCCACCGTCCACGTGCCTGCGCCGCCCGGGGCGGCGGCCATGGCGACGACCGGCGCCGCGGCGGCGACCCGGGCGAGGCCGGCGGCGGCGCCGAAGGCGTAGGTGGCACCGTCGGCCGTGGCCAGGCGGTACCAGCCCGACCCGGTGGCGGCGGGGCCGGCAGGCGCCGACGGGCCGCACCCGGTGGAGGACGGGACCACGAGGGAGTCGGCCGGTGCCTCCATGAAGACCTGGGTCGCCCACACCCTGGCGCCCGACTGGACGACCCCGACGCCGATGGCGTTCACGCGAGGGTTGACCATGTTGGCCAGGTGGCCGGCGCTCGCCTCCAGCGCGTTCTGCACGACCCCGACGGACGGCCCGACGCCGACGTTCTCCGCCAGTGTCCGCCAGACCGACGGCGCCAGCGAGCTGAGGGCGGCGTTGTGGGCGAGCACCCCGGTGGTGGCCATGGTCCCCGACCAGGTCCTGGCCAGGCCGGAGAGGCGGGAGTCGAGCATGAGCCCGGGCAGGCCCCGCGACGCCCGGACGTCGTTGACGGCGGACACGAGGAGGGCCTCGTCGCAGGCTGTGTCGGCGGCGGCCGGCGCGGCGGTGACCACAAGGCCGGCGACGGGCAGGCCGACCGTGGCGAGGGCGGTGGCGAGGGCGGCGAGGAAGCGGGAGCGCGATGTCACGCCCCGGGTTGTCGGTGGCCGGCCGACCGGCCTTGAATGTCTGGCGGTCCGAAGGGGACGGCCCGGGCGCTATTGCCCCGGTGGAGCCCTCAGCGGCGGGCGCCGGGGCCGCCGACGGTGCCCGACGGGCACCTGAGGACCCGCTCGCACGCGTTGCGGGCCAATGGCGCGAACAGCACACCGTCGGAGCTGAAGCCCAGCGGCGCGTAGGCCCGGGACGCCACCGCCAGCACCGCCCCCGAGGAGTTCACCAGCGGCCCGCCCTGGAAGGCGGGCCCCACCGCGGCGTCGTGCTGGATGCCGGCCGCGGAGGTGTCGGCCACGAAGCCCTGGCTGATGGCGCCGCCCGCTGCCCCGAGCCCCGAGACGGCGAAGACCCGTTCGCCCGTCCCCACCGGCGGGTCCTCGGGCGCCAGGGCCAGCGCCGGGACGCTGCCCTTGGCCACCACCAGCAGGGCAAGGTCCTTCTCCTCGTGCCAGGTCCACAGCTGCGACCGCACCTCGTCGCCGCCGTGGCGGACGACGATGGCCGGGCCCGGCGTGCGGGTGGCGGCCCGCACCGTGGCGTAGGACGTGACGGCGAGGGTCTGCTCGGCGTCGGAGGCGACGGCGAACGCCGAGCCGACCGAGGGCTGTCCGGCCTCGTCCTGCGTGCTCACGAAGAACAGCGACGGGCCCAGCTTCTCGACCAGCTCGTCGAGCGTCTCGCCCTCGGCCCGGAGCTGGCGCAAGGGCTCCAGCTCCTTCTGGATCTCGGCGACGCCGTTGACCTTCTCGGCCTCGATGATCTCGGTGGCCGTCTTGAACCGCTCGTCGAAGCCGTCGAGGAAGGTGGCCACCCGCTGCTCGGTGGTGTCCCGCTTGAACTCGTAGTAGGCGTAGAACGCCACGCCGCTGGCCGCCGCGCCCACCGCCAGGGCGAGGATCAGCACCGCCATACCGAGGACCGTCCGGGGGACCATGAGGTCCCGCCACCGGGGGACGGCGCGCCGGGCCCGGGCCACCGCCGCAACCTACCGGACCGGCCCGGCCCTAGGCTGGCAGCCGGTGGTCGGCATCCTGTTCCTGCTGTTCCTCGCCCTGCCGTTCCTGGAGTTGTTCGTCATCCTCCAGGTCGGGCGAAGCATCGGTGCGCTTAACACCGTCGCCGTGCTGATCCTGGTGAGCCTGGTCGGTGCCTGGCTGGTCAAGCGCGAGGGGCTGGGCGTGCTGCGCCGGGCCCAGCAGCGCGTCGCCGATGGCGCCGTCCCCGGCCGAGAGCTGGTGGACGGCGTGCTCATCCTGTTCGCCGGCGCCCTGCTCCTCACGCCCGGCTTCCTGACCGACATCGTCGGCGTCCTGCTCCTGCTTCCACCCGTCCGGGCCGCCCTGCGCACCTCCGCCGTCCGCGTCCTCGGCCGACGCGGCGGCCTCCGGGTCTACCGCCGGCGCTAGTGAGGCGCGCTTTCGAGTAGACAGCGGGCCGATTCGGCCCGCTATTTACTCGAAACAGCCTCCAGTTCGGCGAGGCGGGCGGTGCAGCCGGCCATCTCGACCAGGGGGAGGGCCTCGGTGACGCGCTGGGCCAGGGCCGAGAAGGCGGCCCGGACAGGCCCCTCGGCGGCCAGGGAAGCAGGTGTCCCGGCGTCGCCGCCGGCGGCCACGCCCGGGTCGAGGGGGATGCTGCCGAGGAGCGGGACGCCCAGCTCGTCGGCCAGGCGGCGGCCGCCGCCGGAGCCGAACAGCTCGTAGGTGGTCCCGTGGTCGCACGTGAACCCGGCCATGTTCTCGATGACGCCGGCGACCCGCAGGTACCCCTTGCGGGCCATGTCGGCCGCCCGGGCCGCCACCTTCTGCGCGGCCAGCGCCGGCGTGGTGACGAGCAGCACCTCGGTTCGGGGCAGCATCCGGGCCAGGCCCATCTGGACGTCGCCGGTGCCGGGCGGCATGTCCAGCAGCAGGTAGTCGATGGCGCCCCAGCGCACGTCCTCCAGGAAGTGCTGGACGGCCCGGTTCAGCATGAAGCCCCGCAGCATGATGGCCTGGTCCTCGACGGCGCCCTGGATGGAGCCCATCGACACCACCTTCAGCCGCCCTGCGCCGACCGCCTTCTCCAGCGGGATCATCTTGCGGCCCTCGGCCTGCATCTGGCCGCCGAGGCCCAGCATCCGCGGGATGGAGAACCCGCCGATGTCGGCGTCGAGCACGCCGACCGTGAGCCCCTGGTGGGCGAGCTGGGCCGCCAGGTTGGCGGTCACCGAGGACTTACCGACGCCCCCTTTGCCCGAGGCCACGGCGGCGATCCGCGTCGACGGCGGGATGTCTGTGACGGGTGCGCCCTCACGGGCCTTCCAGCGGGCCCGGGCCATGAGGCTGCGCTTCTGGTCGGCGGTCATCTCGCCGAAGTGGACGTCGACGCCGGTCACGCCGGGCAGGCTCCCGACCCGGAGCTTGACGTCCTGCTGGAGCTGGGCCCGCAGGGGGCAGCCGGCGGTGGTGAGGGCCACGGTCACGTCGACCCGGCCGTCGGCGGCGATCTCGGTGCGGCGGACCATGCCGAGGTCCACGACGTTGTCGCCCAGCTCGGGGTCCATGACGCCCCGCAGCGCGCCCAGCACCGCCTCCTCGGACACCATCGCGGCGAGTTTACAAGGAAAGGGCCTGGTATATTCCAAGACATGGAGCGCCTCCCGCTGTTCAAGGCGCTGGGCGACAACACCCGGTACGCGATCTATCTCGAACTGGCCCGCTCGACCACGCCCCGGGCCACCGCCGAGGTGGCCGAGGCGCTCGGCCTGCACCCCAACACCGTGCGGCCGCACCTGGAGCGCATGCGCGACGTCGGGCTGCTGCAGGTGGCCGTGGACGGCCGGGGGAGCGTGGGCCGGCCCCAGCACCGCTACCTCCTGGCCCCCGACGCCCCGTCCCTCGGGCTCGAGCCGCCCACCTACCCCCTGCTCGCCGGGCTGCTGGCCAATGTGGCGGCCGCCTGCTCACCGCCGGCCGCCGAGGTCGCCGCGGTGGGCCGCCACCACGGTCGCCACGCCGCAGCGGCCCGGGCCGGCGCCGGCCCGGCCGATGCGGTGTCCACCGTCGTGGCCGAGATGGGCGACATGGGCTTCGACCCCGTCGCCGAGCAGGCCGGTACCAGCACCACGGTGGCCTTCACCAACTGCCCCTACCGGGAGCTGGCGGAGGCCTTTCCGGAGCTGGTCTGCGAGCTGCACCGCGGGATGATCGAGGGCATGGCCGAGACCGGCGGGGCCGCCGTGGCCCACTTCGCCACCCTCGCCGACCGCGAGCCGTGCCGGGTAGAGCTGGTCAGTCGGTAACATTGGAACCGTTCGGCAACGAGGAGGCATCCGCTGGTGAGCACGACCGAGACCACTGAGAGCACCGAGACCACCCCCGCTGAGGTGATCGACCTCACCGAGGCGGCCTCCAAGAAGGTGGCCGAGCTGCTCACCTTCGAGCAGAACCCCGACCTGGCCCTGCGCATCGCGGTGCGCCCGGGCGGCTGCTCGGGCTACTCCTACGAGATGTTCTTCGACAGCGAGCTGACCCCCGAGGACGTGCAGACCGTGCGAGGTGCGGTGCGGGTCGTCGTCGACTCGGCCAGCGCCCAGCTCCTCACCGGCGCCACGCTGGACTACAAGGACGGGCTGCAGGGCGCCGGGTTCAGCATCAACAACCCCAACGCCACCCGCTCCTGCGGCTGCGGCCAGAGCTTCTCCTAACCGGCTGAGGCGGGGCTAGGCCACCAGCCGCCCGAGGGCGGCGGCCACCTCGGTGCGGTCGAAGGCGTTGTCGATCCGCTCGCGGACGATGCCGTCCGCCCCGGCCAGGAACAGGAACGGCTCGCTCTCCAGGTGGTAGGCCTGCACCGCCGGGGCCAGCCCCGTGCCGGTGCGGGTGGCGAAGATCTCGGCGTGGACGAACCGCACCCGGTCGCCGAAGGCGTCGCGCTGGGCCAGCAGGTTGTCGAGCACCGGCCCGCACAGCCGTGACTGGCAGCGGGCCGGCGTGGCGAACAGCAGCGCGACCGGCCGCCCTTCGGCCAGGGCGGCGTCGAGGCTGACCTCGTGCAGCGGGCAGGCCGGCTCGGCGGTGCAGATGGGGTCGACGCCACGGGCGTCGGCCACGGTCGGCGTGGGTGTCGAGATCATCGGCCGGCCCGGGATCGGCACCCGGATGCCGGCCGGGTCCAGCACCTGCAGCGCGGCCTCCCCGCTCCTGCCGCCGGCGGACGCCTTCACCGAGACCACGCCGGGCTGCTCGAAGCGGTGGCGGACCAGGAAGTAGGGCAGCGGGATGCCGTCGGCGTGCAGCTCGGCCGGCACTTCGGCGCCGTCGATGGCGAAGGTGACCGGGCCGTCGGGGCGGAGCGGCCCGCTGGCGTCGTCGTTCAGCAGCGCGAGGGTCACCCGCTCGTCGATGCCGCTGGCGTGCACGTAGGACGCGACCACCAGGTTGAGCCGGCTGCCCGGCCTGTTGACCGGGCTGTCGTCGGGCTCGGGCTCGGGCTCGGGGACGGTGATCTCGTCGCCGTCGCCGCCCCCACCTGAGCCGCAGGCCGCCAGCAGGACGGCACCGGCGCCGGCCAACAGGAACTTGCGGCGGGTGAGGGTGGTCACGGCGCCAACCTATCGTGCACATGTGTCGGTGAGCTTTCGCGTGGACGGCAAGGTGGTCGAGGTCGCCGACGACGGCGCCTCGCTCCTGGAGGCCCTCCGTGACCGGCTCGGGCTGCGCAGCGCCAAGGACGGCTGCAGCCCGCAGGGCCAGTGCGGCTGCTGCACCGTACTGGTCGACGGCCAGCCGCGCGTCGCCTGCGTGACGCCACTGCGGCGAGTGGCCGGGCGCCGGGTGACGACACTCGACGGCTTGGACGGGCCGGTCCGCTCGGCGTGGGCGGACGCGTTCACGGCGGCAGGAGCCAGCCAGTGCGGCTTCTGCACGCCCGGGATCATCGTGCGCCTGGCCGCGCTGGAGGAGCGCTCGCCCGCGGCGGTGGAGCAGGCGCTGGTGGCGCATCTGTGCCGGTGCACGGGCTGGCGCACGATCGTGGAGGCAGCCACTTCACCGGCGGGGGCGGCCGGGCTGCGCGACCCGGCCGCCGCGGCGCAGCGGGCCGCGCTGGAGGGCGGCGCCGTGCAGCGGGTCGGTGCCGAAGTGGCGTTGGGCCGGGCCGGTTTCGCCGAGGACACCGCGCCGGCCGACGCGCTGGTTGCGGTGCCCGACGGCCGCGGCGGGTTCGCGGTCGGCGAGACGCTCACGCAGGCCCGGGCCGCCGCCGGCAAGGTGCAGGGCCGGCGCTCCGGCGGCGCCCTGGCGCACCCGATCGACCTGCCGCCCGGCGACTGGCTCCGCACGCTGCGGACGACGTGGGTGGAGCCGGCCTACCTCGAGCCCGACGCCTCCTGGTGCGCGCCGGGCGGCGAGCCAGCCTCGCCGCTGGCCAACGGCGGCGCCTTCGGCGGCAAGGCGGCGTCGCCCGTCGCCTCGACGGCCCGGCGCCTGGCCGACGAGTACGGCCGTCCCGTGCGGGTGGTGCTGGCCCGCGAGGACGTCGTCCGCCAGGGGCCCAAGCGCCCGCCGGTGGCGGGGGGTGTCCGGGCCGACGGCACCGGCGTGCTGCGGGTGGCCCGCACGCCGGGCATCGCCCGGGCGGTGGCGTCGGTCGCGCCCGGCCTGGAGGTGGAGGAGGTCGACGTGGCCGGCCCGCCGACGTCGGCCGATCTCCGCGCCGCCGGCTGGGCCGAGGCTGCGGTGCTGCTGGCGGCAGCCCGCGGCGACGCCACCGTGCGGCCCGACCACGGTGGCGGCCGCGCCGAGGCGGAGATCACGGCCGACGGCTCGGTGGTCGTCCGGGTCGCCTGCGGCGACCCGCTCGACGAGGTGGTGCTGCGCTCGTACTGCACCGGGGCGGCGCACATGGCGCTGGGCTGGGTCCGGAGCGAGGGCCTGGCCGTCGACGCCGCCGGCGTCCCCCAGGACCTGACCATCCGCAGCTTCGGCATCCTGCGGGCCAGGGACACCCCGGCCATCCACGTGGAGCTCGCTGGCACCACCGGCCCGCCCCGCCCCGTCGCCGACGCCGTCTTCGCCGCCGTCGCCGCCGCCACCTGGCGCGCCGGCGGCTACCCCTCGGAGTGGCCGACCCGCCGATGACTCCGAATCCTGCGAACTTGGTGCCATATCGCGCGCCCTGGCGCGCAATATGCACACCGGTTCAAGCGCGGGCGACCCGATGAGCCGCCCGCTCGGCCCCTACTCGCCGTGGCGGCGGGCCGGCGAATGGGTCGTCACCTCGGGCCAGGTCGCCGTGGTCGACGGCGCGATCGCCGGCGGCGGCGTCGAGGTCCAGACGGCCCAGGCGCTGCGCAACCTGGCGGCGGTGCTGGCCGACGCGGGCGCCACGCTGGCCGACGTCGTCAAGACGACCGTGTTCCTGGTCGACATGGCCGACTTCGCTGCCATGAACGCGGCCTACGCCGAGGTGTTCGTGGAGCACCGCCCGGCCCGCTCGACCGTCGCGGTCGCCGCACTGCCGCTCGGCGCTCTGGTCGAGGTGGAGGCCTGGGCCTGGGTGGGCGGCTGACGCAGTTGAACCGGTGTGCATATCGCGCGCCCTGGCGCGCGATATGGCACCAAGTTCGCAGGCAGGGGGGCGGAGGGTCAGAGGCCCCAGCGGGACTGGCCGAAGCGGTAGCCGACCGAGCGGACGGTCTGGATGAGGTGCTCGTGCTCGTTGCCCAGCTTGGCCCGGAGGCGACGCACGTGGACGTCGACGGTGCGGGCGCCGCCGTAGTACTCGTAGCCCCACACCCGTGACAGCAGCGTCTCGCGGGTGAAGACCTTGCCGGGGTGAGTGGCCAGGAACTTCAACAGCTCGTACTCCATGTAGGTCAGGTTCAGCGTCCGCTTGGCGATGGCGGCCTGGTAGGTCTCCAGGTTGAGGACCAGCGGGCCGTACTCCAGCAGCTCGGGCCGGGTGCCGCGGCCGGTGCGCCAGAACAGGTGCTTGAGCCGGGCCTCCAGCTCGCGGGGCTGGATGGGCGACAGGCAGAAGTCGTCGAAGAGGTCCTCCCGCAGCTCCAGGTCGCCCAGCTGGTGGCCGGCCACCAGCAGCAGCAGGGGCTCGAGGGGCATGTCCCGCTTGCGCACCGAGCGGCACAGCGCGAAGGCCCCCTCCGGGTCGCCGTCGGCGCACACGATGGCACCGGCCCACCCGTCCTCGGGCTCGATGCGGGTGGCCGCCTCGGGTCGCGAGCCGGCCCGCCACGGGTAGCCGGCCAGGTCCAGCGTCTGGACCAGCTCGGGCGGTGGAGGGTCGGGGAACAGCAGGAGGGGCTGGGCCATGCGCTAGAGGGTGGGGAGGTAGCGGTCGATCTCGAACTGGGTGACCTGGGCCTTGTACTCGGCCCACTCGGAGCGCTTGTTGCGCAGGAACCACTCGAAGACGTGCTCGCCCAGCGTCTCGGCCACCAGCTCCGAGCGCTCCATCTCGCCGAGCGCGTCGGACAGGGAGCCGGGCAGGGCCGAGATCCCGTCCGCCAGGCGCTCCTCGGGCGTCATGTCGTAGAGGTTGGCGGCCGCCTCGGGCGGCAGCTCATAGCCCTGCTCGACGCCCTTCAGCCCGGCGGCCAGCACGACCGCGAAGGCGAGATAGGGGTTGCAGGCCGGGTCGGGGGCCCGGTACTCGATACGGGTCGACTCCTTCTTGCCCCGCTTGGGCACCGGCACCCGTACGAGCGCCGAGCGGTTGTTGCGGGCCCACGAGACGTACACCGGCGCCTCGTAGCCCACCACCAGTCGCTTGTAGGAGTTGACCCACTGGTTGGTGACGGCGGTGATCTCCCGGGCGTGGCGGAGCAGGCCGGCGATGAAGCTCTTGCCCACCGCGGAGAGGTGGTGCTCGTCGCCCTCGTCGTGGAAGGCGTTGGCATCGCCCTCGAACAGGGAGAAGTGCGTGTGCATGCCCGAGCCCTGCACCCCGGTCAGGGGCTTGGGCATGAAGGTGGCGTGGACGCCGGCCTCCTTGGCCAGCTCCTTGACCACCATGCGGACCGTCATGACGGTGTCGGCCATGGTGAGCGCGTCGGTGTAGCGCAGATCGATCTCGTGCTGGCTGGGCGCGTCTTCGTGCTGGCTGTACTCGACGGGGATGCCCATGTCCTCCAGGGTGAGCACGGTGCGCTGGCGCAGGTCGCTGGCCAGGTCCTCCACCGTCAGCTCGAAGTACGAACCCTGGTCCAACGGCTTCGGCCGGCCGTCGGTGCTGGCGTCGGCGAAGTAGAAGTACTCGATCTCCGGCGCCGCATAGAACGAGAAACCCTTGCCCCGGGCCAGTTCCAGCTGCCGGCTGAGGACGTAGCGGGGGTCGCCCTCGAAGGGCGTGCCGTCGAGGTTGAACACGTTGCAGAACACCCGGGCGACGGTGGCGCTGTCGCGCCGGGCCGGCAGGATGGTGAAGGTGGTGGCGTCGGGCCTGGCCAGCACGTCGCTTTCCTGGACCCGGCTGAAGCCGTCGACGGCCGACCCGTCGAAGGTCATCCCTTCCTCCAGCGCGTTCTCCAGCTCGGCCGGCGTGATGTTGAACGCCTTGGGGATCCCGAGCACGTCGGTGAACCACAGTTGGATGAAGCGGACGCCCCGCTCCTCCGCCGTGCGCAGCACGTAGTCCTGCTGTCGTTCCATGAAACCAGTGTCGCAGGCAATCCGCCCGCCGAGCCCCCCGTTCACAATCTGTTCACGCAGTGGCCTCGTCACGGCGGGGGCACAGGTGGCAGTCTGTCGGCCGACCCCCTGTCCTACGACAGAGCACCTTCCGGGAGGAACACCGTGCAGGAACGCACCGCCGACGACGTACTGCGCCTGGCCGATGACGAAGGCGTCGAATTCGTCGACTACCGGTTCTGCGACCTTCCCGGGCTCGTGCAGCACGTCAGCGTCCCGGTCTCGCAGCTGAACGAGGACGTCTTCGTCGACGGGCACGGATTCGACGGGTCGTCGATCCGAGGGTTCCAGCAGATCCAGGAGTCGGACATGATCCTGGTGCCCGACCCCAACACCGCCTACCTGGACCCCTTCCGCACGCGCAAGACCCTCAACATCCACTGCTTCGTCCATGACCCGATCACCGGCGAGCCGTACACGCGCGACCCGCGCTACGTGGCCCGGAAGGCCGAGTCGTACCTGCTGTCGACCGGCATCGGGGACCACGCCTACTTCGGTCCCGAGCCCGAGTTCTTCATCTTCGACGACGTCCGCTTCCACTACCGCGGCAACTCGTCGTTCCATCAGGTCGACTCGGTGGAGGGCACCTGGAACACCGGCCGCGACGAAGGGCCGAACCTCGGGTACAAGCCGCGCACCAAGGAGGGGTACTTCCCGGTCCCGCCGATGGACCACTACCAGGACCTCCGCTCGGAGATCGCCGCCACGCTGATCGCGCTCGGCATACCGGTGGAGCTGCACCACCACGAGGTGGCCTCCGGTGGTCAGGGCGAGATCGGGATGCGCTTCGACACCCTGCTCAACATGGCCGACAAGCTGGTCACCTTCAAGTACGTGGTGAAGAACGTCGCACTGGGATTCGGCAAGTCGGCCACCTTCATGCCCAAGCCGCTCTTCGAGGACAACGGCTCGGGGATGCACACCCACCAGTCCCTGTGGCGGGGCGGCGAGCCCCTGTTCTACGCCGAGACCGGCTACGCGGGCCTGTCCGACATCGGCCGCTGGTACATCGGCGGGTTGCTCGCCCACGCGCCCGCCGTCCTCGCCTTCTCGAACCCCACCACCAACTCCTACAAGCGTCTGGTCCCCGGCTACGAGGCCCCGGTCAACCTGGTGTACAGCCAGCGCAACCGGTCGGCCTCCTGCCGGATCCCGTTGGCCCAGAAGAGCCCGAAGGCCAAGCGGGTGGAGTTCCGCTGCCCCGACTCCTCGTCGAACGCCTACCTTGCCTTCGCCGCCATGCTCATGGCCGGGCTCGACGGCGTGCAGAACCGCATCGAGCCGCCCGACCCGGTGGACAAGGACCTCTACGACCTGGCCCCCGAGGAGCTGGCGATGGTGCCGCAGGTGCCGGGCAGCCTGGAGGCCGCGCTCGCGGCCCTGGAGGCCGACAGCGACTTCCTGCGCGCCGGTGGGGTCTTCACCGACGACGTCATCGACACCCACGTCGCCTACAAGCGCGAGCACGAGATCGACGCCCTCCGCCTGCGTCCCCACCCCTACGAGTTCCACCTCTACTACGACATCTAGGCGTCTGAGGGCGGCTGATTCGTTGGCGGCGCTTATCAGGTGCACATCTGGTGCCCGTCGTCCGGATCCGTGAGCGTCCTCTCCGGCGGTTGCCGGGTTGAGCTCGCTCCGCATGGGCGTCCCGGATCGGGAGCTGGTCCACAGCAGCGTGGGCTTCTGGAGTACAGCAGCGGAGGTCCAGAGGGACCGAGTAATCGGGCCCCACGCGCTGAGTGGGCAGAGCGCATTCGGATGCGAGGTGGCCGAGGTCGGCTCGGCCACGTCTTCATCAGGCCACCGGTTGGCACAGTTCGCAGGCGTACGCCTGCCGGGCACCCAGAGGCCATGACCGCACCTCGGCCCCACACACGCGGCATCGTTCCTGCTTGTAGATGTACCGTCCCTCGGACTCGTCGATCGAATCGCGGGCGACCCCGGCGGCCGCGTCCACCGTGATGATCCGGCCTTCTGCGGTGGCTCGGTCCATCACGCGTACGAGCGTCTCCCACAGGCACGACAGCTCGGCGCGTCGAATGGAGAGGCCAGGGCGAGCTGGGTGGACGCCGCAGCGGTGGAGCACCTCGGCACGCAGGACGTTGCCGACGCCCGCGATGACGTTCTGGTCGAGCAGCAGCTCACCGATCGCCCTACCGCTGCCTGAGATGCGGAGGAAAGCACGGGTCGGATCGTCGCCGCGGAGCGGGTCGGGACCGAGCCGGGAGAGCAGCGCCTCCCGGTCGGCGGCAGACAGGACCTCGCACCGGGACGGGGCGACGAGATTCCACGCCACTGCCGCCTCGTCGAAGACCATGCGTAGCCGGACGCCCGGCCGAGGTGAGGCAGCGGGATCGTCCTCGAACATCGAGCCGGCGAGACCGAGATGGATGTGCACGTCCGCTTCGCCGAAGCCGAGCAGGAGGTGCTTTCCGAATGCCTCGACCGATTCGAGACGCCGGGCGTCGATCGCGCGAGCACCGTCGGCGAACCGTCCCTGCGGAGAGGTCGCGCGTACCTGGCAGCCGGTAAGTGGCCGCAGCGTGCGGGCCAGGCGGTGAAGGGCGTGACCTTCGGGCAAGGAACCTCCTCCGATGGCTGGAAGTCGGCCGTGTCCGGCGTTGGAAGTGGTACCCGCCCGCCGGTCGCGGCGCACCACCGGATCGAGTGAGAAGCTTCACTCGTGGGAGGCCGGCCCGTCGCCCCGCGGCGAGACGGTTCGCCGATGTCGGCGGCTTCGCCGACGTCGAGGTCCTGCCCATCGACAGTGACCCCGTCCGACGCTGGTACCGGCTGCACGCCTGATGCACTACGGCGTCTACGTCCCAAACTTCGGCGCCTTCGGCGACGGTTGCCAGCTCCGGGATCTGGCCGTCGACGCCGAGTCCGCCGGTTGGGACCGCTTCTTCCTCTGGGACCATCTCGTCGCCGACCCCCCCGTGGCCGACCCGTGGGTGACGCTCGGCGCGATCGCGTCCGTGACCCGGACCATCCGCTTCGGTCCGCTCATCGTGCCCCTCCCGCGGCGGCGACCATGGAAGGTCGCCGTCGAGGCAGCCACGCTCCAGCGGCTCTCCGACGGGCGACTCATCCTTGGCACCGGCATGGGCGTGCCCTGGGACTACGAACGCTTCGGCGAACCATCCGACGTGGCGACCCGCGCCCCCAAGCTCGACGAAGGCGTCCACCTGCTGCGGCAGCTTTTGGCCGGCGAGAACGTCCACCACCGCGGGTCCCACTGCCAAGCCTGCGGAATGGTCCTGGCCAAGACGGCACTGCCGATCTGGGTCGGCGGGTTCTGGCCCCGGCGCGCGCCCGTGTACGCGGCCGCCACCGCCGATGGCCTCTTCCCCAATCTTCGAGACACGCTCTCCGCCACCGGGTTTAGGTCCCGGTGCCGCAAGGCATGGAGGTTCGAGTCCTCTCGCCCGCACAAGCCTGTGACCAGGTGTTTTGCGCCCGCTCGCCGCTTCTCCGGACGCAGCAAGTTGGGTCGGGCCGCCTTTTGCAACCATTTTGCAACCCAAATCGCGGCGAGACACGGCCTCGGGGCCTCAGCGGACCATAGGAGCGCAGCGCTCGCGACGGAACGTTCGGTTGCAGGGCGGCGCCAAGATGTGCCGCCCTGGGTAGCCGGGCGCCACGGTCCGAAGGGAAATCCGGCGCCGGGCTTCCAACCCGGAGGGCCACGGCGACCGCAGCGCTGCGCCCCGACTGCGGGGCCGGCAGCGATCTCCGGGCGACTACCCTGTGGTGGTCGGTCCCCGCTGTCACGCCGGGACTGTGCGCGCTGGATCGGGTCCCCGTTGAGCGCCTCGCCGATGACGAGGAGGGCGAACGATGGGCCAAGCCGAGCCCGCCCGCACCGCAAGTGTGGATCGGCCTCTGCGTCGGGGGGCCTGAGCAGATGGCCGGTGCACGGCTCCTGCGCATCCTGGCTCGGCTGGAGACCGGAGCGGCCGGGCTGGGCCCGGCCCGGCTCTGCGAGGTGTGCGCCGAGGTCATGGCCATGACCGGGGCCGGGATCATGCTCATGTCCGGCGAGGTGGCTCGTGGTTCCATCTGCAGCTCCAACAAGGTCAGCGCCCTCATCGAGGACCTCCAGTACACCCTGGGCGAGGGGCCGTGCGTCGACGCCTACCGACAGGACGAGCCGGTCCTCGAGCCCGACCTCGCCGACCGCGGGGGACGCCGGTGGGCGGCCTTCACCCCCCGGGCCGTGGAGGCCGGGGCCCAGGCCGTATTCGGCTTCCCCCTCCGGGTGGGTGCCGCACGCATCGGTGCCCTCAACCTCTACCGGGACCACCCCGGGTCCCTCGACAACGACCAGCACGCCGACGCCCTAGTGCTTGCGGGCGTGGCTGCCCGGGCGGTACTGGGCATGCAGGCCGATGCGCCACCGGGGATGCTTGGGGCCGAGCTGGAGGCAGGCTCGGACTTCCGCTTCGTCGTCCAACAGGCGTCGGGCATGGTCTCGGCCCAGCTCGATGTGAGCGTCGGCGAGGCTCTCATCAGGCTGCGGGCCTACGCCTTTGCCCACGACCGCCCCCTCGCCGCGGTGGCCCATGACGTCGTGGCCCGCCGGCTCCGTCTGTCCGACGACCCCGCGCCCGGCCAGGAGAGATAGAGGGCCGCCGACGTAGCATTGCCAGCGCCCGCCGGTCGAGCAGAGGCGAGGGGCGACGGAAGGAGAGGGGAGCTCGATGCCCAAGGAGGCGCTGCTGGTCCGCACGCTGGTCGAGCTGGCCGACAGCCTCGTCGACGACTTCGACGTCGTCGAACTGCTGTCACTGCTGGCGGACCGATGCGTGGACGTCCTTGGCGTGGCCGCGGCCGGGGTGATGCTGGCCGCCCCCGAGGGGGACCTGCGGGTGGTGGCCTCCTCCAGCGAGGCCATGCGAGTGGTCGAACTCTTCGAACTGCAGTCCGACGAGGGGCCGTGCCTGGACTGCTACCGCGGCAGAGAGGCGGTGCTCAACGAGGACCTGGCCGCCGCCGACCGTCGCTGGCCCCGGTTTGCGCCCGTGGCCCTCGACGCCGGTTTCCGCACCGTGTATGCCCTGCCCATGCGCCTGCGGGGAGCGGTGATCGGCGCCATCAACCTTTTCGGAGCGGGCGAGGACCCCCTTGACTGCCAAGGACGTCACTGCCGGCCAGGCGCTGGCCGACGTGGCCACCATCGCCATCCTCCAACAGCGCGTCGCCTCGGAGTCCCGGGTCCTCATCGACCAGCTCAACACCGCCCTCACCAGTCGCGTGGTCATCGAGCAGGCCAAGGGCGTGCTGGCCGAGCGGGGCGGGCTGTCCATGGAGTCGGCTTTCGAGGCCATGCGCCACTACGCCCGGGACGGGAATCTTCGCCTGGCCGACGTGGCCCGGGGCGTCGTCGACAGGACCCTGGCCGCGGAAGCTTTCAGCGCTCCTCGCCCCCCGCGCCCGTCCTGAGTCTGCCGCCGGGCGGGTGTTGCCTGGTCGAGGAGTCCGAGGTAGATTTCAGTCCGGCAATCGTTCGTCAATAGTCACTCGGGACCCCGGTGGCGCTCTCCAGGAAAGGAGCGCGTCAGATGACCGGACTGTCGGGGTTCTTTGGCTCGAGGAGGCGGAATCTCACCGCCGGGCGAGGCGACGGACCGACCACCGCAGGGGCGCCGGGCCCGGTAGCCCCGACGACCGCGGTGGCGCGACAGTGGCAGTGGCACACGCTCCCGCCCGGTGCCGGGTCCACTGACGGGCAACGGCCGTCCCCGCTCGTGATCCACGCCCCGCGGGCCGGGGATGCCACCCCGGTCCGGCGGCCCAGTCCTGCAGCATGAGCGCGGCGCGAGCGGCGACGCTCGGCGCCGCCGGGACCCACCTTCAACGCGACGGCACCTCCCGATCGCCGGGGCTAACGGCGACGGTGCCGGCGAAGCGCCCCCACTCGAGCATCGTCATAGGCCGCTGTCAGCGAACCGTGGTCGTCACCGTCCGGGGCAAGCTCGACCGCGCCAAGGCGGCGCACCTCGGCTTCGTCCTGGCCGACCTGATCGACGGCCAAGGAAACCTGTCCCTGGTCGTGGACCTCCACGACGCCACCGCCACCGGCGCGGATCGGTTGACGGTGCTGGCCGAGGCCGCCGAGCGGGCCCGCCGGCGGGGTGGGGCGATGGCGCTCAGCCAGCCTCCCGCCGTCCTCCACGAGGCGCTGCGGAACCTTGGGCTCGACCACCTGGTGGGCACTGCCGAGGCAGGGCGGCGGTAACGCCGGGCCCACCCTGTGGGCCGCTCACCCTCGAACCACAGAAGGGAGCTCCCGATGACTCCGATGCGCCCCCAACGAGGGCAGCCGACCAGGTGCGCGCCAACTTCGTCGTCCCCGAGGAAGGCCCCTACGGCCACCTCGTCGCCGTGTTCGCGATTTCAACGGCTGAGCCCTCTCGACCCCGGGCTCAGTCCCGTCACGCTGACGAGCTGGTCATTGCCGTCTCGGGGAGTCGCTGGTATGTTCCATTAGACGCGGGCCAATTCCCATGCCGCGTCGGACTCTGCCGGCAGTTCGGCACTTCGGGGAGCGTTGCTCTGGACCCTGGTAGCGCATCAGCGCTTGGCGTAGTTGCCCAACCAGGAGATCACGATGACGCTCGCAACGCTCGTGCCGTCCATCCGCCCCGCTGTCGGCTTGGACGTGTCTGTATCCGTCGAGGGCGGCGCCACCGTCATCGCCATTCGAGGCGAGGCGGACGTCGCCACGCTTCCGGTCGTGGCGGACGCGCTCGCTTACTTCATCGCCGAACAACGGGGCGACGTCATCGTCGACCTGGCTGAGACGGAGTTCATGGGCATCGCCACACTCCGAGCGCTCCTGCGGGCACGGGACGTCCTGGACCAGGGCGGCCGGCAGCTGACACTTCGGTCTCCGTCGAGGATCGCCGACCGGCTGCTGGCAGTATTTGGGCTCTCCCACCTGGTCGGCGCGCAGCGGACGGCCGGCCTGACCACCGCCCCATAGCTCGGCCGGCGCATCGACAGGGCCATGACGGCCGCGGCGATCTGGCACGCCGATCGGGAGCCTCGCTCTAGCTGGCAGTCGGCGTCGGTGCGCGGCCACGGGGTCAGCGTCGTCGCCCTCAGCGCCGACTGGAAGCCGCCGGTCACGGTGTGAGCGGCGCCTGGATGGAGCGAGCGCTCGACGAGTCGGGTCTGACCCTCCGACGCCGACTTCATCGTCATGTCGGTCGGCGCCCGATCCGCCATCGACATCGCCGCGTCCGAATTAGCCGGCGTTACCGGGTGGCTCGAAACCGCATGGGGCACCTCGCTCCAGGACTTCCGACGCAAGGTGAGAGAAGGCCCACCACGATGAGTCACCTCTTCGCGTGGAGCTCTCGGTCGGGTGTCGCCCCTGCGGTCACCGCCCTCAGCAGCTACTGGGCGCCGCCGGACACGCGCGACACGCAACACGCTGGCTGGCTGCTGCACGTCCCCCGAGTGGCTCTCGGTGGGGTCGATGCGCCTACTCGGAGCTATCACGCCCCACGAGGCCATTCACGGAGCAGGTTTTCGTGATGGCGGTTTCCGTCACGACCGCACCCCACACCATGGCGAACAGGCCACGCAGACGGCCGTGGCGTCCGCCCAGTGGGCCGTAGCCAGCAACCAGGAGTGCCGGCCCGCTGACCGCCCGCACGACTCGCTCTGCTCCACCGACATTCTCCTTCATCGTCGCTCCTCTCGATCGTCGGTATCCGGTGCGCTACCCGTGGACGGTGGCATCCAGACACGCCACCCCGAGCTACTGGCCGGGCGATGATTCGGGCCATACCCCAGGGGGTATCGCCGCCTGACGACCGATACATCGCCTGTGACCCGGGCATGAACGACCCACGGGTTAGGAAGGGGTTCGGCGTCGATGTTCTTCAAGCAGTTCTACCTGCAAGGTCTGGGGCATGCCTCCTACGTCGTCGGCTCCGAGCAGACGGGCGAGGCGCTGGTGTTCGACCCGCAGCGCCACGTCGACGGCTACTTCGCCGAGGCCCGCACGCAAGGGCTGCGCATCCGCTACGCCTTGGACTCCCACGGCCACAACGACTACTTGTCCGGCCTCTCCGAGGTGGCCCAACGGGCCGACGTGCAGGTCCTGGGCTCGGCCGAGGCTGATCTCGGCTACCCCCACCGCCCGCTGCAGGACGGCGAACACCTCGAGATGGGAGAGGTGGGCATCGAGGTCCTGCACACCCCTGGCCACACGCCCGAGCACATCAGCCTGCTCGTCTACGACCGCTCCGCATCGGCCGACGATCCGGCGCTGCTGCTGTCGGGCGGAGCGTTGCTGGTCGGAGATCTTGCCCGCCCCGATCTCCTCGGCGGCAGCGAACAGGCCGAGGAGTCCGCCAAGGTGTTCTGCCACACCATCCAGAAGAAGCTTCTCGAGCTGCCCGACCACGTCGAGGTCTTCCCCACGCATGTGGCCGGGTCCCTCTGCGGCGGCAACATCGGCAGCCGCCTGTCGACCACCGTCGGCTACGAGCGCCTCACCAACGCCATTCTGGCCAACGTCTCTTCGAAGGGGGAGTTCGTCGAGCAGTGCCTGCGCCTGGACAACCTTCCGGCGGTGCCCCCCTACTGGCGGCGGATGCGCCGCCAGAACATGGACGGCGTCGCCGGGCTCGGAGTACTGCCCGAGCCGCCGGCCCTCAAGCCCCAGGCCGTGAAGAGCGCACTGCGCGACGGAGCCGTCGTGCTCGACACCCGCTCTCCCGAGGCCTTCGGCGGAGGCCACGTGCCGGGTGCGCTCAACGTGGGCCAAGGAGCGGCGTTCGCCACCTGGGCGGGGACCGTTCTCGAGGAGGGCGCCCGGGTCGTGCTCGTGCTCGACGCTCCCGCAGACCTCTGGAGCGTCACCTGGGACCTGCTGCGCATCGGCTACGACCCGCCGGTGGGATGGCTGGCGGGGGGCATGATGGCGTGGCGCACGGCGGCGCTCGACATCGAGCGGCTGCCCCAGATCACCGTCCATGAGCTCCGCAGGAGGCTCGAGGCGGGCGAGCTCAACGTGTTGGACGTGCGCCAGCCTGCGGAATGGGCCTCGGGCCACGTCCGGGGCGCGACGTTCATCACCGGCGGAGCGCTTCCGGACCGGATGGAGGAGGTGCCCGACGACAAGCCGCTCGCCGTGACCTGCGGCTCGGGGTACCGCTCATCGGTGTCCTCGAGCCTGCTGGCCCGGAACCGCAAGCTGGACCTCGTCAACGTGCTGGGCGGCATGAGCGCTTGGAAGGCCGCCGGCTACCCCATCACCAAGGAGGACTGATCATGACCTACGTCAAGACGATCGCCCTCGCGCTGGCACCGTGAGCGAGACGCCCGAGCACGTCGTGGCCGCCGCCCGCCGGCGGCTGAGGCGCATCCAGGGACAGCTCGGCGGCATCGTGACCATGATCGAAGAGGGCCGATCGTGCCGGGACCTGATCCAACAGATCGCAGCAGCGGGGAAGGCCCTCGACCGGGTCGGGGTCTCCCTGCTGGTGAGCCAGCTGGAGCACTGCCTGGAGGACGAGGAGGCCGCCCGGGGCAAGGGCTACGACCCCGCTGAGGTCGAGCGACTGTTCATGAGCCTGACGTGACCCACCCGGTGTCGAGCGGTGCCGACGTCGTCGTCGGCGCCGGCCACAACGGTCTCATCGCCGCCTGCTATCTCGCCCAGGCCGGCCGGGACGTCGTCGTGGTCGAACAGCTCGACCGCCCCGGCGGGGGGTCGCGCACGGAGGAGACGGTCCCCGGTTACCGCTTCGACCTGCACTCGGCCGCCCACAACATCATCAACATGACCGACATACCGGCAGAGCTCGACCTGGTCGGCGCCGGGCTCGACTACATCGAGATGGACCCCTTCTCGATCGCCGTGCACGAAGACGGCCGCCGGGTGCGGTTCTACCGCTCGATCGACGCCACGGTGGACTCCATCGCCGAGCAGTCACCGCAGGAGGCGCAGGCCTATCGCCGCTTCCTCGACAAGAGCATCCCCCTCGTGCGCACGGTGATGCCGGCGATCCGGGGCGAGATGTCCCCGAGGGTCCTGCCCGGCACGGTCGTGCAGCTGATGCGAGTCCTGCGCCACCAGCCGCTCACCACCGCCCGTGACGTCATGAGTCCCTACGACGCGTTGCTGCGCCGGTGGCTGCCCTCCGACCTCACCCGCGGGCCGGTGGCCGCCTTCGCCGCCCACGCCGGCGTGGGGCCGACGGTGCCCGGCAGTGCCTTCTTCGCCTTCTGGCAGGCCGCCTACCACCTCTTCGGGCAGTGGCACGGTCGCGGCGGCGCCCAGAACCTCACTGACGCCCTGGTCACGAGGCTGCGCTCGCTCGGCGGCGAGCTGCGCTGCTCGTCGCCGGTCGCCCGCATCGAAGCGAGCGCCGGACGGGTGCGGGCCGTGATCCTGGACAGCGGCGAGCGGATTGCGGCGGCCAACGTCATCACCGCCATGGACCCCAAGACGGCGCTGCTCGATCTCCTCCAGCCGCCCCTCGGCGGCGACGTCGGCGCCGACCTCGCCGCCGCCCGCCGTTCCAACGTGGTGCAAGCGGTGGTCCACGTGGCCACCGACGCCCTCCCCGCCTACGCCGACAGCCGCCAAGGTGACTGGAACGGCCTGCAGAGCTACGTCGACCGCCTCGACGACCTCACCAACGCGTGGACCCAGTCCGAAGCGGGTCGCCTTCCTGACCCGCTCCCCCTCTACGCGTTCACGCCGTCGGCTCTGGACGACAGCCTGGCCCCGGCCGGCCACCACACCGTCTACCTGGCCTGTCCGGCGGCCCCCGCCAAGGTCGAGGGTGGCTGGGCAGCCCGTAACGACGAGCTCGTGCAGCGCTGCCTCGAGACGGTGGAGGCGAGGGCGCCCGGGTTCGGTGATTCCATCAAGGGCACCGCCACCTGGACGCCCGATGACATGGAGCGCGTCGAGCGCTGGCCGAATGGTCATCCCATGTACCTCGACATCGCCCTGGACCAGCTCGGTCCGTTCCGCCCAACCAGGCGGTTGGGCAGCTGGCGCACGCCCGTCGAGGGGCTCTACATCTCCGGTGCCGGGACCAATCCCTCGGGCGGCATCGCCGGCACACCCGGACGCCAGGCTGCGCGGGCGTTGTTGTCGGACCGGTGAGGAAGGCGCTCGTAGCGTCGCCGCTGGGATTCCTCATCGGCTTCAGCATGGGCGCACTCGGAGGGGGCGGTTCGGTACTCGCCGTCCCCGTCCTCGTCTACGTCGTCGGGCAGTCGCCCCCCGCGGCCACGACCACCTCGCTGGTGGTGGTCGGCCTGGCGGCTGTCGTCGGGATGGGCGACCACTGGCGAGCGGGACGCGTGCGCCCGGGCATCGGCATGATGTTCGGGCTCGCCGGCCTCGGTGGCTCCATCGGCGGCTCGGCGCTCAACCGCCGCCTCGATCCCGACATGCTCCTGCTGGCCTTCGCCGCTCTGGTCCTGGTAGCCGCCTGGCGGATGCCTGCCGGCTGCCCGAGTTGCACCAAGTCCGGAGAGGACCGAGCTCTGGGATCAGACGATGGCCCGGCAGGATCCGTGAAGGTCGTGGGCGGCCTGCGGGTCGATGCCGGCACGATTGCCAAGGTCCTTGCCGCCGGAACCCTTGTCGGGTTCTTCACCGGCCTGTTCGGCGTGGGCGGCGGGTTCGTCATCGTGCCGGCCCTGACACTCCTTCTCGGCTTCGCCATGCCGGAAGCGATCGGCACTTCGCTGTTGATCATCGCCGTCAACGCCGCCATCGCCCTCGCCGCCCGCCTCGGCACCGCCACCATCGACTGGTCTGTCACGGCGCTGTTCACCCTCGCTGCCCTCGCCGGCGTCCTCGCCGGCAGTCGCACCGCCGACCGCCTTCCCGCCCGCACGATGCTGCGGTCCTTCGCCGCCCTCCTCCTCGCCGTCAGTGCTTACACGGCGGCCCGCTCCGTCGTCGCCCTCACGTAAGCGGTCATGAGACCCAAATACACGAGCTCCCTCGCCGTCGAGGTTCGTGCCCCTTTGGCGCGGCCTCGTCGAGATGCGCGGCCGGCCTTCCCGGGATGAAGAAGTTGAGCGCAGCAGTTTCGGCGCTCGCTGCGGTCTCGTTGGCGACCAGGTACAGACGCCAGCGGAACACGACGTGGGCGCCCCCCGAAGGAGCGGTGCACATGGAAGCGCTGGCGGTCCGAACGCTCGGCGACGCACCACCGCGCATCGTGCTCCTGCACGGCATGTTCAACTCAGGACGGTACTGGGGCCGGCCCTACGACGGACTGAGCACGCTCGGTGGCCTGGTGGTACCCGACCTGCTCGGCTTCGGGCGATCGCCGCAACCCCAGTCCGGCTACACCTCGGATGGTCACGCCGACGCGGTGGCCGACACCGTCAGAGCGTGCGGGGCGACCGAACCAGTCGTCGTCGGGGCGCACTCGGTGGGCTCCCTCGTCGCCATCGCCCTGGCCGCTCGCCACCCCGACCTCGTCTCCTCCGTCGTGGCCTTTGCCCCACCGCTGTATCCGGACGGTGCTGCTGCCCGCCGTCAGCTCGCCGAGATAGACCCGCTGGCCAGGCTCTCCCTGGCCAACGAGGCGTTGTCGCGGCGGTTGTGCGATCTGCGCAGCCGCCACGTCAAGATTTCCGCGTGCCTGGTCCGCCTCGCCAACCCGACCATGCCTGCACCGCTCGCTCAGGACCGTGTCCGGCACTCCTGGCAGTCCTACTCGGAGACGCTCTCCAACCTCGTCGTGTCGGCGGAGATGAGCGACGAGCTGACCAAGCTCGCGATCCCCGTCCGCCTCGTCGTCGGCCAGCGCGACAAGGCGGTCGACCTGCCGTTCCTGGCCGAGCTCGCCACCGGCT
>DATLFQ010000109.1:0-6250 GCA_035540915.1 Acidimicrobiales bacterium
GGCGACGGTGCCGGGGCCCCCGCCCCCTCCGTCGGCCATGGCCGGCACGCCGGTGACCGTCCTGGCCATCCCGTCGATCGGCGTTGCGGCCAAGGTCGGCCCGCTCGGCCTCACCGAGCAGGGCGAGCTGGCCGTGCCCGACGACTTCGGCGAAGCGGGATGGTGGCGCGGTGGCTCCACCGGCGGTGAGCCCGGCCCCACGGTCCTGGTCGGCCACGTCGACGACCGTGACGGGCCGGCGGTGTTCTTCCGGTTGGACGAGCTGGAGGCCGGCGCCGAGGTCCGGGTCTCGAGGGCCGACGGCGACCAGGCCACCTACGTCGTCGACCGGCTGGCGACGGTACCGAAGGACCGCTTCCCGACCGACGAGGTGTACGGAGCGACCGATGGGCCGACGCTGCGGCTGATCACCTGCACGGGCCCGTTCGACCGCCGGCGTGGCAGCTACACCGAGAACCTCATCGTGTTCGCCCGGTTCGTGCGTTGAGGAGCGCACGGGTGGCCGGCGGTCGGACGCTGGTCGTCGGCGGCGTGGTGCTGGCCATGGTCGGGGTCATCGGCGCGGCCGCCTCGATGCAACGACCGGCCTCCGACGACGGCCCGTCGCCCCTGGCAGCCCGCTTCGAGGAGCGCCGTCTTCGCGCCGCCGGGACGCCCGAGGCGCGCCTGGCCGAACTGCAGCAACGGGCGCGGGCCGACGGGAACGACTGGCGGGCGTGGGCCGGTCTCGGTCTGGCCTACCTCGACCAGGCCCGCCGCAGCGGGGACTCCCGGCTCTACCCCAAGGCCGAGCGAAGCCTGGACCGCTCGCTCGAGATCCGGCCGGAGGGCAACGTCACCGCCCTGGTCGGCCACTCGGCCCTGGCGGCCGCCCGCCACGACTTCGAGCAGGCCCTGGTCTGGGCCGACCGGGCCAGCGCGGTCAGTGCCGACGACCCCGACGTCCTCGGCGCCCTCGGTGACGCCCAGATCGAGCTCGGGCGGTACGACGAGGGCTTCGAGACCTTCCAGCGGATGGTCGACCGCCGGCCGGACCTGGCCTCCTACGCCCGGGTCGCCTACGCCCGTGAGCTCCAGGGCGACGTCCCGGGGGCCATCGCCGCATTCGAGGCGGCCCGCCGCGCCGCCTCCACGGCCGCCGACGACGCCTTCGCCACCTTCCAGCTGGCCGAACTGCACTGGAACAGCGGGAACGCCGACCGGGCCGCCGAGCTGTACGGACGTGCGCAGCAGCTGGACCCGGGACTGGTCGCCGCACCGGCAGCGCTGGCCCGGGTCGCGTACTGGCAGGGCCGGCCCGCCGACGCAGCGGCAGCTCTGGAGGCCGTCGTCGAGCGGCTCCCGCTGCCCCAGTTCCTGGCCGAGCTGGGCGACATCTACGCCGTGAGCGGCCGCCCCGACGCGGCCGCCGAGCAGTACGAGTTGGTGGAGCTGCAGCGCCGGCTCGGGACCGGCAACGGAGTCGTCGCCGATGTGGACGCCGCGCTGTTCAGCGCCGACCACGGCCTCGCGCTCGACCGTGGCCTGGCCGACGCCCAGGCGCAGTACGCCCGGCGCCCGGGGAACGTCTTCGTGGCCGACGCCCTCGCCTGGCAGTTGCACAAGCACGGCCGCCACGGGGAGGCCCTAGCCCACGCCGACGAGGCGCTGCGCCTGGGAACGCGCCGGGCCTCCTTCCACTACCACCGGGCCATGATCCGCCAGGCCCTGGGCAGGGCCGATGCCGCGCGGGCGGACCTCGAGGCGGCGCAGGCCATCAACCCGCACTTCTCCATCCTCCACGGCCCCGTGGCGCTGCCGCCGCCCTAGCCGCTCGGCGCGTGTCAGCCGGCGGGCGGCGGGGGGCGCGCGTCGAAGGTCGGCACCAGGCGGCGCGCGGCACGCGCTTCGTCGACCCGGCCGACGGGCGTCGTGCGGGGTGCCTCGGCGGCGCCGTCGGCCGACGCGGCGATGCGCTCGAGCGCCTCGGCGAGTGCCTCCACGGTCTGCGGGCTCTCGGTCTCGGTGGGCTCGATCATGAGGGCCTCCTCGACGATGAGGGGGAAGTAGACCGTCGGGGCGTGGAAGCCCTCCTCCAGGAGGCGCTTGGCCACGTCCACCGCCCGCAGCCCGAGCCGGCGTCGCAGCGACGATGCCGACACCACCAGCTCGTGCATGCAGGGCCGGTCGTAGGGGATGTCGTAGGTGCCGCGCAGCCGGTGGCGCAGCCAGTTGGCGTTGAGCACCGCCACGTCGGCCACCTGGCGCAGCCCGTCGGCGCCGTTGGCCAGGATGTAGGCGTAGGCCCGGGCCAGCGCCAGGGCGTTGCCGTGCCAGCCGTGGACTCGCCCGATCGAACGCTCCGGGATCGCCCACTCGAAGGCGCCATCGTCGGTCATCACCGGGAGGGGCCCGGGCAGGTAGGGGGCCAGCCGGGCCGACACCGCCACCGGCCCGGCACCCGGGCCGCCGCCCCCGTGGGGCACGGCGAAGGTCTTGTGCAGGTTGGTGTGCACGATGTCGAAGCCCATGTCGCCCGGCCGGGTCACACCCAGGATGGCGTTCAGGTTGGCGCCGTCGTAGTAGAGCAGCCCGCCCACCTCGTGGACGGCGGCCGCCATCTCGGCGATGTCCTCCTCGAACAGGCCGAGGGTGTTCGGGTTGGTCAGCATGATGCCGGCCACGTCCTCGTCCAGCAGGGCGCGGAGCGCGGCCAGGTCGACGCAGCCCCGGCGGTCCGACGGGACCGTCACCGTGCGGTACCCCCCCAAGGTGACCGACGCCGGGTTGGTGCCGTGGGCCGAGTCGGGGATGATCACGGTCCTGCGGGGCCGGCCCTGGTCGGCGTGCCACGCCCGCATCAGCAGGAGGCCGGTCAGCTCGCCCGACGCGCCCGCTGGCGGCTGCAGCGTGATCGCCTCCATCCCGGTGATGGCGCACAGCCGCCGGCCCAGGTCGTGCAGGAGGGCCAGCCAGCCCTGGGCCAGCGGTGCAGGCGTGGCCGGGTGGCAGCCGGTCAGGCCGGGCAGCGACGCGGCGTCGTCGCACAGCTTGGGGTTGTACTTCATGGTGCACGAGCCGAGGGGGTAGGCCCCGAGGTCGACGGAGTACTGCCGAGCCGAGAGGCGGGTGAAGTGGGCGACCAGGTCCCGCTCGGAGACGTCGGGCAGCGGGACGGGCTCGGGACGGAGGTGCGCCGCCGGCACCAGCTCCTCGGCCGTCCACTCGGGCACGTCGGTGGTGCGGAACGAGCAGGCCGCCCGGCCGGGCACCGACAGCTCGAAGACGGTCGGCTCCTCGGCCCGCCCCAGCAGCGGGATGCTGGCGGCCCGCCCGCCGGGCGCCGCGCCCGCAGTCACCGGATCACCTTGGCGAACGCGGCCGCGTAGGCGTCGATCTCGGCCTGCGTGCGCCGCTCGGTGGCCGCCACCAGCAGGCCGCCGCCGTACTCGTCCTCGAGGGCGATGCCGGCCAGGAAGCCCTCGTCGGCCATCCGCTCCACCACCGTGGCGGGCGGCACCGGCGTCCGCACGGCGAACTCCCGGAGCACCGGCGCGGCGACCAGCGGCTCCACCCCGTCGAGGGCCACGAGCGCCTGCCGGGTGGCCCGGGTGGCCCGGGCGCAGCGAAGGGCGAGCTCGGCCAGCCCGCCGGTGCCCAGCCAGGCCAGCTGGATGGCGCAGCACACGGCGATGAGGGTCTGGTTGGTACAGACGTTGGACGACGCCTTCTCGCGCCGGATGTCCTGCTCGCGAGCCCGAAGGGTGGTGACGTAGGCCCGCCGGCCGGCCCCGTCCACCGTCTCGCCGACCAGTCGGCCCGGGAGGCGACGCAGGTGCTCGCTGCGGCAGGCGAACAGACCGAGATACGGCCCGCCGAACGACAGCGGGGTGCCGAACGGCTGGCCCTCCCCCACCACCACGTCGGCCCCCCACGACCCGGGCGAGCGCAGCAGGCCGGCCGCCACCGGGTCGAAGGCCACCACCAGCAGCGCCCCGGTCTCGTCGGCCAGGCGCCGGGCCTCGCCGAGGTCCTCCAGGCAGCCCAGGTAGTTCGGGTACTGGACGACGACGGCGGCAGGCGGGCCGTGGTCGGTGCCCTCGCTCTCGGGGGGGGCCATCGCGGTCAGCCCGTCGACCAGGTCCAGCTCCACGGTCTGGTGGCCGGTCCCGGCGGCGAAGGTGCGCAGCACCTGGCGCCAGCAGGGGTTGACCCCCCGGCTCACCCACACCGCCGAGCGACCTGTCGATGCGGCGGCCAGGTTGGCCGCCTCCACCAGGGCGGTGGCCCCGTCGTAGAGGGAGGCGTTGGCCGCCGGCAGGCCGGCCAGCCGGGCCACCATGGTCTGGTACTCGAACAGCGCCTGCAGGACGCCCTGGGCGACCTCGGCTTGATAGGGCGTGTAGGCGGTGACGAACTCCGACCGGAAGGCGACCCGCCGAACGGCGGCAGGGACCTCGTGGTCGTAGGCCCCGCCACCGGCGAAGCAGACCAGGTCGGCGCCCACGCGGTTGCGAGCCGCCAGCGCCTCCAGCTCTGCGGCCACGTCGGGCTCGCTGCGGCCGGGGTCCATGTCCAGCCCGCCGGCCAGTCGCAGCGCCGGTGGTACGGCCGCGAAAAGCTCGTCCACCGACGACAGGCCGATGAAGTCCAGCATGGCCGCCACCTCGTCGCCGGTGTGGGGGACGAACCCCGGCACGGCTAGGACTTCCCCCCGAGGGGCACGAAGGGCGTGCCCACCACCTCCGCGCCGAGGTGCCGGCCGCGGACCTCGACGTCGACCCGGGTGCCCTCGGCCACGACGGGCGGCAGCAGGGCCAGCGCGATGCCGCGCTCCAGCACCGGCGAGAAGTTGCCGCTGGTCACCACGCCGAGCGGCGCACCGTCCTCGGTGGCGACCGGGCAGCCCTCCCGGGGCGGCTGGCGGCCGTCGACCAGCAGGCCGCGCAGGCGCCGGGCCGGTCCCGCCGCCTTCTCGGCCTCCAGGGCGGCGCGGCCGGGGAAGTCCGACTTGTGCCAGGCGACGACCCACTCCAGCCCGGCCTGCAGCGGCGTGATGCCGGGGCCCAGCTCGTGGCCGTGCAGGGGGAGCCCGGCCTCGAGGCGCAGGGTGTCGCGGGCGCCCAGGCCGGCGGGTTCGATGCCGGCCGCCCGCACCGCCTCCCACAGGGCGGGGGCCGCCTCCGCCGGCACGGCCACCTCGACGCCCTCCTCGCCGGTGTAGCCGGTGCCGGCCACCACGCACGGCACGCCGCGCCACGCCACCGTCGCCACCGCTCGCCGCGGCACGGCGGCGGCCTCGGGGAACGCCCGCCGCAGGCGGTCCCGGGCGGCCGGTCCCTGGACGGCCAGGACGGCCCGTTCGTCGGTGACGTCCCGCCCGCCGATCGCGGCCACCACCCGGCCGGTATTGGAGGCGTTGGGCATCACGTCGAAGTAGTCCCAGCTGCGCCACCAGACGATGATGTCGTCGAGCACCGAGCCGTCGTCGTCGAGGAGATGGGTGTACTGCGTCCGGCCCGGACCGATGCGGCTGAGGTCGTTGGTCAGCGTGCAGTTGAGGTGGCGCAGGGCGCCCGGTCCGCCGACGCGCACGGTGCCCAGGTGGCTGACGTCGAACACCACGGCGCCCCGCCGGCAGGCCAGGTGCTCGGCCACCGTGCCGCCGGGATAGCTGAGCGGCATCTCGAAGCCACCGAAGGGCACCATCCTGGCCCCCAGGGCGCGGTGGGCTGCGTCCAGGGGGGATCGGCGCATCGGGCGGCCAGCCTACCGACGGCGTGCGACCGCCCCGGCCGGCCGCCAACCGCTCGTTGCCGCCTGTTCGCTAGGGGGTGCCGTCGACGGTGAGGTCGAGGGGCCGGGGCTCGGCGCCGTCGAGGTCGGCGTCGGTCAGCTGGGACGGTTCCTCCAGGCCGTACTTGACCAGCAGGTTCAGGTAGTCCCGCTGGTAGAGCACCTTCACGCGCACCTCGGGGTAGCGCTCGCGCAGGCGGCGCACCTTGGCGTTCTTCTTGGTGACCAGCTTCTGGTTCATCGTGGTGATCTCGATGAACAGGTCGTAGGCCGGCAGGTAGAAGTCGGGGCGGAAGGCCTGGACCGGTCGCCCGGAGCGGTCCCACTCGAGGGGGAACTCCGTGGGCTCGTACTCCCAGGCGATGCCGTAGAAGTCCAGGAGCATGGCGAACTGCCGCTCCGAGTTGTGGGCGAAGCGGACCTGCTGGTGCGGCAGCACCGGCCCGTCCAGCCTGCCTAGCCCCCGCTGCCGGCC
>DATLFQ010000110.1:0-12253 GCA_035540915.1 Acidimicrobiales bacterium
CCTGCAGACCCGCGAGGGCGGCAAGCCGCTCGCCGACTCCCGGGGCGGCGTCGAGGCCGGGATCGGTGCCCTGGAGCAGTACGCCGAGCTCGGGCCGCTGCACCGGGGCCGGTCGCTGCAGGGCGGCTGGGGGGCCACCGACTGGATGATGCGGGTCAGCCGCGGGGTGGCGGCGCTGTGCCTCCCGTGGAACGACCCGGTGGCCATCGCCTGCACGCAGATCGGCGCCAATCTGGTCGTCGGCAACACCGTGTGTGCAAGCCGAGCGAGAAGACGCCGCTCTCGACCGTCGCCCTGGTCCGACTCCCGGCCGAGGGCCTGCCGGCCGGAGTCCTCCAGCCGGCCGTCGGTGACGGCACGCTCGGCGCCGCGCTGGCCGCCCACCCGGGCGTCGACGTCGTCGTCCACGTGGGCTCCGCGGCGACCGGGCGCTCCGTGGCCGCGGCCTGCGCGGCCCGGGGGGCCAAGGCCGTCCTGGAGCTGGGCGGCAAGGACGCGATGGTCGTCGACGCCGGCGTCGACCCGGCCTGGGCGGCCGGGGGTCGTTCTACCCGCCCACCGTCGTCACCGGCGTGTGTCCCGGCATGGCCCTGGTCGAGGAGGAGACCTTCGGCCCTGTGGCCGCCGTGCAGGTGGTCGGGTCCTTCGACGAGGCGCTGCGCCTGGCGAACGGCACGGGTCTACGGACTGGCTGCCGTGGTCCTGACGTCGAGCATGGCCCACGCCCAGAGGGCGGCGCGCGAGCTGGCGGTCGGCACGTTGAAGGTCAACGCCGCCTTCGGCGGCGCGCCCGGTGGTGCGGCCACCCCCCATGGTGGCTCCGGCGAGGGGTTCGGCTACGGCCCGGAGCTGCTGGACGAGCTCACCCGGGTCCGGGTCGTCCACGTGGAGCCGCCCCCGGCGTGAGCCGGTGCCGGCTCATCCGAGCAGGTCGGAGTGGCCGAGCGCGAACAGGGTCGCCAGCAGGTTCCAGCTCCCGTGCAGGACCACGGCGACCACCAGGAACGGCTCGGCGTCGGCGAAGCGGGGGGCGCCCCGGTCCAGCCCGCGCCGCCAGAGTCGCCGGACACCCAGGCCGGCGATGGCGGAGCAACCGCCGTGCAGCAACGGCCCGACGATCCACCGGGCCCGGGTGAGGCGCTCGCTGGGATCGTCGATCAGGACTTCGAGGTACCAGAGGTTCTCGATCACCGCGAAGCACAGCCCCGACGCGATCGCGACCGCCGGGAGCACCCAGCCGCTCGGCACCAGCCAGGGCCGGCGCTCGGCCACGTAGAGCGCGCCGCTGGCCTTCAGGACCTCCTCGGTGGCCGGGCCGATCAGCACCAGCAGGAACAGCAGCCCCACGCCGGCCGTGCTGTTCTCGACCAGGGCGGCGAGAATGGCGAACGGACCGGACACCACCGCCACCACGGCCATCGCCGCCCACTGCCGGCCCGGCGGTGTCGAGGCCCGCCGGGCGGCGAGCCGGTCCGGCCGCTCGTCGGCGATGTCGTTCCGCCAGCCCAGCGCCGGCTCGTCGGCCAGATGGTCGGTCACTTCACGGTCACCTCGCGGTCACTTCACGACGGCCGTCCCGTAGCACACGACCTCGGCGGCGAGGAGCCGTGATCCCGTCATGGCCGTCGTGAATCGCACGTTGACGACCATGTGGGCGCCGTGCTGATCCGCCTGGTGCTGCATCCGCACGACGGCCTCCCGCCGGGCCCGGTCGAGCACCCGCCCGAAGGAGCGGACCTCGCCGCCGAAGATGTCGCGGACCCGGGCCAGGATCTGCTTCCCGTAGTCGCAGCCGAGGACCACCTCACCGCCCACGAGGTGCGCCGACGACACCGGCCCGGTCGGACCGGCCACGTCCACGACCACGACGTGGGCGAGCGCATCCTCGCGCCGCACGAGCGAGCGCTGGTGCTTGCGCTCCTGCAGGCGGCCAGCGCCGCCGGCCAGCAGGAACAGCGCCAACGGGGCGAACAGCTGGAGGACCACCGCGTCGAGCACGTCAGCTGGCGCCGGTCACGCGCTCGACGGTGACCGCGGTGCCGTAGGCGTACAGCTCGGCGGCGCCGCCGGCGACCTGGGACGTCGTGAACCGCACATTCACGACCGCGTCGGCGCCCAGGGCCTGCGCCTGCTGCAGCATCCGCTCGGTGGCCTCCCGCCGGGCATCGCTCATCAGCTCCGTATAGGCCCGGATCTCACCGCCCACCAGGTTCTTCAGCCCGGCGCCGATGTCGCGCCCCAGGTGCTTGGCCCGGATGGTGTTGCCCTGGACCAGGCCCTTGAGCTCGACGATGCGGTGGCCGGGGACGTCCTCGATGTTCACGACGATCATGTTCCTCTCTAGCAGAGGAATCCGTTGGCGCCGCCCGGCGTTGCCGAGGCCGTCGCCTCCCTCCCGGCGCGCGCCGGGCAGTGGCACGAGTGGCGGAGCGGGCGGCGCCCTGCGACCGTGGAGGCCATGGCGGAGAGCCCTTCCCCGTTCGCTGACCTCGGGCTCGGGCCGGAGCTGCTGCGGGCGCTCGGCGAGCTGGGCTACGAGGAGCCGACGCCCATCCAGCGCGAGACGATCCCCCCGCTGGCCGAGGGCCTGGACCTGGTGGGCCAGGCCGCCACCGGCACAGGCAAGACGGCCGCCTTCACACTGCCCCTGCTGCACCGGGCCTTCCCCCGCCGCGGCGGTCCGGGGCCCGCGGGCCTCGTCCTGGTCCCGACCCGCGAGCTGGCCGTCCAGGTCTCCGAGGCCGTGCACCGCTACGGCCGCCACCTCGGTGCCCGCGTCCTGCCCATCTACGGCGGGCAGCCGATCGCCCGCCAGCTCCGGGCGCTGGCCGCCGGGATCGACGTGGTGGTGGCGACGCCCGGCCGGGCGCTCGACCACATCGCGCGCGGAACCCTCGCCCTCCAGGACTTGCAGACGGTGGTGCTCGACGAGGCGGACGAGATGTTCGACATGGGGTTCGCCGACGACATCGAGGCGATCCTGGAAGCGACGCCGCCGGGCCGCCAGACGGTCCTGTTCTCGGCGACCATGCCGCCCCGCATCGACGGCATGGCCCGGCGCCACCTGCGCGACCCGGTGCGCATCCAACTGGGCCGCCAGTCGTCGTCGGCCGCGGCTGAGGTCTCTCGGGTCCGCCAGACGGCCTACGTGGTGCCGCGGGCGCACAAGCCCGCCGCCCTCGGGCGGGTGCTGGACGTGGAGGCCCCGGCGGCCGCCCTCGTGTTCTGCCGCACGCGCGACGAGGTCGACCAGCTGGCCTCGACGCTCAACGGGCGGGGCTACCGGGCCGAGGGGCTGCACGGCGGGATGGACCAGGAGCAGCGTGAGCGGGTCATCGGCCGGCTGCGGGCGGGCACCACCGACCTGGTGGTGGCCACCGACGTGGCCGCCCGGGGCCTGGACATCGAGCAGCTCACCCACGTCGTCAACTACGACGTGCCGGCCGCGCCCGACGCCTACGTCCACCGCATCGGGCGGGTCGGCCGGGCCGGCCGGGAGGGCGTGGCCATCACCCTGGCCGAGCCGCGCGAGCACAGGATGCTCAAGACCATCGAGCGGGTGACCGGCCAGCGCATCGTCATGGGTACCCTGCCCACCGTCGCCGACCTGCGGGCCCGCCGGCTGGAGCTGACCCGGGCCGCACTGCACGAGAGCCTGCTCGGCGACGACCTCGAGCACTTCCGCGTGGTCGTCGAGACGCTCACCGACGAGTTCGACCTGATGGACGTCGCCCTGGCGGCGGTCAAGCTGGCCCACGAGGCCGGCCCCGGCGCCTCCGCCGGCGACGAGGAGATCCCGGCCGTCGCACCGATGCCGGCAACCGGCCGCTCGGGGCGGTCGCCGAAGGGCGACGAGGGGCAACCGCGCCGGTCCCGTCCGGCGGCCGGCACCATGACCAGGCTGTTCGTGGGCGCCGGTCGCGCCGCCGGGGTGCGCCCGCAGGACCTGGTCGGCGCCATCACCGGCGAGACCCGGCTGGGGGGCCGCGACATCGGCGCCATCGAGATCGCCGACCGTTTCTCGCTCGTCGAGGTCCCCGAGTCGGCCGCCGAGGAGGTGGTCGCCGCCCTGCGGGCCACCACCATCAAGGGCCGCAAGACGACCGTGCGCCGCGAGCGCTCCGACACGCGCTCCCGCTAGCAGCACCCCGGCTGCCGCGGTGGCGCCGCCGGTTACCAGCCGAGGGCGGCCCGGATGGCGGCCGGGTCCGCGTCGACCGCGGCGGGGACGGCGATCTGGCTGATGGCGATGTCGGGGTCCTTCAGCCCATGGCCCGTCAGCACGCACACCACCGTCGACCCGGCCGGGGCGCCCACCTTGAGCAGGCCGGCCACCGAGGCGGCCGAGGCCGGCTCGCAGAACACCGACTCCCGTGCCGCCAGGAACCGGTAGGCGTCGAGGATCTCGTCGTCGGTGACGGCCGAGATGCCGCCCCCGGACTCTGCCGCCGCGGCCGTTGCCCCGTACCACGAGGCCGGGTTGCCGATGCGGATGGCGGTGGCCACCGTCTCGGGGTCCTCGATGGGGTGGCCGGCGACGATGGGGGCGGCGCCCGCCGCCTGGAAGCCGAGCATGGCCGGCAGCCCGCTGGAGCGGCCCGCCTCCCGGTATTCGAGGTAGCCCTTCCAGTAGGCGCAGATGTTGCCGGCGTTGCCGACCGGGATGCAATGGAGGTCGGGCGCCCGGCCCAGGGCGTCCACCACCTCGAACGCCCCCGTCTTCTGGCCCTCGACCCGGTAGGGGTTGACCGAGTTCACCAGCGTGACCGCAGAGCCCTCGGCCATCTCGCGCACCAGCGTGAGCGCGTGGTCGAAGTTGCCGCGGATCTGCAGGACCGTCGCCCCGTGGACGAGGGCCTGGGCCAGCTTGCCGAGCGCGATGTAGCCCTCGGGGATGAGCACGATGCAGTCGATGCCGGCCCGGGCGGCGTACGCCGCGGCGGACGCCGAGGTGTTGCCGGTCGACGCGCACACGACCGCGGTGGCCCCTTCCTCGACCGCTTTGGAGATGGCCATGGTCATGCCGCGGTCCTTGAACGACCCGGTCGGGTTGAGCCCCTCGTACTTGAGCCAGACCTCGGCGCCGACCCGCTCCGACAGGCGGGGCGCGGGCAGGAGCGGCGTGGCGCCCTCGTGCAGCGTGACGACCGGCGTGGACGCGCCGACCGGGAGGAACTCGCGGTAGGCCTCGATGACGCCGGGCCAGGCGGCCGCCGTCATTCCGGGCCGATGACCCGCAGCAGGCCGCCGACCCGCTCGACGGCGTCGAGGTGGCGCAGGTCGGCCAGCGTCGCCTGGACGTCGCGCTCGGTGGCCTTGTGGGTGATGAACACCAGCCGGGCCTCGTCGCCCAGGCCCTCCTGCTCCATCGAGCGGATCGACACGCCGTGGGTGCCGAAGACGGCGGCCACCGCGGCCAGCACGCCGGGCCGGTCGACCACGTTGATGTTCAGGTAGTACTGCGACGACAGGTCGGCCATCGGCCGAACGACGGCCCGGTTCATCGGGGCGGTCCGCCCGCGCCCGCCCACCTGCAGGTTGTGGGCGGCGTCGATGAGGTCGCCCAGGACCGCGCTGGCCGTCGGCATGCCGCCGGCGCCCCGCCCGTAGAACATCAGCTCGCCGACGGCCTCGCCCTCGACGAACACCGCGTTGAAGGCGTCGCGCACCGCGGCCAGGGGATGGCTGGCCGGGACCATCGCCGGATGGACCCGCACGGCGACCTCGGTGCCCACCGCCTCGCTCACCGCCAGCAGCTTCACCACGTAGCCGAGCCGGCCGGCGAAGGCGATGTCGGCCGGCGTGACGGCGGTGATGCCCTCCCGGTGCACGTCGTCGGCCACCACCTGCACGCCGAAGGCGATGGTGGCGAGGATGGCCGCCTTGGCGGCGGCGTCGTAGCCCTCGACGTCTGCGGTCGGGTCGGCCTCGGCGTAGCCCAGCGCCTGGGCCTCGGCCAGCGCGTCGGCGTAGCTGGCCCCCTCGTCGGTCATGCGGGTGAGGATGTAGTTGGTGGTCCCGTTGACGATGCCCATGACCCTCGCGATGCGCTCGCCGGCCAGCGACTCGCGCAGCGGGCGGATGAGCGGGATCGCCCCGGCCACGGCCGCCTCGTAGAGGAGGTCGACACCGGCCGCCGACGCCGCCTCGAACAGCTCCGCACCGCACAGGGCCAGGAGCTGCTTGTTGGCCGTGACCACCGGCTTGGCCGCCTTGAGGGCGTCGAGGACCAGGGTGCGGGCGGGCTCCACGCCGCCCATCAACTCGACGACGACGTCCACGCCGGGGTCGGTGACGACCGACCCGGCGTCGCCGGTCAGGGCACCGGGAGGGAGGTCGACCGGGCGGGCCCTGGCCGGGTCCCGGACGGCGACCCGCGCCACCTCCAGGCGGACGCCGGTCCGCTCGGCGATGGCCGGCGCCTCCCGCTGGAGCAGCGTCACCAGCGCGCCGCCGACCGTGCCACACCCCAGCACGCCGACGCGCACGGCCGCCGGCTCCGACCCGAACATGCCCCGACGCTACCGGCCGGCAGACGGCGATCAGGGCTGGTCGAGGCGGAGGAGGTCGTCGAGGGTCTCCCGGCGGACCACGACCCGGGACCGGCCGCCGCCGACGAACACCACCGGGGGGCGGGGCACCTTGTTGTAGGTGGAGGCCATGGAGTGGCCGTAGGCCCCGGTCACCGGCGTGGCCAGCAGGTCGCCGACGGCCAGGTCGGCGGGGAGGTACGCGTCGCGCACCACCACGTCGCCCGACTCGCAGTGCTTGCCGACCACCGTCGCCCGCAGCGGCCGCTCGGCGTCGGTGGCCCGGGGCAGGAAGGCCTCGTACCCGCTCCCGTACAGAACCGGCCGGGGGTTGTCGCTCATGCCGCCGTCGACCGCCACGTAGGTGCGGATGCCGGGCAGCACCTTGATCGTCCCCACCCGGTAGACGGTGACGGCGGCGGCCGCCACGATCGCCCGGCCCGGCTCGGCGGTGACACGCGCCTCGTCGGCGACGCCGGCCGACCGGCAGGCGGCCCGGACCGCAGCCGCCCACTCGGTGATGGTGGGCGCCTCCTCGCCGGTCACATAGGGCACGCCGAGGCCGCCACCCACGCACAACTCGGGGAGGCCCAGGGGGCCGAAGAACCCGGCCAGGACCTCGACCGCCTTCTCGAACGACGAGAGCAGGAAGACCTGGCTGCCGATGTGGGCGTGGACCCCGACCAGCTCCACCGCCGGCGACCGGCGCAGGCGTTCCACCGCATCGGCGGCCGCGCCGCTGGCCACGCTGAAGCCGAACTTCGAGTCCTCCTGGCCCGTCATCACGTACTCGTGGGTGTGGGCCTCGACGCCGGGCGTCACCCGCACCATCACCCGCGGGCGCCGCCCGTCCTCGGCGTGCAGCGCCTCCAGCCGGGCAATCTCGTCGGCGGAGTCGACGACGATGCGGCCCATGCCCAGCTCCCGCCCCTGCCGCAGCTCCTCCACCGACTTGTTGTTGCCGTGCAGGACCAGCCGCCCGGCCGGCACGCCGGCCGCGAGCGCGACGTGCATCTCGCCGCCGCTGGCCACGTCCAGCGCCATGCCCTCCTCGTGGGCAAGCGCGGCCATGGCCCTGCACAAGAACGCCTTGGCCGCGTAGGCGACGCCGTCACCGAAGGCGACCACCGCCTCCCGGCACCGGAGGCGCAGGTGCTCCTCGTCGTAGACGAACAGGGGCGTGCCGTGCTCGTCGGCCAGGTCATCGACGTCGACGCCGCCGAGAGACAGCCGGCCCCGCCCGTCGACGGCCGCGCTCGTCGGCAGAAGGTGCGGCGGCAGGGGTCCGATGCGCCCCGACGCTATCTGTTTGACGGGTCGGGCCGACCCGTCGGACGATGGGCCATGGCCTCCGTCGCATCGCTGCTGGCGCCCCGTTTCGACGCGGCGCTGACCGCCGCCTTCGGGGCCGACCTGGCCGGCACCGACCCGCTGCTGCGGCCGAGCCAGCACGCCGACGTGCAGAGCAACGCCGCCATGGGGCTGGCCAAGCGCCTGGGCCGCAACCCCCGCGAGGTGGCGCAGGCCATCGTGGAGCACCTCGCCGTCGACGACCTGTGCCGCGACGTGGCCGTCGCCGGTCCCGGGTTCGTCAACCTGACGCTGCGGCCGGAGGTGCTGGCCGCGCTGGTCACCCAGCTCGACGGGCCGCGCCTCGGGGTGGCGCCCGCCACCCGCAGCCACACCGTGGTGGTCGACTACTCCGGCCCCAACGTGGCCAAGGAGATGCACGTCGGCCACCTGCGCAGCACGATCATCGGCGACGCCGTGGTCCGGGTGCTGGAGTTCCTGGGGCACGAGGTGATCCGCCAGAACCACCTCGGCGACTGGGGCACCAACTTCGGCATGCTGATCGAGCACCTGGTCGACCTGGGCGAGGAGAAGGCAGCCGCCGAGCTGTCGCTCGGCGACCTGGCCCGCTTCTACCAGGAGGCCCGGGAAAAGTTCGAGGAGGACCCCGGCTTCGCCGACCGGGCGCGAGCCCGCGTCGTCCGCTTCCAGTCCGGTGAGGCCGAGAGCCTGCGGCTGTGGCGGCTGCTGATCGAGGAGTCGGGACGGTACTTCGACGAGGTCTACCGGCGGCTGGACGTGACCCTCACCCCCGCCGACATGGCCGGCGAGAGCTTCTACAACGACATGCTGGCCGACGTCGCCGCCGAGCTGGAGGCGGCCGGGCTGGCCGTGGTGGACGACGGCGCGCTGTGCGTGTACCCGCCTGGCTTCACCGGCCGGGACGGGGCGCCGTTCCCGGTCATCGTGCGCAAGCGCGACGGCGGGTTCAACTACGAGGCGACCGACTTGGCGGCGATCCGCCACCGGGCCCGGACGCTCGGCGCCACCTGGCTGCTGTACGTGATCGGCGCGCCGCAGGGCCAGCGACTGTCGATGCTGTTCGCGGTGGCCCGCATGGCGGGCTGGCTGGGCGACGAGCACCGGGCCGAGCACGTGGCCTTCGGCTCGGTGCTGGGGGCCGACGGCAAGATGTTCCGGACCCGGGCCGGCGAGTCGGTGCGCCTGGTGGACCTGCTGGACGAGGCGGTCCGCCGAGCGGCAGCGGTGGTGGCCGAGAAGAACCCGTCGCTCGGCGAGGCCGCCCGCGCCGAGGTGGCCGAGGCGGTCGGGATCGGCGCGGTCAAGTACGCCGACCTCTCCAGCGACCGGGTCAAGGACTACGTCTTCGACTTCGACCGGATGCTGTCGTTCGAGGGCAACACCGCGCCCTACCTGCAGTACGCCCACGCCCGCATCCGCTCGATCTTCCGGCGGGCCGAGGTGAACCCCTTCGGTCTCGACCCCGCGCTGCTGCAGGTGGTCCATCCCGCCGAGCGGGCGCTGGCCCTGCAGCTGACCGGCTTCGAGCCGGCGGTCACGACGAGCGCCGCGCACCTGCAGCCCCACCGCCTCTGCACCTACCTGTTCGACGTCGCCTCGGCGTTCACCTCGTTCTACGAGGCCTGCCCGGTGATCAAGGCCGACTCGACCGAGACCCGACTGTCCCGCCTGGTCCTGTGCGACCGCACCGCCCGGGTGCTGCGGACCGGGCTGGGCCTGCTCGGGATCGCCGCCCCCGAGCAGCTGTAGCCCGAGGCTGACGAGGCGGTGCCGGCAGCGGGCTAGCGGCGGGAGCGCTCGATGAGGCCCTCGGCCCGTCCGAGGAGCACCTCGGGGTCGAAGGGCTTGGTGACGTAGTCGTCCACGCCCGACGCCCCACCGGCGGAGACGTCGGCGGCCTGGGCCTTGGCCGAGAGCATCAGGATGGGGATCGACGCCGTCCCGGGGTCGGACTTCAGCGCCCGGGCCACCTCGATGCCGTTCATTCGCGGCATCATCACGTCGAGGATCAGCAGGTCGGGCCGCTCGGCGCGGGCCCGCTCGAGGCCGGCCACGCCGTCGCTGGCCGTGATGACCTCGTAGCCCTCCATCTCGAAGCTGACCCGCAGCAGCTGCTGGATGACCGGGTCGTCGTCCACCACCAGGATGGTCGCTCCGGGCACGGCAGCGATTCTAGGCTGTACGGTCGTGCCGGCCCCAGGGCCGACCTCCCCGCCCTCGTAGCTCAGGGGATAGAGCACCGCCCTCCGGAGGCGGGTGCGAAGGTTCGAATCCTTCCGAGGGCGCGCCACCCGGGCCGGCACCAGCAGTTGGGGCCCGGGCGAGAAGCACGACTGCGGCCAGGACCACCACGCCGCCGGCGAGCTGCGCGGCGGACAGGCGCTCGTCCAGCACCGCCCAGGCGAGTGCGACGGTGACCACCGGCTCGACGGTGGACACGGTCGACGCGTCGCCGGCTCCGAGCCGCTCCATGCCGGCGAAGAACGTGGTGATGGCGACGACCGTCGAGACGATGGCGATGGCGACGACGGCGGCCCAGCTGCCGGCCGTCGCCGGGAACGCCGGGCGCTGCACGGCGACGATGACGGCGTAGACGGCGGCCGCCGCCGTCATCACCACCGCCGACGACGCCAGCGCGCCCGCTCTCGGCGTCAGGCGGCTGCCGGCCAGGATGTAGACGGAGTAGATCACCGCCGCCGACGCGGCCAGGGCCACGCCCAGCGGCCGCCCCGAAAGCTCCGGCCCGACGAGCAGCGCGCTCCCGCCCACCGCGAGGGCCAGTGCCCCGGCCCGCAGTGGGGTGAGGCGGGTGCCGAACAGGAGCGTCGACAGCACGGTGACGATGACCGGGTAGGCGTACAGCAGCAGGGCCACCAGGCTGGCCGACGCCAGGGTGAGCGCGGTGAAGAAGGCCAGCGACTGGCCCACGTAGCCGGCGCCGCCCATCAGGGCCAGGCCCGCGAGCAGCCGCCCCCGTGGCCAGCGCACGCCCCGCACCCGCACCAGTGCGGCCATGCACGGCGCGGCGATGGCGAATCGCAGGAACAGCACCGCGGTCACGTCCGCCCCACCGTCGTAGGCCACCCGGGCGAAGATCGCCATGGCCCCGAACGACGCCGCCGACACGGCGACGAGCGCGATGCCGGCGCCGCGGCCCGCCGCGGGCCCGCTACCGGCGCCCGACGTCGTGCGCTCCGAGGGATTCCGGGCCGCCACCGTCCGATCCTGTCCGGCCATGGGCTGATCATCGCAACTCGGCCACCGTGGGCCGCGAGTCGCCGGAGCCCGGCGATCGCGTGCTGCTCGACACGCCGCGGCAGCGACCGCGCCATGCTCCCGCCGACGGTGGCCTGGCGGTCCGGTGCAGAGCTGCCTGCCGCATACAGTCGGTGACGTCATGGAGCTGCGGCTTGCCCTCCAGCGCGCGTCGAGCGGGCGGCTCGGCGCCCTCGTGACCCTCAGGCGGGACGGCCGTCCGCAGCTGTCGAACGTGATGTACGGCGTGGGGGACGGGTTGGTGCGGGTCTCGGTCACCGTCGACAGGGCCAAGACCGCCAACATGCGCCGTGATCCACGCGCCTCGCTCTACGTCAGCCGACCGGACGGGTGGTCCTACCTCGTGATCGACGGCGAGGCCGAGCTCAGCCCAGTCGCGACAGCACCGGACGACAGTGTGGTCGAGGAACTGGTCGAGCTCTACCGGTCCCTCCAGGGAGACCATCCCGACTGGGACGAGTACCGCCGGGCCATGGTGGCCGACCGCCGGCTGGTCGTCCGGCTCCGGCCGGTGCACGCCTACGGGGTGTGGTCGGAGGGCTGATCCCGGACCCGTCAGAGCCAACCGACGCGGACACCGGTCGCGCTCGTCGCCGGCAGGGTGGACCCGATGGCGCTGGCGCGGACGGCGGCGAGCAGGCGCCGGGCCGTGGCGACGAGGTCGCCCGCCGCGCCGCTGACCGCAGCGACGTCGCCCGGCCCCACCTCGTCCGCCGCGACGCCGGCCTGGGTCAGGACCTCGCCGAACGCCGACAGGCGACCGTGGAGCCAGCCGAGCGGGTCGGCGGTGAGCCCGGCGACGAAGTGACGGGCGCCGGGTTCCCAGCCGTCGAAGCGGGGATGGTGGTGGGCGCGGTCCAGCGTGCCGGGCCGGTCGACCGCCTCCAGCAGGTCGACTCGCCAGAGGGGCCGGTCGACCGCGATCGCCTGCGCCGAGTACACCGAGCCCCTCGCCGGCCCCCGCTCGAACAGGCGGACCTCGAGCCGCACGCCCTGCTCGGGGCCCTCGTTGCGGGGCTCGGGCCGAGGGTTCACGAAGTACAGGTCGCCCACCACGACCCCGATCCGCTCGAAGCCGAAGGCGTAGAGCACCGGCGTCTCCTTTCCGCCGGCCT
>DATLFQ010000111.1:0-5470 GCA_035540915.1 Acidimicrobiales bacterium
TTCGTCATGGGACCGAAGTCCCACGACGAGGAAGGATCTTGCGATGCACAAGCTGACCCCGATCGTGCTCAACGCCGGCGAAGGAGACAAGCAGCTGTTCGCAGGCGGCGGGCTCCATATCTGGAAGCTGCTCGCCGAGGACACCGGCGGCGCCTTCTTCCTGTTCGAGGACACCATGGTGAAGGACAAGACCACACCGCTGCATCTTCATCCCGTAGCCCACGAGATGACCTACGTCATCGACGGCGAGATCGAAGTGCAAGCCGACGGCCAACGCAGCCGGGTTCGGAGCGGAGGCATGTCCTTCGTTCCCAGAGGCGTCGCCCACGCCTTCATCGTCCTTTCCGCCGAGGCGCGCCTCATCGGACTCCAGTCGCCCGGAGCGCCCGGGCAAGCCTTCTTTCGGGGCGCCAGCGATCCGGCTATCGACGACACCGCCGACTTCGTCGATCTCGCCCGCCTCCAAGCCTCAGCCACAGCGAACCCGCGTGGCATCACCATCCTCGGCCCCCCGCCCTTCGCGCCGACTGCCGTCCGATAGCCGCTATCGGCTGGCGAGGAGCGTCAGGCCCGTGCCGACGTGCAGCGCCCCGGCGAACTCGAGTCGGTGAGCCCGCTACCGCCCGGGTCCGACCTCGTCCTTGCCGTCGCCCGGGCCGAAGTTGGTGTCGTCCTCATCGACCTTGTCGCCGGCCGAGTTGTTGTCGTCGCAGGCGACGCCACCAAAGACCAAAACCGAGGTCGCCAGCAGGGCGACGATAAATCGGCGCATTCTAACCTCCGGACTTGCGGTGCGCCCATGGCAGACTCACCCGTGTCGCTGACCGTAGCACCGACCGTAGAGACCTGCGACAATGCCGGCGATGGCCAGCTGGATCCTCGGCTCGATCGCCGTCGGCTATCTGGCCGGAGCGGCCGGATGGTTTCGCAGCGCCAGATCGGCATGGGAACGAGCTCGGGGGCTGATGCATCAAGGCCGCCCCGCCGACCAGTGGCGCACCTTGGCCGCCAAGGATGCCCTCGGATCGCTCCTGTTTTTCGGCCTGGCGGTGGTCAGCGCCGCCGAGGCGGTCGAGGGACGGCTGTCCGCCGCCGACCCGTTCCTCGTCCTGGGAGTCGGCCCCATGGCCGTGTCCCTGCGCCTGGCCAAGCGTTTCCAGCGGCTTTCCGTGCAGGTGGCCGACACCGAGGACCGCGCCCAGAGGGGTGCGGACGGGACTGCGCAATCCAGTGACCTGGCCGAACTCCTCGGGCGCCGCCTGTCGGCGGTCCAGGCCTCGAAGATCCCCGGTGTCGCCGTGACAGCCGTATACGACCCGGTGGAGGGAGTTCTGGGCGGCGATTTCGTGGGCGTCAGCGCAGTCGGCTGCCGCCTCGACATCGTGGTCGGCGACGTGACCGGGCACGGCTTCGACGCCGCGCTCGACGCCATGCGCCTCAAGGATCTGCTGCTCGGGCTGCTCGACGCCGGCCACGCTCCCGTCGTGGCCGTCGACATCGCCAATACATTCGTCAACCGGTGTTGGCCCGTGGAGTCATACGCCACAGTTTTCGTCGCCACATACGAAAACGGGACCGTGCGGTATGCGAGCGCCGGCCACCCGCCGGCCGTGGTTGTCGGCGACCACGCGGAGCGGGCGCTGCCGCCCACTGGACCGCTCCTCGGAGTGCTTCAGAACCCGGTATTCGAGGATCACGGGTTCGTCCTCGAACCGGGTGAGGCGCTGGTCGTGTTCACGGACGGGCTGATCGAGGCCTACGGGCCCGCCGGTGGGATCGACCCCGACCGCATTGCGCGGCTGTTTCGCTGCGGTGGGCTCGACGCCATCCATGCTGCCGTCCGACACGCCAGTCCTGCTCCGCTGCGCGACGACATCGCCCTCCTCGAAATCCGCCGCCTCGCCGCGGACGCCTTTGCGAGTCTCGGCTGACGTGTCCCTGCCGGCCGACGATGGCGGGCTGAGATCGAGCGGCTTCGAACCGGCCAGGGCGGTCGGGCTGCGCGCGAGCCTTCCGGCCAGCGCGCCTCGGCGGACTCCCTCCGGCGCCGCGTCGAGGCCCTTGGACGACGCGAGCAGGTCGTTACGGGGAGGCCTCAGACGTTATTTCGCCGAACGAGTTCTCTAGGGATTCTGTTCGGCTCCTGGTCGATGGTGTCGGTAGCCCTGAAGCCACATCCCGGCGCGCTGGCGGCGGCGGCAAGCTGCCGAACCCGCGGCTCAGTCCGCAATCGCGACAGCCCAGCGCGGATCCGGCTCTTGATCGTCCCTTCGGGTTGTTTGAGCAACGCCGCCACTTCGCGATAGGTGTGGCCTTCGAAATAGGCGAGGACGATCGGGTCGCGCTCTCGGCGCGGCAGTGTGGCGATCACTTCGGCGATATCGTCGTGGAGGAGCCCGCCGACAGCTGCGTCGTCGACCGAGTCGCCCTGCGGTTGTTGCCGTTCGAAGTCCGTGAGTTCCCGCTTGCGGCGCGCCCCGTTGGTCCTCATCAGGTCCACGGCTCGGCCGCGGGTGTCGGTGTGCAAGAAGGTCCGCAGCGACCCGCGGTCGATGTCGAAGCGTTCGGGCCGTTGCCAGAGCCGCACGAAGACCTCCTGGACGACCTCATCGGCGTGGTCCGACCCGCACAACCGCGTCGCGAAACTGTGGACGGCGGCGGCATGGCGGTCGAAGAGGGCTGCCAGGGCGACGTGGTCGCCACGAGCTACCCGCACGACCAAAGCGACATCGGAGCTGGAAGTAGGACGTTCGCCCCGATGGCTTCCGCTGCAGCCTTCGGACGTCGCCTCGTGGGGCGCTGGTTGCGATCCGGCCCCGGTGGTTGCCATCCGATGTCTCGCTTCCTGTTCGGACGCGCGCTACCGGGGACCGGAGCAACGGCGTGTTCTCAGCCGGGCGCGGCCCGAGCATCCACACTATTGACATATCTAATGGCGCTCAAACCGCTTTCATGCGAGGACCTGTTGGGTCCCGACGAGTCGATCTGTGCGCGTCGGCGGCGGTGCCGGCAGGGACGCCAATACCGGCGACGTGCTTCCCCGGCACGAGCTGGCGCAGCCGGACCTGGACGTCAGGTGTCTCGCTCATCCGGGACGAGAACGCCAGCTACATAGCGCTCTCCTCGGGCGGCTGAGTTCACGGCTTCGGCTGGTCCGGCAGGCCGTCGTTGAAGGCGCGGTAGGTCTCGTAGATGTCCTTGCAGGTGGCGCAGAGGGGCAGCTTGGTGGGATCGCGCTGGGGGACGAAGATGACGCCGCACAGCGCTTCCAGCGGGGTGCCGTAGACGCGGGCCTCGAGCACCTTGGCGGTGGCGTCACCGCCGGCCGACTTCACGATGTGGGCGGCGGTCGGCTCGCCGGTGCGGGGCTCGCTCTCGGGGCGGGTGTCGAGGACCTCGCCGACCCCGGTGCTGAGAGGTGTGGCCATGGCGCGAGTGTGCCATCGTCGGCGCACCGGCGATCCACCGAGAGGCGCCGGGTTGGCTGGCCGGGGCGGTGGAGGAGCTGGAGCTACCCGTCGACGGGCCCACGCTGCTGGCGGCACTCGCTCAGCGCCGAGCGGGCCTCCTGGGCCAGGGCGGCGGGCATCTCGCGGGGCGCTCAGACGCCGAGCCGCTGCGGGCGGGACAGCGCCCGCCGCAGGACGCTGTCGATGCGGGCCTCGAGAATCTCCAGGTCGATCGGCTTGACGAGGTAGTCGTCCACGCCGTCGCGCAACGTGTCGAGCTGGGTGGAGCGCTCACCGGAGGCGGTGAACACGATGACCGGCAGGCGATCGCCGCCGGGGCGCTCGCGCAGCCGCCGCAGCACCTCGGGCCCGGGGATGTCCGGCAGGCCCAGGTCCAGCAGCACGATGTCGGGGGCCTGGGTGGTGGCCCGGTCGACGGCCTCCATCCCGGTGCCGGCCGTCGTGACCTCGAAGCGCGACCGCAGGCTCAGCTCGGCCAGGCGGCGCAGGCTGGGGTCGTCCTCGACGACGAGCACGCGGGCCCGGCGCCGCGGTGATCCCTTGTCGAGGTACATGGCGCCGTCGGCCCGCCGGAGCAGGTCCTCCACCGAGGTCTCGGCCGTGGGCGCCACCGTGGCCAGGCCCACGCTCAGCGACAGCGCGTAAGGCCGGTCGGGGGCCGGTGGGACCGAGCGCAGCGAGGTGAGCCGACCGTCGAGGTCGACGTGGGCGCCGGTGCCGTCCTCCACCACCAGCACGCAGAACTCGTCGCCGCCGAGGCGGGCCACCACGTCGCCGGCGCGAAAGGTCTGCCGGAGAACCTCGGCCACGGCCGCCAGGGCCCGGTCGCCCTCGGCGTGCCCGTAGGTGTCGTTGATCGTCTTCATGCCGTCGATGTCCACGAACACCATCCGCAGCTGCCGGCCGGCCCGGGTGGCCAGCTTGCGCTGATGCTCGGCGAGGGTCAGGAAGCCGCGCCGGTTGTGCACGCCGGTCAACTCGTCGACCAGGGCCAGCGCCGCCAGCTCCTCCTGCAGGGCGACCCGATCGCTCACGTCCGTGGCCGTCCCGCGCAACCGCACGGGCGTACCGTCGGGAGTCGCGTCGACGACGCCCCGACCTTGGAGCCAGCGCACGGTGCCGTCGGACCAGACGACCCGGTGGTCGAAGGCGAAGTCGCCGCCGTCGGCCAGCGCCCGGCCCACGGCGTCGGTGATCAGGTTTCGGTCGTCGGGGTGCACGGCCTCGAGGTACGCCTGGTAGCTGCCGACGACGTCGCCCGGTTCGCGGCCGAACAGGCGGAACAGGTGATCGGACCAGCGCACCACGTCGCCGGCCACGTCCCACTCCCAGCTGCCCGTGCCGGCGATGCACTGCGCATCGGCCAGCTGCTCCTGCGCCCGGTGCGCGGTGGCGGCCGCCTGCCGCAGGCCCTCGGCGGCGGCCACCCGCCGACCGAGCGCGGCCAGGGCCAGCTGGTGGTGCTCACCGATGCCTTCGGCGTCGGCCCAGGCCACGAACAGCGAGCCGACGACACCGCCGTCGCCGGCCACCAGCGGGACGCCGAAGAAGCGGCGGGCGGCCGCCTCGGCGCTCTCCGGCGGCACGGGGAACCGCTCGTCGGCGATCAGGTCAGCCACGTCGAGCGGGGCGCCGTGCTCGGCCACGTGCCGTCCGGCGGCCACCCAGCCGGCGGTGCGTTCGGCGTCGCCCGGGCGGGCGCCGCCGGCGGACAGCAGGCGGGTGCGGCCGGCCAGGACGATGCCGGCCATCGGGCTGGCACAGGCGGCGGCGGCCACGGTGAGGACGTCGTCCAGCGCCGCCTCGGCCAGGTCCGCTCCGTCCTCCCGCTGCTCCTGGCCTGCGCTCACCGCCGCCTCCCTTCGCCTCGACGTCGGAATCCTCCGGTCCTTCTCTCGGCCGCACGCCGGCCGAACTGAGAGCAGCCGCCGGCCATTCGGCCGTAGTCCGCCCGGGCTACGTCGCACCCCCCGGTCTTGCCGTTCGTGGATTCGGTCCTC
>DATLFQ010000112.1:0-4974 GCA_035540915.1 Acidimicrobiales bacterium
ATGGGACCACCTGCTGCGCCAGTCATGGGACCGTCTCCCGGGGATCCACCACCGCCGGTGCCGCTGACGGTGGCATCGCCGCGTTCCTGTCAGCGGGTTCGGGAGGGCGGCGATGGCATTCAGGGAGGTTCGGGTGTTCGAGGTCCGAGAAGTGCTCAGGCTGTGGCTGGCCAACGAGGGGTTTCGCTCCATCGAGCGGCTGTCGCAGGTGGACCGCAAGACCGTGCGGCGCTACGTGGAGGCGGCGGTGGCCCTCGGTCTGGACCGCGCCGGTGGCGCCGATCAGCTCTGCGACGTGTTCATCGGCCAGGTCGTCGAGGCGGTGCGGCCTCACCGCGTCGATGGCCACGGCGAGGCGTGGCGGGTCCTCGTCGGCCATCACGACCAGATCAAGGCCTGGGTCGACGAGGACCTCACGGCGGTGAAGATCCACGAGCTCCTCGGCCGGCGAGGCGTGGCCGTGCCCCTCCGCACCGTGCAGCGCTATGTGAACCAGGTGTGCGGGCGCACCCAGGGCCAGGGCCCGACCGTGCGCGTGGTCGACGGGGAGCCGGGCGACGAGCTCCAGGTCGACTTCGGCCGGCTCGGCCCGCTCTTCGACACCGAGACCGGTCGCAACCGGATCTGCTGGGCGCTGCTGTTCACCGCCTGCTACTCCCGCCACCAGTTCGTCTGGTTGAGCTTCCGCCAGACCACCGAGGCCGTGATCGAGGGCTTCGAGGCGGCGTGGGCCTTCTTCGGGGGCGTGTTTCGCACCGTCATCCCCGACAACATGGCGGCAATCGTCGACGACGCCGATGCGCTCGAGCCTCGGCTGAACCAGGCCTTCATCGAGTACGCCCAGGCCCGGGGCTTCCACGTCGATCCCACCCGGGTGCGCCATCCGAAGGACAAGCCCAAAGTCGAGCGGGCGGTGCCGTTCGTCCGGAACTCGTTCTTCGCCGGCGAGGCCTTCATCGATCGGGCCGACGCCCAGCGCCGGGCCGAGGAGTGGTGCCGGGTGCGGGCCGGGCTGCGGGTGCACGGCACCACCCAGGCCCGGCCGGCCGAGGTCTTCGCCGAGGAGGAGATGGCGCGCCTGCTCCCGGCACCGGCCACGCCCTATGACCTGCCGTTGTACTCGCGGCCAAAGGTCCATCGCGACCACCACGTGGAGGTGGCCCGAGCCCTCTACTCAGTGCCCGGCAATCTGATCGGCTCGCGTGTCGATGCCCGGGCGGACCGCTGCCTCGTGCGGCTGTTCCACCGCGGCCAGCTGGTCAAGGTCCATCCCCGCATGCCACCGGGGAAGCGTTCGACCGACCCCGCCGACCTGCCCTCGGAGAAGACGGCCTACGCCATGCGTGACCTCAACCTGCTGCAGCGCATGGCGGCGGCCCACGGCGAGGCCATCGGCGCCTACGCAGCGGCGCTGCTCGACACCCCGTTGCCGTGGACGAAGATGCGCCAGATCTACGCCCTGGTCGGTCTGGTGAAGAAGTGGGGAGCCGAGCGCGTCGAGGCCGCCTGCCGATCATCACTCGACCACGAGGTGGTCAACGTCGGCCTCATCGGGCGCATGCTTGAGCGGGGCACTGAGGGAGTCCCCCTCCAGGCCGCCCTGCCGGGCACGGTCGTCGCCGGGCGTTTCGCCCGCGACCCCAGCCACTTCGCCGTGAGACAGCCGGATCGCCCGCACCCAGGTATCGACCCCGGATCTTCTGAGCCGGCACAAGCCGCTACAGAGGCTGGTTTGGAGGCCGATCTCGCCGGAGAGGCCCGATGAGCGCCGCCACGGTGACTCCGGAGCTCAAGGCGCTGCTGCGTCGGGTGAAGCTCGGACGCTGCCTCGACACCCTCCCCGAGCGCCTGGCCCTGGCCCAGACCGGGGCCATGGGACACGCCGAGTTCTTGGAGTTGGTCCTCGCCGACGAGGTCACCCGCCGGGAGACCACCTCGGCCGACCTGCGGGCCCGAGCCGGCGGGCTCGATCCCTCGATGCGCCTGGAGTGCTGGGACGACACGGCCAAGGTCAGCTTCGACCGCGCCATCTGGAACGAGTTGGTGTCGCTGCGCTTCGTCGAGTCCGGTCACAACGCGGTGATCATGGGTCCCGTCGGCGTGGGCAAGACCTTCCTCGCCACCGCGCTCGGCCACGTCGCCGTGCGTCGGCGCTTCAGCGTCCACTTCGAGCGCTGCGATCGCCTCCTCAAGCGCCTGCGCGCCTCGCGCCTCGACAACAGCCACGACGTGGAGATGCGCAAGCTGCTGCGCGTCGACCTGTTGCTCATCGACGACTTCGCCCTCCAGCCCCTCGACAGCCTCGACACCGCCGACGTCTACGAGCTCATCGTGGAGCGCCACCGCGCCGCCGCCACGGTGGTGACCTCCAACCGGGAGCCGATCGAGTGGTTGGGACTCATGGCGGATCCGCTGCTTGCCCAGTCCGCGATCGACCGGCTGCAGTCCGCAGCACACGAGTTGGTGCTCGAGGGCGATTCCTACCGACCCCGCCAGAAACCGGGCGTCAGCGAACGCACCGAACCTCTTGACGTTGCGCCGGCACCGCGGCGATCATCGCGTCGCCGACGTTGATGACCCCGAGAGCCGGTCCCATGTCACTGGCGCTGGGGTGGTCCCATCGAGCTGGCGCACGACACGCCCTCACCACGGCCACGGCCGTGGTCCTCGTTGAGCGGACGACACCTTCAAGACCCAGGTGCCGTTCTCGACCCCCCCTCACCACGGCCACGGCCGTGGTCCTCGTTGAGCGGGCGAGGGCGGCCACCCGACAGCGGTCCTCCAGACCGCCCTCACCACGGCCACGGCCGTGGTCCTCGTTGAGCGGCCATCGACGAGAACCTGCGCCGAGCTGCCCGCCCCGACCCTCACCACGGCCACGGCCGTGGTCCTCGTTGAGCGAACTCAACGTCCCTAGCGGTGACGGTCTACGTCGATGCCCTCACCACGGCCACGGCCGTGGTCCTCGTTGAGCGGGGGTAGGGCCAAGACCCCGCCCTCTTGCTTTTTCGCCCCTCACCACGGCCACGGCCGTGGTCCTCGTTGAGCGGTTCAAGTCAGACTCAGACCAACGAGCGAACCGACCCTCACCACGGCCACGGGCCGTGGTCCTCGTTGAGCGGAAAACAAGCTTTCTGGCGCCGGCGGCGCCAAAGAGCCCTCACCACGGCCACGGCCGTGGTCCTCGTTGAGCGAGCGTGAAGGTGGTCAACCGGACCACCCACGCCCTCCCCTCACCACGGCCACGGCCGTGATCCTCGTTGAGCGGGCTCAAAGGGGCCCGGCTTGCGCTCAGGGTTCCAGTACGGCGCCCGACTCCGGGGGATGCTCCTCGGCCCGGGCGACAACGGCATCGTCGCTGTCGCTGCGAGGGCGCAGGGGGATGATGTCGGCCCCGGCGCCCACCTGCCGGCCAAGCACGTTCGAGGAGACACCACCCGCCCGAGCTTCGTCGAGGTACTCGAACCAGGCGGCACGAGCACGGTGATAGGCGAAGGTTCGTCGACCCTCCTCAGCGAGGCGTTTCGCACGCTCCACCCCCTCAGGGGTGGAGCGTATGGCGACCTGGGCTGGGTCCGTTGGGTCCCAATCGAGCACCGGGTCATCGCCGACACCGAAGCCGTCGTCAGCGGCGTCGTCACATAGCTCGTCGAGCGTCGGAAGCCGGCGGGGGGGAGCCTGGCGCGGCACACGACGACGGACCACCCCGGGCATTATACCGGGCAACCGGGTGGTGGTGCAGGTCCCCCTGGACGACGCCCAGCGTCTGGCCGGCCTGAACGCCAAGTTGGCCCAGCGGGGGGTTCCGGCGACCGTCTCGGACATGGCCGCCCACGACCGCTTCGTGCTGGAGCACAAGGATCACCGGCTCAAGCCTTAGGACGTCGCCTCCTGGAAGCACAACGAAGTGCTCGCCGAGCTGCCCAGCGTCAGTGGGTGGGCTCTGGCTGGCGGAAGGTGGCCAGCCAGCAGGACAACGACGCCGCTCCTTCGAGGCTGACCGATAGTACGACGGCGACGAGAGGTCCTTCATCGTCTTCGGGATGCCAACTGTGAGGGTCGGCGGTTCAAGCAGGAGTCCGAGGTCAGCCCCTCGGCCTGGTCCACCCGCGCTGGTCTTCCGCCAAGCTCACAGGAGCTTGGCGGATCGGTGCATCGTGATATCCCGGAGCCGCGGGCAACAGCGTTCACAGCCCGGCCGGGCGCCGTTCCCAGCTGATTCTCATCCCAACAGTCATCCCAACAATTGCGTGCCGACCCGTCCCACGCCGTGTCGCCCGTCCGACCGACTACGCCTAGAAGTCCCTGATGTACAAGGGTTTCTGGCACGAGGTGCGACGGGCGACGACCCCGTGTCACCCGCCGGCCCGCACTCTTAATCCGCAGGTTCTGGGTTCGAATCCCAGGGGGCGCACCCACAGCACCGCAGGTCGGAGGCACTTCTTGCTCGGGCGCCGGCCCAACTACCCTTCGTCCCAACACCATCCCAACAACGGGGGAAGCGGGTGTTGGTTGTGCGGTCCCGGTTCATAGTGGACACCGTGGCACCGGCACCTGCCTGACACTTCCGGGACGCGGCTCCGGTACCTGGGCGACACTGGCTCCGGTACCCGCACGAGACCTGCGCTCCTGACGAGGGCCCTCCACCCGCCGGTCGCCACCTTCTTCGCTGTGGTCGTTCGCGCCCGCAGATGCGGAGGAGGCCGTCGGTGCTCGTGGAGCTGGGACTGGTGGAACAGCGCTACAAGGCAGTGTGCGAGGTGCTCGACGGCGCCACCGTCACCGACGTGGCCCGGCGCAACGGGGTGAGCCAGACGCTGCACGTGTGGCTGCGGGCCCATGCGGCCCACGGCTTGGCCGGGCTGGTGGATCGCAGCTCGCGCCCGGCGTCGTGTCCGCACCAGATGCCGGCGGTCGAGGCGCGCATCGTGGAGATGCGCCGAGCCCATCTGGGCTGGGCCCGCGCACAATCGT
>DATLFQ010000113.1:0-3222 GCA_035540915.1 Acidimicrobiales bacterium
GCCCAGCAGCAGCGTGTCGACCCCCGCCCGTCGCAGCGGCTCCAGGAGCCGGCCGGCCAGCACCCGCACCTGGTCGGTGTCGGTCTCTCCCCGCTCGACGAATTCGACAAAGCCCGGGCACGCCGCGCAGGTCAGTTGGACGGGAGCCCGCAGGGCTCGGATGCCCCGCTGGTACGCGCCCGAAGCCACGGTGCCCACGGTGCCGATCACGCCCACACGGTGGTTGCGCGTGGTCGCGACCGCGGCGCGCAGGCCTGGCATCAGCACGCCCACCACGGGCACGTCGTGCTCGAAGCGCAGCACCTCCAGGGCGGCCGCCGACGCGGTGTTGCAGGCCACCACGATCATCTTCACGCCGTAGGTGCCGGCCAGGACGCCGCTGACCTGCCGCGCGAAGTGGCGGACCTCGTCCAGCGGGCGCGGCCCGTACGGATAGCGGCCGGTGTCGCCGAAGTAGACCAGGTCCTCGCCGGGCAGGAGGTCGATCAGCGCCCGGGCCACCGTCAACCCGCCGAAGCCGCTGTCGAAGACCCCGATGGGGCGGTCGTCCACCCCGGCGAGGTTAGGCGCCGCGGCTCTGGACGGAACTGTCGCACTGGTCACCATCTGCGCGGGCTGCGCCGGGCGCGGCGCGGGTTCCGAAGGAACGGGTGCCCGTCGGCGAACTAGAAGTAGATCTGCCGCCGGGCCCGCTCGGTGACGGTGTCGAGGTCGTCGGTCCAGGCGCCCGTCGACAGGTACTTCCAGCCGCCGTCGGCCACCACGAACACGATGGTGCCGCGATCGATCTCAGCCGCGCAGCGCGCCGCGCCCGCCGCGATGGCACCCGAGGAGATACCGGCGAACACGCCCACGTCGAGCAGCCGCCGGGTCCACTCGATCGACTCCCTCGGCCCCACCACCCGCTTGCGGTCGAGGAGGCGGTACCCGTCGGCCTCCACGAAGATCGGCGGGACGAACCCCTCGTCGAAGTTCTTCAGCCCGTCCACCATCTCGCCGGCCGGCGGCTCGACGGCCCACACCTGCACCGCCGGGTTGCGCTCCTTCAGGTAGCGCCCGACGCCGAGGAGGGTGCCGCTGGTGCCGAGCCCGGCGACGAAGTGGGTGACCTCGGGGCAGTCCCGCCAGATCTCGGGGCCCGTGCCCTCGTAGTGGGCGCGGGGGTTGGCGTCGTTGCCGTACTGGAACGGGAACCACCAGTCGGGGTGGTCGGCGGCCAGACGCTGGGCCAGCCGCATGGCGCCGTTCGACCCCTCCGATCCCGGCGAGGAGACGATCTCGGCACCCCACACGGCCAAGAGCTGGATGCGCTCGGCCGAGACGTTGTCGGGAAGGACGATCTTGAGCGGGTACCCCTTCACCTTCGCCACCAGGGCCAGGCCGATGCCGGTGTTGCCCGAGGACGACTCCAGGATCGTCTGGCCGGGCAGCAGCCGGCCGTCCTTCTCGGCCGCCTCGACCATCGACAGGGCGACGCGGTCCTTGACCGAACCGCCCGGGTTCTGGCCCTCGAGCTTGGCCAGTATGCGGACCGCGGGGTTGGGGCTGAGGGGCGACACCTCGACCAGCGGGGTGTCGCCGATCAGGTCGAGGACGTTGCCGTAGGCGGTCACCGGGGGGCCGTCGCCGGCCGCTTCAGCCGCCGGCGACGGCCGGGAGGATCGACACCACGTCGTCGTCGGCCACGGCGGTGTCGAGTTGCTTGAGGTAGCGGACGTCGTCGTCGTTGACGTACACGTTCACGAACTTGTGCAGCGTGCCGTCCTCGGTCACCACCTGGTCGGCAAGGTTGGGGAACTGGCGGACCAGGTCCGCCAGGACCTCGCCCAGGGTGCCGCTGTTGGCGGAGACCTTGGCCTGGCCGCCGGCGTGCTGGCGCAGGATGGTGGGAAGGCGCACCTCGACGGGCATCGGGGCCGATCCTACCGGCCGGCCACGCGGACCGGCTCCTCGCCGACCACCCCGCCGGCGATGCGGAACGAGCGGACCACCGGCTCCGCGTGCTGCAGCGAAACGATCACGTAGTGCCAGTCCGGGTCGGGAGCCTGGGCCACGTCGGTGGGCGACGGCGAGGCGTCGGTGTGGGTGTGGGAGTGGAAGACGCCGACGATCTGCAGCCCGCGGTCCTCGGCGTCGCGGTCGGCCCGCAGCAGGTCCAGGGGGTTGACGGTGTAGACCCGGGCGGAGGCGGCGTCGTTGCGGGCCGGGTAGCACACCGTGGCGTCGGCCGGGTCGGGCGTGCCGCCGAGGAGCCCGCAGGCCTCCTCGGGGAAGCCGTCGAGGCAGTGGGCGACCATCTGGTGGTAGGCCTCGGCGGCCACGTGGAGCATTGGCGGCCACGGTAGCGTCGCCCCCGTGGCTCCTCGGGCGGCGGCGAAGGGCTCCAAGGCGCTGGCCCAGAACCGCAAGGCCCGCCACGACTACGAGATCCTCGAGACCGTCGAGTGCGGGATCGCCCTGGTCGGCAGCGAGGTCAAGTCGATTCGCGCCGGCAAGGCCCAGCTGCGGGACGCCTACGCCCGCGCCCAGGGCGGCGAACTGTGGCTCCACGGGGTGCACGTGGCTCCCTACGCGTTCGCCACCGGCTTCGGCGGGCACGACCCCGAGCGGCCCCGCAAGCTGCTCCTCCACCGGCGCCAGATCGACGAGCTGGCCGACCAGGCGAGCCAGGGCGGCTTGGCGCTCGTGCCCCTGTCGATCTACCTCAACGAGGGCAAGGTGAAGGTCGAGCTGGCGCTGGCCCGCGGCCGCAAGACCTACGACAAACGCCACGCCATCGCCGCTCGGGACGCGGCCCGCGAGGTCGAGCGGTCCTCGGCCAGGGACCGTCGGGGCGGCGGGTAGCATGGAGTCCCGACGCAAGGGGGTGACTGGCTTCGACTTCGGTGATCGAGGCAGGAGAAGCGAGCCGTGGTCTCCGGAACCACGCTAAAGAGCCGGAACCAAAACAACTGCCGAAGCTAACCACTTCGCACTCGCCGCCTAACAGGTAGCGACGTCAGACCGGCCCCAGCCCTGCGGGCCGGAACCTGGCGCCATCCAGCGGGGCTCACCCGACCGGGCTCGTCAGCGGACCGGACGGGGACAACTTTGCTGACTGGGGCCTCCCGCCGGTGCCGGTGGCGAGCAGGAGGCCCGAGATCTGGTCACCGGCTGCGCTCGGAGAAGCCCTGCTGAGGAACTGAAGGACGCGGGTTCGATTCCCGCCACCTCCACGGAGTT
>DATLFQ010000114.1:0-5424 GCA_035540915.1 Acidimicrobiales bacterium
GGCAGGCGGTGCCGTCGGGATCGGCGGGCGTGCCGTCGTAGTCGGCGGTACCGGCCGCGCCCAACAGCACCATCGCAGTCGACCGTATCGACGGCGCGGACCGCTACGTGACGGCCCGGAACATCGCCGAGCGCCCGGGCCTGGGCGCGGCCGGTACCGCCGACTACGACGGCACGCCCGCCGATCCCGACGGCACCGCCTGCCTGCCCCGCAAGACCGCCATCCTGGCGACTGGCGAGAACTTCCCCGACGCCCTCGTGGCGGGCCCGGTGGCCTTCAACGGTCACAACGTGCCCGGCGGTGGCTCGGCCGTTCCGCCGGGGACGCCCGGCTGCGGTGACGGGCAGGGCTTCCCGGTGATCCTCACCACCGGCGCCTCACTGCACCCGCAGGCCGCCGCCGCCCTGACCAACCTGGGCATCCAGCAGGTGCTGGTCATGGGTGGCAACGTCGCCGTCGCCCCGGCCGTCGTCACGGCCGTCCAGGCGATCAACTCCATCACCGTTCAGCGCTTCGACGGTGCAACCCGCCTGGACACGGCCAAGAGGTTCGCCGAGTTCGCCATCGACTTCCTGGGCTACAACAGGACAGTGGTGAGCGTGGCCGTCGGCAACAACTTCCCCGACGCCCTCGCCGGCGGCCCCCACGCCGGCACGACGCCGGCCAACGCCATCGTCCTCACCGAGACGCCCACGTCAGTGGGCGCCGAGACTCTGGCGTTCTTCCGTGACCGCCAGGGCGTGAGCGGCGTGTTCGGTGCGCCGACCCCACTCGAGCCGATCCTCGGCATCGACGTCTACGGCGGTCCCATCGCCGTGAGCGATGCCGCGGTGGCCTCGATCCTGGGGGCCATCTCCCAGGCGTAGGTCCACGTTCCCGATACGGCGGCGCCGCCGGCTTCGGCCGGCGGCGCCGCCGTTTCGCGTCCCGGCCGGGGGCGGGCCTCCGCTGCCATCCCGATGCCATTACGGCACCGAAACGGCATCGTCGCGCCATGCGGGTGTCGGTCGACGCAGCGGGCCGGTTGGTGATCCCGAAGTCGCTCAGGACCGCCCTCGGCATCGGTCCCGACACCGAGCTGGAGATCGTCGTCGACGGCAGCGGGCTTCGTCTCGAGCCCGTGGCGGCGACCGAGCGGACGGTCCGTCAGCGCGACGGCTTGCCGCTCCTGGGACTGGTGCCGAACATGACCGTGACCGACGACGATATCCGGCGCCTCCGGGACAGCCTGCAGCGGTGACGGCCGCCGCCGGACGCGCATGGGCCTGCGATACAAGCGTCGCCCTGGCTGCGATCGACCCCAACCACGAGGCGCACGCAGGCTGCCGCCGCGAGGTGGCGAGACGGCGTCCTGCGCTGCCGGGTCATGCGGTCTTCGAGTGCTACTCCGTTCTGACCCGTCTGCCCCCGCCGCTGCGCCTCACGGCGGCCCAGGCCGGTTCGGTCCTCGCACGGGCTTTCCCAGAGCCGTGCTGGCCGGGCCTGGTGATCTCGAGTCGCTCCGGATCCGGATCGCCCAGCTCGGCATCGTGGGCGGATCGGTCTACGACGCGCTCGTCGGCCAGGCGGCCCTGGTCAACGAGCGGACGCTCCTCACCCGTGACCAGCGCGCGGAACGGATCTACCGCGCGCTCGGCGTGGCCCACGAGATGGTCGAGTAGGAGCGACGGCTCGACTGGTCAGCGGGCCAGTTGGCTCCGGATCAGGTTGAGGGCGCCGCCGGCTTGGAACCACGCGATGTGCTCGGGCGACATGGTGTGAGTGCAGGTGAAGGCCGCGGTGGTGCCGTCGGCGCTCGTGAGGAGGCAGTCGACCGGGCGGTCGGGAGCGAGGTCGCCCAGGCCGAGGATCGAGATGCGGTCGGTCTCGCCGACCTGGTCGTAGGTGGCCGGGTCGGTGAAGGTCAGCGGCAGGACGCCCTGCTTCTTCAGGTTGGTCTCGTGGATGCGGGCGAACGACCGGACCACGATGGCTCGGGCGCCGAGGTGGCGCGGCTCCATGGCGGCGTGCTCGCGGGACGACCCCTCGCCGTAGTTCTCGTCGCCCACCGCGACCCAGCCCAGGCCGGCCGCTTTGCAATGGCGGGCCGCGTCGGGAAAGGGCTCGGTGGTGGCGTGGACCGGGCAGCAGCCGGTACCGGTCTCGCCGGTGAAGGCGTTGACGGCGCCCAGGAACAGGTTGTCGCTGATGTTGTCCAGGTGACCACGGAAGCGCAGCCAGCGGCCGGCGGCGGAGATGTGGTCGGTGGTGCACTTGCCGGCCGCCTTCAGCAGCACGGGCAGGCCGAGGAAGTCCTGGCCGTCCCAGGCCGGGAACGGTTCCAGCAGCTGCAGCCGTTCGCTGTCCGGGCGGACGACGACCTCCACCGACGAGCCGTCTTCCGGCGGTGCGATGAAGCCCGCGTCGCCGTCCTCGTAGCCGCGCGACGGCAGGTCCTCGGCAACCGGGGGCTCCAGGCGGACGCCGTCGACCTCGTCGTGCACCGGGTCGAAGTCCAAGGTGCCGGCCAGTGCGTAGGCCACGACCGTCTCGGGTGAGGCCACGAAGGCCAACGTGGAAGCCATGCCGTCGTTGCGCTTGGGAAAGTTGCGGTTGTAGGAGTTGACGATCACGTTGACCTCGCCCTCGGCCACGTCATCGCGCTTCCACTGCCCGATGCACGGCCCGCAGGCATTGGCCAGCACGGTTGCGCCCACCGCCTCCAGGTCGGCCAGCAGGCCGTCGCGCTCGATGGTTGCCCGCACCCGCTCCGATCCGGGCGTCACCAGGAGCGGCGTCTTCACCCGCAGGCCGGCGGCCGCCGCCTGGCGGGCCAGGTGGGCGGCCCGACCGATGTCCTCGTAGGACGAGTTCGTGCACGAGCCGACCAGCGAGGACGAGATGCGCAGCGGCCACCCCTCGGCCCGCGCCTCGGCGCCCATGGCCGACACTGGTCGGGCTCGGTCGGGGGTGTGCGGGCCGTTGATGTGGGGCTCCAGGGAGCCGAGGTCGATCTCGACCACCTCGTCGAAGCACCGGCCGGGGTCGTCGTCCACCTCCGGGTCGGCGGCCAGCAGCCCGCCGGCGGCGAGCGCCGCGTCGCACTCGTCGGCGAGGCCGGCCCGGCCGGTGGCCCGCAGGTACTCGCCGGCCCGCTCGTCGTAGGCGAACAGCGAGGTGGTGGCGCCGACCTCGGCGCCCATGTTGCAGATGGTCGCCCGGCCGGTGGCGCTGATGGTGCCTGCGCCCGGGCCGAAGTACTCGACGACGGCGCCGGTGCCGCCCCGCACCGTGAGCAGGTCGGCCACCTTCAAGATGACGTCCTTGGGCGACGCCCAGCCGCTGAGCCGGCCCGTGAGGCGCACGCCGATGAGCCGGGGCCAGCGCAGCCCGAACGGGCCGCCCACCAGCACGTCGACGGCGTCGGCGCCGCCCACGCCGATGGCCACCATGGCCAGCCCGCCGGCGTTGGGCGTGTGGGAGTCCGTGCCGATCAGCAGGCCGCCCGGGGTGGCGTACTGCTCCAGCACCACCTGGTGGATGATCCCCGAGCCCGGCTTCCAGAAGCCGATGCCGTAGCGGGCCGACACCGTCCGCAGGAAGTCGTAGACCTCGGCGTTGGCGTCGGTCGCCACGGCCAGGTCGGTCGGCCCGTCGACCCGGGCCTGGATGAGGTGGTCGCAGTGCACCGTGGTCGGCACGGCCACCCGGTCCAGCCCGGCGGTCATGAACTGCAGCAGCGCCATCTGTGCCGTGGCGTCCTGCATGGCCACCCGGTCGGGGCACAGCTCGACGTAGGACCGCCCGCGCTCGATGCTCCCCACGTCCTGCCCCTCGGCCAGGTGCGAGACGAGGATCTTCTCGGCCAGCGTGAGCGGCCGCCCCCACGCCTCCCGCGCTTCCGAGTGCACAGCGGGCCGCCCGCTGGTCACGCGGGACGAGCCCTGGCCGGCGGTCACGTGGCCGCGCCGCCGCGGGCGCCGGCCTCCGCCTCCATGCGGCGGACCCGGCCGATGGGGGCGACATGCCACATGTGCTCGACGGTGGCGTCCCAGTCGGACAGGAGGGCCTTGGCCCGGGGGGACCCGGTCAGCTCCAGGTGGCGCTCGACCAGCCAGCGCAGCTCCTGCTCGTGCTCGGCGTCGGGGCGCTCGGCCTCGACCAGGGCGGAGTTGAGGCGGGCCGTCAACCGGGCGCCCGGGTCCCACACGTAGGCGTCGCCGCCGGTCATGCCGGCCCCGAGGTTGTAGCCGACCGACCCGAGGATCACGACGATGCCGCCGGTCATGTACTCGCAGGCGTGGTCGCCGGCTCCCTCGACCACGGCGGTGGCACCGGAGTTGCGGACGCCGAAGCGCTCGCCCACCGAGCCGGCCACGAACAGGTCGCCGCCGGTGGCGCCGTACAGGCAGGTGTTGCCGGCCAGCACCGGGTCGCCGGTGTCGTCCTCGGGCGGGCGGATCACGATGCGCCCGCCGCCCATGCCCTTGCCCACGTAGTCGTTGGCCTCGCCCACCAGGTCCAGCTCGATGCCGTGGGTGAGGAACGCCCCCAGGCTCTGGCCGGCCGACCCGCGCAGCCGCACCGACGCCGTGCCGGCCGGGGCTCGCTCGCCCCACTCCAGGGCCACCGCGCCGCCCAGGGCGGCGCCCACGGTGCGGTCCCGGTTGGTGATGGCGTAGTCGAGGGTCATCTCGGCGCCGTCCCACAGGCCTCGGAACGCCTCGGCCTCCAGCCGGTCGCCCAGGGCGGACCGGGGCCGTTGCAGGGCCACGCCCTCCACGAAGCGCCGGGGCGCGTCGGGGCGAACGGCCGGCGGCTCGAGCAGCGGCGACAGGTCGACGCTGTCGACCCGGGCATCGCCGGTCACCTTCTGGCGCAGGCACTCCACCCGCCCGATGGCCTCGTCCAGCGACCGCAGGCCGAGCGACGCCAGCAGCTGGCGCACCTCGCCGGCCACGAAGAAGAAGTAGGCGGCCACGCCCTCGGGGGTCCCGCCGAACTTGGCCCGCAGGTTGGGCCGCTGGGTGGCGATGCCGGTCGAGCAGGTGTCCCGGTGGCAGGCCCGCAGCATGATGCAGCCCTCGGCGATCATGGCCGCCGTCCCGAACGAGAACTCGTCGGCGCCCAGGAGGGCGGCCACCAGGACGTCCCGGCCGTTGAGGAAGCCGCCGTCGACGCGGACGCGGGCCCGCGAGCGCAGGTCGTTGTGGACCAGGGCCGCCTGGGTGTCGGCCAGGCCCAGCTCCCAGGGCATGCCAGCGTGCTTGATGGACGACAGAGGCGAGGCGCCGGTGCCGCCATCGGCCCCGGAGATGTGCACGACGTCGGCCATCAAGCACGCTGGCATGCCCTGGGAGCTGGGCCTGGCCGACACCCAGGCGGCCCTGGTCCACAACGACCTGCGCTCGCGGGCCCGCGTCCGCGTCGACGGCGGCTTCCTCA
>DATLFQ010000115.1:0-2964 GCA_035540915.1 Acidimicrobiales bacterium
CGTCCGTCACCGTGCACAAGCGCATCCCGGTGGGCGCCGCCCAGGCCGGCGCCCACCGGGATGCGCTTGTGCACGGTGACGGACGCGTCACGCCCGGCGGCCGCCAGCGCACGCGACACCAGGTCGCCCGGCGGCAGGTCGTTGCTCCCGGGGCGCAGCTCCAGCTCGTCGGCCAGGTCCAGCGTCACCATCTCGGCGTCGATCAAGTGGTAGCCATCCGGCCGCCGGCCGGTCACCCGGAGCGAGAGCGTCAGCTTGGCCGGCGCGGTCAGGCGGGCGAGCACTCGGTGAGCCTGCCCCATGCGGCGAGGTCGAGCTCCTCGGCCCGGGCCTCGGGGCGGATGCCGGCCGCGATGAACGCGGACGGGTCGACGATGCCGGCCAGCGCGCCCCGCAGCATCTTGCGGCGGTGGGCGAAGCCGGCCTGCACCAACGCGAACAGCCGCACTGGGTCGGCCGCCACCGGTGGGGCGGGCAGGCGCCGCAGCGAGACCAGCACCGACTCCACCTTGGGCCGGGGGACGAAGACACTGGGCGGCACCCGGCCCACGACGGCGGCCTCGGCCCGGTAGGCGACCTTGACCGACACGGCACCGTAGGCGGGCGAGCCGACGGTGGCGGCCAGCCGCTCGCCGACCTCGCGCTGCACCATCACCAGCATCCGGGTGATGGCCGGCACGCCGGCCAGCAGGTCCAGCAGCAGCGGGGTCGCCACGTTGTAGGGCAGGTTGGCGACGAGCACCCAGTCGCGACCCGGGCCGAGGACGGCCGGCCAGTCCAGGCGGCGGGCGTCGCCCTCGACCACCTCGGCCCCGGCCGGCTCGACCACCGACCGCAGCACCGGGAGCAGGTAGCGGTCCAGCTCCACGGCCACCACCCGGGCGCCCGTCCCGCACAGCGCGAGGGTGAGGGAGCCGAGCCCGGCGCCGATCTCGACCACCTCGTCTCCGGGGCCGACCGCGGCCAGAAGGGCGATGCGCCGCACGGTGTTGGGGTCGGCGACGAAGTTCTGGCCGAGGGCCCGGCTGGGCCGCAGGCCGTGCCGCTGCAGGAGGTCGAGGACGTCGCCCCGGGTCAGCGCCCGGCGTTCACCACTCGACGCGGACGTCGGCCAGCCCCTGGGAGAGCGGAGCGATCTCGGCGAAGGACTCGTCGGACAGGTCGATCACCCGACCGGCCACGTACGGGCCGCGGTTGGTCACGGTGCACTGCACCGTCGCCCCGCTGGCCAGGTTCGTCACATTGACGACCGTACCGATCGGGGCGGTCCGGTGCGCGCATCGGCCAGCGCGGTCGTTGTACCACGACGCCACGCCGACCTGGGTGTTGGCGAACTGCGGTGCCGCGGACGGCACGGTGGACGGAGGCGCGATGGGGGGCGGGGTGACGGTCGGCGGCGCGACGGTCGGAGGCGTGACGGGCAGCGTCACCTGGACCTCGGGCACCTCGATCTCGGGCGCCGCGTCGGCGACCGCCTTCTCGGGCGGGGCCACCGCGGTGGTCGTGGTCGTGGCGGGCTCCACCAGCAGCGGGAGGTCTCCCTGCAGCAGCCCGACGACGAAGTCGGCCAGGCTGCCCGGCCGCTGCGGGCCCTTCTCCTCTACCGGAGGCTCGGTCGCCGACGCCGCCGGCACCGCCGCCACCAGGGCGGCCGACGTGCCCGCCACCAGCATCCCCGAGACCACCAGTCCCACCACCCGCGAACGCTTTCCTGCTTCGTCGAGCTGCCTCAGGATCCCCACCCTTTCCCTCGGACCGTGCCGTGGCGCGCCGCCGCGAGCGTCACTGCACGGGTAGTGGCGGAAAGCCTAGATGTGTGCCGTCACCTACCGCAAGAACGCGAAGGCCTCGTCGGCGGCCCGCCAGGTCGCCTGCTCGACGACCTCGGCGGCCACGCCCCGGGCGGCCGCCACCGCCGCGCCCACCAGCGGCACCAGCGCCGGCTCGTTGGTGCGACCGCGGTGGGGCACCGGCGCCAGGAACGGTGCGTCGGTCTCGACCAGCATCCGCTCCAGTGGGCAGAGCGCGACGGCCTCGCGCACGTCGCCGGCGGACTTGAAGGTGACCACCCCGCTGAAGGACAGGAAGGCGCCCAGGTCGAGGGCCCGGCGGGCCTCGGCCGGACCTCCGGTGAAGCAGTGGAACACCACCCGGTCGGGTGGCGGCTCCGCGGCCAGGATGGCGAAGGTGTCCTCCCACGCCTCGCGGGTGTGGATCACCAGGGCGAGGTCGTGCCGGCGGGCGAGTGCGATCTGGGCCGCGAAGGCCGCCCGCTGCGCCGGCCGGGGCGAGTGGTCGTAGTGGTAGTCCAGTCCGCACTCGCCGACCGCCACCACCTCGGGCGCATCGAGCAGCTCCTCCAGCCCGTCGATGCCCTGCCGGGCGTCGTGGGGGTGCAGGCCGACGGTCGCCCACACGCCGTCGTGGGAGGCTGCCACCTCGATGGCGAGCCTCGACTGGGCGGCGTCGGTCCCCACGTTGACCATGCGGGTGACGCCGGCGGCACGGGCCGCGCCGATGGCCCCGGTGCCCAGGTCGCCGTAGGGGACGTGGCAGTGGCTGTCGGTCCAGCTCACGAAGGCGCACCGCCGCCTCGTCGCCGGTCGTGCGTCACACGGTCACGTCTTCTTGCGGGGGAAAAGCGGCGGGCCCTTCTCGACGGGCAGACCGCCGGGGTAGCCGCCCCACGCCGCCGCCCCGGGCAGGCGCTGGTCGGCCGGCGAGCCAGGAAGGCCGATGCGCCGCCAGATCTCGTCGCACGCCCGGGGCACGGCCGGGCCGGCCAGGACGGCGACGATCCGCAGCACTTCCAGGGCGTCGCCGAGCACGGCGTCGACGGCCGGCCCGGGATCGGCCTTCCACGGCTCGTTGGCCTCGAGGTGGGCGTTCGCCTCTCGGATGAGGCGCCACGTCGCCTCCAGCGCCTCGTTCGGCGCGAAGCGGTGCCAGGCGGCTTCCGCCGCC
>DATLFQ010000116.1:0-3689 GCA_035540915.1 Acidimicrobiales bacterium
CAGGTGGTCATGCCGACATCCGCCGGATCGAGGTCGCCCAGGGTCGTGACGACGGCCTTCTCGCCCGGCCGGCCGGCGTCGGTGACGACGCCCACCGGCGTGGAATCCGGGCGCGACCCGAGCAGGATCTTGCGGGCCGCCTCGAGCTGCCAGTCACGCGTGCGGGAGCGCGGGTTGTAGAGCGCCACGACCAGATCGGAGTCAGCCGCGGCGCGCAACCGGCCCTCGATCACGTCCCAGGGCGTCAACAGGTCGGACAGGCTGATCGAGACGTGGTCGTGGCCGAGGGGCGCACCCAGGATCGCCGCCGCCGCCGACGCGGCGGTGACGCCGGGGACCACCTCGATGTCGAGCCCGGGTGCCACCTCGCCCGCCAGTTCCAGCACGATGGAGGCCATGGCGTAGACCCCGGCGTCGCCCGAGCACACCACGGCCACCGAACGGCCGGCGGCGGCCCGCTCCAGGGCGCTGCGGGCCCGCTCGACCTCGCGGCCGATGGGTGAGGGCACCAGCTCGTGGGCCGGCGTGAGGAGGTCGGCCGCCTGCTCGACGTACGGCCCGTACCCGATGACGACCTGGGCCCGGCGCACGGCCGCTGCCGCCGCCGGCGTGCGGTGCTCGGGGCCCCCCGGCCCGAGCCCGACCAGCGCCAGGTGGCCACGGGGCCGGGAGCGCCGGGCGACGGCCACCGTGGCCACGGCGTTCTTCTGCTTGGCCACGACGAGGCACGCGCCCGGCCCGGCGGCCAGCAGGGCGGCCGCCTCGGCGACGCTCGGAGTCCCGACCGCGCCGTCCACCACGGTGCTCGGGGAGGGGACGGCCACCCCGGCCAGCTGGCCGGCGCCGAAGGAGCGCACCGGCAGCCCGAGGCGGGTCACGGCGGGGTGGCCGGCCCGGCGGTCGATGGTGGCCACCTCGCCCAGGCTGGCCGGCGCCAGCCCGGCGCCGGCCAGGGCCGAGGCCACCAGCTCGGCCACGGCGGCCGGGCCGGCGTCGGTGGAGGTGCCCACCCCGGCCACCAGGCTGGGTGGATGGAGGACAACCGTCCCCGGTCGTGGCGCCGTGGCCAGGTCGGTGACGACCACCCGCTCCGGCCCGCCCCCGAGGGGCGTGAGCCCGGGCGGCAGGGGCCAGTCGACCCCGGCCTCGACCAGGGGCAGGCGCCCGTCGAGCAGGGCGGCGGTCACCCCGGACACGTCGCCGACAGCGACGAAGCCGGGAAGGGCGTCGAGGCCAGGCACACCGGCCGCGTCGGTGGCGGTGGTGACGACCGGCTCGGCGCCCAGCAGCGCCGCCACCTGGCGGGCCAGGGCGTTGGCGCCCGCGGCGTGGCCGCCGACCAGGGCCACGACGTGCCGGCCGGCTTCGTCGACGCACACCACCGCCGGGTCGGTGCGCTTGTCGTCGAGCAGCGGGGCGATGATGCGCACCGCCGCGCCGGTGGCGAGGAAGAGCACGAACCCCTCCACGTGTTGCCACCGCCCGCGCACGGTCTCGGCCACCTGCCCGTGGGCGTGCTCGAAGGGCAGCCGCTCCGCCAGACGGCGCCCGGCCTCGGTCACCGAGACGGCGAGCACGGTCGCCGGGCCGGTCATGTAAGCACCTCGGGGCCACCACTCGGCTCGGGGCACGGGGTCAGATGGGTGCCCCGGTGGTTTCGGGACGAGGCGAGCAATGTCGGTCTGCGGGTCGCGTGTTGAGCGTGTCGCCGCGCAGCAGTGATTGCCTGTTCCGGGCCCGCCACGGACGCCCCGCATAAGGGAATTGGAGCGAGCCTGTGAGCTCGATACCGGTTGAAGCACATGACTGCGGCCCGAGCGGCCCCCCTGATCCTGGGACCGTGGCAGAAGAAGTCCTCGCCCGCACCGGGAGGAGCCATCGACAAGGAGGAGGTATGCAACGAAGGATCGTGGGGCTTGACCTGGGGGTGGCCACCGACCACACGGCGGTGGTGCTCGACGAGTCCGGCGCCGAGCTGGCCCGACGGCGGGTGCAGCCCACCCGGGCCAGCTTCGAGGCGCTGCGGGCGGCGGCACTGTCCGGGGCCGAGGAGGCGACCGTGCTCGAGGTGGTCATGGAGCCCACCGGGCCGGCGTGGCTGCCGGTGGCGGTGTTCTTCGGGGCCGCCGGCGACCGGGTCTACCGGGTCAGCTCCCAGCGGGCGTCGGACCTGCGCCGGTACTTCCGTCGCCACCACAAGACCAACCGCATCGACGCCACCACGTTGGCCCGCATGGCCATCGTGGAGGGCGACGCCCTGCGGCCGGTCGAGCTGGCCCGAGGCGACGCCGCCGCGCTGGACCGCGAGGTGCGGGTGACCGAGCGTCTCACCGAGGAGATCGCCACCCGCAAGGTGCGCATCCGGGATCTGGCCCGCCAGCTCATGCCCACCTCGGCGACGGCGCTGTCCAAGCAGCTGTCGAGAGCCGACCTGGAGGTGCTGCGGACCTGGGGCAACCCGAAAGCCCTGGTGGCAGCGGGTGTCGAGGCCGTCGACGAACTCGTCCAGTCGATCGGCCGCGGCATGCACGGGCGGGCCAAGGCCGAGGCCTTCGTGGCCGCCGCCACCGAGGCGCTTGCCCTCTACGGCGACAGCGACGCCGTCCCCTTCGAGGCCCTGGCTGCCGACCTGGCCACCGAGATCGCCCTGCTCGAGGCCATTGAGGCGGCCCGGGCCCCGCATGAGCGCCGCCGCGAGGAGCTCTACGGGCGGGTCGACCCCGAGGGCCTGGCCCGGTCGGTGCCGGGCATCGGCGACAAGGGCGGACCGCTGGCCGTGGCCGTGGTCGGCCGGGCCGGGCGCTTCCCCAACGCCGATGCCTTCTGCTCCTACACCGGCTTGGTGCCCAAGGCGTCGGAGACCGGCGAGACCGACCACAAGGGCCAGGCCATGACCAAGGCCGGTAACCGCAAGCTGCGCCGGATGCTCTACCGGGCGGCCGACACCGCCCGCAAGGAGGACCCCCAGCTGGCCCGCATCTACTGGACCCAGATGGTCGAGCGGGGCGCCAACCACACCAAGGCGTTGGCGGTCGTCGCCGCCCACCTGGCTCGTCGGCTGTGGCGGACTCTGCAGCGCCAAAGCCCCTACGTCGTGCGAGACACCGACGGCAACGAGGTCGACCGGGCCAGGGCGAAGGTCATCATCGCCGAACGCTGGACCGTTGACGAAGAAACGCGCCGCCGGCGCCGGTCGAGAAAGAAGGTGGGGAAGGCCCCTCAACAAGTCCTCAAGGGACATGCACAGAACGGCGCTCGAAGCGCTTCTACGAGGCGACCTTCCCCGGCCACCATCGTTGACCGCGCGGCATCGTGAGGTCAATGCAAGAAAGTCCTTGACACCGGAGGGTGGATAGGGAATCACTGCTCCGGCCCCCACACGACGAACACGGGATTCTCGGCGGCCAGCCGCAGGCCGCCGACGGGCAACCGCTCGCCCCTGGCCACGCCGACCTGGACCAGCGACCCGAGCCGGTCGGCGGCCGCCGCGGCCCGGTCGAGGGCGGCATAGGTGGCCACCACCCGGCCGGCCGGCCGCAGGCGGGCGACGACGGCGTCGAGCACGTGGATCCCACCGCCGCCGACGAAGGCCCGGTCCGGGTCGGGCAGGTCGCCGAGCGCGCTCGGCGACCTGCCCGACCCGGACCGGGCCTTCGTCGGCGGCGGTGGGATCCACGTGCTCGACGCCG
>DATLFQ010000117.1:0-13577 GCA_035540915.1 Acidimicrobiales bacterium
CCGGCGGTGGCCGAGCCCGCGGCCCCGGTCCAGCCGGCCCAGCCGGCCCAGTCGACCAGCGACGACAGCGGCAGCTCCGGCCTGGTCGTGGCGGTCCTCGCCGTCCTCGCCCTCGGCGTGCTCGCCGTCGGTGGCGGCATGTTCCTCTCCGAGCGCAAGAAGTCCAGGGCTCGCGCCTAGCTTCCGCCTCTCCAGCAGTCCGAACGGGGCGCCCTCCGGGGCGCCCCGTTCGCGTGCAGGAAGCGCCACGGGGGCGAACCGTTCGGGCGACCGCGGCGCGGGTACGCTGGACCTGCGTGCGGCCCCAATGTGCGGCAACCCTCTAGTCCGGTCCCCGACGCCTTTCCCGTGACCGCACCCGACGCCGAGGAGAACCGGTGCCCAACCGCAAGCTGAGTGGCGCCCCCTGGCGCAAGGCCACCTTCTGGGTCGGACTGTCGATCCCGGTGATGATCATGCTGTACATCGGGATGATGGTGGCCACTCTGCCGACCAAGAACGGCGAGGAGGTCGGCTACTCCGACTTCACCCGGCAGATCGAGGAGGGCACGGTCGAGTCGGCCGTGCTGCTGAACTTCGACAGCGTGGTGCTGTTCCGCAGCGCCGGCGAGGAGTTCCGGGCCGTCCTGCCGGCCAACGCTCTGACGGTGGACCGGGCCCTGGAGCGGGCCGAGGCCCGTGGCGTGCAGGTCGAGGTGGACCAGCAGCGGGTCAAGGCGCTCATCGAGCCGGTCAGCGTCTTCATCCCCGGCCTGGCCTTCATGGCCACCCTGCTGCTGATCTTCCTGCTTCAACGGTCCAACAGCGGTGCCCTGAAGAGCGCCGCCCGCCGGGGCGAGGCCGAGGGCAAGGTCACCTTCGCCGACATCGCGGGGGCCGACGAGGCGGTGGCCGAGGTCCGGGAGGTCCGTGACTTCCTGCGCCACCCCGAACAGTTCCAGGCCATGGGCGCCGAGCCGCCCCGGGGCATCCTGCTGGTGGGCCCACCGGGCACGGGCAAGACGCTGCTGGCCCGGGCCGTGGCCGGGGAGGCCGACGTGCCGTTCTTCTCCATCTCGGGTACCGAGTTCGTCGAGATGTGGGTCGGAGTGGGCGCGGCCCGCGTCCGCGACCTGTTCCGCAAGGTGCGCGACAACGCGCCCGCCATCGTGTTCATCGACGAGATCGACGCCGCCGGCCGAGCCCGCGGAGGTGCCGCCGTGGGCGGCCACGAGGAGCGCGAGACCACGCTGAACCAGCTCCTGGTGGAGATGGACGGCTTCGACCGTTTCTCGGGCGTGGTGCTGATGGCGGCCACCAACCGGCCCGACGTGCTGGACCCGGCGCTGCTGCGACGGGGGCGCTTCGACCGCCAGGTCGTGGTCGACCGGCCGGACCGGGCCGGGCGCAGGGCGATCCTGGAGGTGCACGTCCGAGGCAAGCGCCTGGACCCGCTGGTCGACCTCGACCACATCGCCGCGCAGACGCCCGGCTTCACCGGGGCCGACCTGGCCAGCGTGCTCAACGAGGCCGCCCTCCTGGCCGGCCGCCGCCGCCTCGACGCCATCGGCCGGGCCGAGGTCGAAGAGGCGATCGACCGGGTGATCGCCGGGAACGAGCGGGCGACGCGACGGCTCTCCAAGGAGGAGAAGCGGGCCGTCGCCTACCACGAGGGCGGCCACGCCATCCTGGCCTGGGCGCTGCCCGGCACCGACCCCGTCCACAAGATCTCGATCATCAGCCGGGGCCAGGCGCTCGGTCTCACCTGGATGGTCCCCGAGGAGGAGCGCTTCGTCACCGCGGCCAGCGAGCTGCTGGCCCGGATGGCGGTGTCGATGGGCGGCATGGCGGCCGAGGAGCTGGTGCTCGGCGAGACGACCACCGGCCCGCGCGGCGACCTCCAGCGGGCCACCGCCATGGCCCGGATGATGGTCTGCGAGCTGGGCATGAGCCCCAAGCTCGGCCGGGTACGCCTCGGAAACGACCTGTCCAGCGACTACCTCGGCGGTGCCATCCGCCAGGTCGACTACTCCGACGACGTGGCCGCCGAGATCGACCGCGAGATCCGCCGCTTCACCGACGAGGCCTTTCTGCTGGCCCGGCGGGTGCTCGAGCAGAATCGCCAGGTCCTCGACCGCCTGGCGGCCGCCCTCGTCGAGCACGAGACGCTGCGCGACCCCGAGTTGGCCCGCTTCGCCGAGGCGGTGCAGCGGCCCAGCGGGGACGCGCTGCGTCGGGCCGAGGGCCGCCTGGCCATCGTGCCGCCCGCCGTCAGCGGCTGAACGCCCGGCGCGCCAGAGCGTGCAGCCCGAGGTCGTTCGCCTCGGTCGCGCACCGCTCCGCCGCCGCGTCGGCCCGCTGCGGATCGTCCCGCTCGCCGCGCGCGTCGTACAGCCGGGCCAGGGCCAGGTCGGTCCTGGCCACCTCGGGCCGTGCGCCCATCAGCGCCGCCCGCTCGCGCCCGTCGAGCAGGAAGCTCTCGGCCTCGCGCCAACGGCCGAGGGCGGTGGCCAGCTGGCCCAGGTAGCGCGCCACGCACCCGCCGAACAGCTCGGCCTGCCCGGCGAACATGCAGTGGTCGGCACTGGGCAGGAGCAGGTCGAACAGGATGGCCGACCGCTCGGCGTCGCCCAGGTGCACCGCCACCTCGGACAGCACCGACGCGCAGGTGAGCCAGGTGAAGTCGTCGGGCAGCGACGCGAAGCGCGCGGCCGCCAGGTCGTCGAGCTCCCGGCGGGCGTCGGCGTCGCGGCCGAGCGCGGCGTGCAGCCAGGCCAGGCCGCAGCGCCACGCCGGTACGGCCCGGTACTCGGTGATCCCCGCCGCCATGTTGGCCTCCAGCTCGGCCAGGCGGCCCTGGCAGCGGCGGATCTCGATGAGCTGGACGACGAAGGCCTGGAAGGCGGTCTTGCCGTGCGGTCGCTCGCCGACGGCGAGCGCAGCGGCCGCCAGCTTCTCCCCCTCGTCGATCCTTCCGGCCATCAGCGCCCGCATCGCCCGCCACTTGGCCGGGTACCAGGCCCACGCCGGCTGGCGGGCCTCCTCGGCGAGCCGGGCCACCGCCTCGATCTCGGCGTCGATGCCGTCCAGGTAGCCGGCGTCCACCAGGTCGACCACCCGCGCCACGCGGCCCCGCAGGACGGCCAGGCAGTCGTCGGCCGCCACGGCGACTTTCACCAGTTCCTCGCTCACGGCCAGCCGCGCCTCCGGCCCGTCGGGGCCGATCAGGAGCAGCCGGCGGACGTTGAGGGCGTCGACGAGGGCGTCGGGGTCGCCTGTGGCCCGGGCGATGGACAGCGCCTCGTCGCTCAGGGCCATGCAGCGCTCGCGCTCCGGCGTGAAGTACAGCTCCTCCACCAGCCGCGCCAGCAGCCGGGCCCGGTGCGGATCGTCTCCCGGCAGGGCGGCGGCAGCGGCTTCGAGCACCTCGACGAGCCGCTCGTCGACGTCGCCGGACTCGACCGGTACCTCGGCGTAGGTGAGCGCGGTCTCGCACAGTGCCTGGCTGGTGCCCAGCGCCAGCGCGGCCTCGGTGGCCTGGCCGAAGGCCTTCCGCGCCTCGTTGGTGTCGCCGGCCCGGCAGTGGGCCCGTCCGAGCAGGAGCAGGACGTCCAGCCGCCGGCCCAGGTCCGGCTGGCCGCGGCGCTCCAGCACGCGCAGGGCCCGCTCGCACAGCACGGCCGCCTCCTCGAAGGCGACACCGGCCAGGGCGCCGGACGCCGCCGCGTATGCGTAGGCGACCGCGGTGTCGTCGTCGTCGGGCTGGCCCGACGCCGCAGCGAGGAAGTGGTGGGCCAGCTGGGCCAGCCGGTCGGCCGACGGCGCCGCGTCCTCGGCTGCGAGGGCGGCGCCGATGCGCCGGTGGAGGCCGGTCCGTCGCAGCCCGAGCAGGCCCTCGTACAGCACCTGGCGGGTGATCGCGTGGTGGAAGGCGTAGCAGTCCTCGGGACCGGGGACCTCGACCACCACCCGCGCCGCGACCGCCTCCTCGAGCACCTCGACCAGCTCGTCGTCGCCCAGGCCGGCCACCTCGCGCAGCAGCGGCGCGCCGAACTGCCGCCCGATGACCGACGCCACCGCCAGGGCGCGCTGGCTCCGCTCGGTCATCCGCGACAGGCGCCGGGCGATCACCTCCTTGACGTCCTCCGGCAGGCCGAGCCCCCCGACCGACGCGGCCGCGACGGCCCGTCCCGCGGCAGCTGGGGCTGCGCCCGTGTCGTCCAGGTGGCGCAGCAGCGATTCCACGAACAGCGGGTTGCCCTCGGTGGTCGTGAACACGGCCCGCACGAAGCCGGCGGGCGACCGTTGGCCGCCCAACTCGTGGACCAGCGCCGCCACCTCCCGTTCCGCCAGCCCGCCCACCGTGAGGACCTCGACCAGCCGCTCGCGGCGCAGCCCCGCCACCACATCGGCCAGGCCGGGGACCGACGCCAGCTCCGCCTCCCGGCAGGTGGCCACCACGAGCACGGGCGCTTCGCCCAGGTGGCGGACCAGGTGGCGCAACAACATGAGCGCCGGCTTCTCGGCCCACTGCAGGTCGTCCAGCACCATGAGCAGCGGCGCGCCGGATGCCGCTTCGCGCACGAGGCCGGCCGCCGCCTCGAAGACGCGGTATCGGTCGACGGCCGCCTGGTCGGCCACCGGCGCCGCTGGGACGCGCCGCAGCACCTCGGGGACCAGCGAGGCCAGCTCGGCGGCCGTGCCCTGCAGCTCGGCGGCCAGCTGCTCGGGCGGTCGGGACAGGACGTAGTGCCGGAACGGCTCGACCAGCGGCTGGTAGGGCGAGAGGCTGTCCTCCTCGCACCGGCCCAGCAGCACGGTGGCGCCCTCCGCCGCCACGGCCCGGGCCAGCTCGAAGGCCAAGCGCGTCTTGCCGATCCCGGGATCGCCGGCCAGGACGACCAGCCGCGGCCGGCCCCGGCGGGCCTCGTCCCACATGGTGGCCAGCCGCTCCAGCTCGCCGGATCGGCCGATGAAGGTGGTGGCGCCGGGCGCCGCCACGTCGGGCGGCAGGGCGACGGTCGTCGCCTCGGGCGCCACCCACGAGACCCGGCACGCGGCCACCGGCTCGGGGATCCCCTTGAGCGCCTTGTCCTCGGGCGGGCCGAAGTCGAACCCGCCGCGGGAGCCCACCAGGCGGCGGACGAGGTCCGAGGCCACGATCCCGCCGCCGCCGGCCAGCTGGCACAGGCGGGTGGCCACGACGACCGTGGTGCCGAACCAGTCCCCTTCCTCGGTCGACACCTCCCCCACGTCGAGCCCGATCCGCACCTGGGTGGCCACACTGCCGGGGCGCCGGTTGTGGCAGTGCACGGCCTGCTGAATGGCGACGGCGCACCGCAGGGCCGACGAGGGGCTGGGGAAGGTGGCCAGCAGGCCGTCGCCCAGGTGCTTGACCTCGCGACCGCCGGCGGCCGCAACTGCCTCGCGGAGCAGCAGGGTGTGGGCTCGCAGGGCACGATCGGCGGCGTCGTCGCCCAGGCGGGACCGGAGCTCGGTGGAGCCGACCTGGTCGGTTACCAGGATGGTGACCACCCCCGTCGTCGCCCCCGCTGGGGTGGCGTCCGTGGTCATCGCCGCATACCTGCCCCGCTCGCTCCCCCGACTGGGCCGGCAGTCTACCCCGGGGTCTGGCGCAGAACTACTGCGCCTTTCCGGCGCTGTGACCGCCGACGTTCCAGGGGGCGAATGCGCAGGTAGTCCTGCGGAGGACCCCCCGGGGACCGATCGTCGGTCAGCGACCGAACGCGCGGGAGAGGATCACGGTGTCGCAGTTGGAGCAGAAGAAGTCGACCTCGCCCAGGCGGTCGGACCAGCCGGGTGGCAGCCACTGGATGCTCTGGCAGCGGCGACAGGCCAGGTTGTTGGTGAAGCGGGCCTCACCCATTCCGGCCACCGTGTGGGGATAGGGCTTGGACGACTTGGGCCGCATGCGGGCCTGACCGCTGTTTCCCGACCGCTCGCGGGCCTGGCGGGCCTCGTTGGCCCGAACCGCCTGGGCCGCCCGTTCGCGGCATCCCTGGGCCCAGGGCACGCCGGCCGACCCACCCGCCGACCGGGGGGAGCTCGTGGCGGCCGGGCGCTTGGGCGCGGAGGTGGTCGTCCACTTCCCGCTCGCCTGTGGCCCCAGCGCCGATGGGCCGCGGCGGGCCAGGGCGTAAGCCTCGTTCAGGTCCTTCATCTGCCGCTCGGCCTCCCGTCGCACCGCCTCGGGAGCGTCGGCGTAGCGGTCGGGATGGAAGATCTGGACCAGCACGCGGTAGGCGGCGGTGACCTCGGCGATGGTCGCCGAGGGCTTCACGTCGAGGAACTCGTGCGGCGTCACGCAGTATCTACGATACCGGCCGCATCCCGGTTTGCAGCACCCGCCGCCAGGCCGGGCACTACCATGCCGGACACCATCGACCAGGGCCGGCCGGCCCTCGAGGACGGAGGCGCCACCATGGCCAACAGGATCCGCGAGGCCATCAACGTACTGGCCCGCCGGGGCTGGACCAAGGACGCCTTCACCGACGCCGACGGTCGCCACTGCCTGCAGGGCGCCCTCTACGAGGCCTACGGCGTCAACTCGTGCCCGGCCAGCAGGCACCTGCGGCTGCGCCTGGCCGGGGAGCTCGCGCAGGACATGCGCCTGGTCAACGAGGTGGTCGCCTCCGAGTACCCGGACCGCTTCGGCGGCGTCGGCGCCTCCCGCTTCAACGACCACCCCGAAACGACCCTCGAGGACGTCGTGCGGGTCCTCGAGAAGGCCGCCGTCCGCCGCGACGAGCACATCTGAGGGCTGGGCGCCCGGCGGGCGCCTACTGGTCGGAGAAGACCAGCGGCGGCGGGGGCATGAAGCTGACGCCCTTGACCTGGGCCCGGACGTCCTCGGGGAGGGCCTCGGTGGGAAGTTCCAGGCTCCCGCCTTCGACGGTGACCACGGCGCCGACGGTCTGCTCGTCGACGGTGAGCGACTGTCCGAAGACCTTCTCGAACAACGAGCGCTTGCCGCCGATGGAGAAGCTGGTGCCGAGCGGAGCGTGCACCTCGAAGCCAGCGGCGGTGAAGTGGCCCTTGGCCTTGGCGATGTCCTGCTGGGTCAGGCTGTCACGCGGGGCGGCGAGCTGGACGACTGCGGAGACGGTGGGATCGGATGCCATTACCCGCCAGACTACCGGCGAGCCGGGCGGTCGAGGTCGGCTCGCCCGGGCGGCTAGCGGAGCGCGCGCCGCAGCGAGGCGCCGGCCAGGTCGACGGCCAGCGTGACGACGACCAGGGCGGCCAGGGTGAGGCTCACGCCGGGGTAGTCGAAGGCGGCGAGCTGGTCGGTGAGCAGCCGGCCCAGGCCACCGGCGCCCACCAGGCCGACGACGACCGTCTCGCGGATGGTGACCTCCCAGCGGTAGACGGCGTACGCCGCGAAGCGGGGCAGCGCCCGCGGCACCACGCCGTAGAGGAACGCCTGGGCGCCCGACGCCCCCTGCGCGGCCAGGGCGGTCACCGGGCGCGGATCGAGTCCGTCGACAACCTCGGCCAACAGCCGGCCGAGGATGCCGAAGTTGTACACGGCGAGCGCGACGGCGCCGGGGACCGGGCCGGGGAACAGGACGAACAGCGCCAGCAGCGCCCACACCGGCGGGGGCACGGCCCGGCAGACCAGCAGGACCAACCGGACCGCCCGTCCGGCCGGTCCCCGCCCGGCCCCGATCAGCGCCATGACGGCGGCGGCAGAGGCAGCGAGGGCGATGGCCAGGACGGCCATCTGCAGCGTCTCCAGCGTCAGGCGCCCGAGCTCGGCCAGGGCGGCGCGCGTAAGCCGGGGGGGGAACGCCTGACCGGCCAGGTCGGCGGCCAGCTGGCGTGTGCGGCCGGACCACAGGCCCGAGGGCCGCACGCCCAGGTGCCAGGCGGAGAACACCGCCATGACGGCGCCGGCGGCGACGGACCCGGCGAGCACCCGGTCCCGTGACGGCCCCGGCCCGGCGCCGAGCGGGCGGGCGCCGGCCCGGCTGGTCCGGCGCCGGACCGCACGGCTCCACGCCTCGGCCAGAGCGCCGAGAAGAACCAGCGCGTACAGCAGCGTCCACAACTCGCCGTACCGCAATGACTGGAAGCTGAGGGAGATCTGGAAGCCCAGGCCGCCAGCGCCGATCAGGCCGAGGATGGTGGCGGCCCGGATCGAGCACTCGAACCGGTAGAAGGCGTAGGAGATCATGTCGGGCAGCGCCTCGGGGACCAGGCCGTAGACGATGGCGGCCAATCGACCGGCGCCGGCGCTGCGGAGGGCCGCGTGGGCGGAGGCGGGCGCCTCGTCGAGCAGCTCGGAGAACACCTTGGCGGTCACCGCGCCGTAGGGGATCCCGATGGCCAGCACGCCGACCAGGGGGTCGAGGCCCAGCACGTTGACCAGCAGCAGGCCCCAGACCGCCTCGTGGACGGCCCGTGGCGCGCCGAGGGCCCCGCGAGCGGCCAGCCAGCCGCCCGGCCGGGGGCGGCGGTGCCACCAGACCCGCGACGCCACGGCGCCGCCCCCGACGCCGAGCACCAGGCTGACCGCGGTGCCGAGCACGGCGTAGGCCAGGGTCGTCAGCGACGCGTCCCACACGATCCGCAGGAACGTCCCGCTCAGCTCGGGGTCCACGGCCGCCGCGAAGAACCGGCGGACCAGCGGCCAGCCGCCGTCGTTGACCAGGTCCCGCCGCCCCACTCCGGCCGCCAGCGCCGACCAGCCCACGGCACCGACCACCATCACCAGCCACACCAGGCGCCCGGAGGAACGCCGGCGCGGTGGGCGCGACCGGCCCCCTGCCGGCGGGCGTTCGGTGGGACCGCCGCCGACCAGGGCTTCTCGCTCGAGGAGCCCCGCCTCGGGCACGGCCTCCTCGACCGGGGCCATCGTCAGCCCAACCGGTACAGGTCGCCGGCCAACGCCGCCGTCACCTCGGCCGGCGGGAGGTCGAAGACCACCCGGCCGTCACGGAGCCCGATCACCCGCTCGCAGTGCGAGAGGGCCAGCTCAATGGCGTGCAGGCTCACCACCAAGGTGGTGCCCAGCTCCAAGGCGAGGTCGCGGAGCAGGTCCATGATCTCGCCGGCCCGGGCCGGGTCAAGGCTGGCGATCGGCTCGTCGCCGAGGATGGCCTCGGGGCGCTGGACCAGGACCCGGGCCAGCGCCACCCGCTGCTGCTCGCCGCCCGAGAGCCGGTCGACCCGCTCGTAGAGCTTGCCGGGGATGCCGACCCGTTCCAGCGCGCCGGACACCGTGTCTACCTCCTGCGGCGACACGAGCGACCAGGCGGCCTTGGCCAGCGGCCACTCCCCCAGGCGTCCCGCGTTGACGTTGTGCACCACCCGCAGCGGCCCGACCAGGTGCAGTTGCTGGTGCACCGTGCCGACGCGGCGCCGCAAACCGCGCAGCTCGCGCGGTCGGAGGCTCGCCGGGTCCGAGCCGAGCACCCGGACCGAGCCGGTGGTGGGCGGCACCGAGCCGTTGAGGAGGGACAGGAGCGTCGACTTGCCGGCGCCGCTGGGGCCGACCAGCGCCACGCGCTGGCCGGCCTCGACGTCGAGGTCCACCTCCCGCAGCGCCCAGGCAGCGCCGTAGCGCACGCCCACGCCCCGCAGGGAGAACGCCGGACCGGCTGCCTCGGCCCCCGCAGGGGCAGGGCTCACGTGACCAGCCCGAGCTTGCGCCCCACCTTCTCGATCTCGCCGTAGTTCTCGTCGGCGGTGGGGATGAAGCGCGTCGCGGTGAAGAGCTCGAGGATGGTGGCCTGCTCGGGATCGGCGGCGTCGAGGTCGACGAACGCCTGCACCAGGCGGGACTCGAAGTCCGGCCCGTAACGGGCCAGCGAGTCCTGGCGGGCGACCCAGTGGTAGTCGTGGTAGCCGGGCGTGGTGTAGAAGGCGGTCACCTTGCCCCGGTCGACCCTGCCCTCGGCCAGGCGGGCCTTCCAGACCTGCTCGTTCAGCACGCCGGCCTCGAACGTCCCGGCGGTGACCAGCTCGATGGTTCGGTCGTGGGAGCCGGAGAAGCCGGGCTGGCCGGCGAAGTCGGAGGTCCCGACCCCCGCCTCGCCGAGGAAGAACTCGGGCATCAGGCGACCCGAGGTGGACGACTCGCTTCCGAAGGTGAACCGCCGGCCCTTCAGCTGGGCCAGCCCGGCGCCGTCGGTGACCGGGGCCAGGCCGGTGGCGGTGTTGACGATGAAGACGGAGCGGAAGTCCTCGTCGACGTCCCGCTGGAGCAGCGCCTTGGAGCCGGGCGTCTGGATGCGGGCCTGCACCCCGGTGAGGCCGCCGAACCAGACCATGTCGAGGTCACCCACCCTGAACAGGCTCACCGACGCCGGGTAGTCGACGACCGGCTCGTACTCGACGGGAACGCCGAGCGTGCGGCTGAGGTAGGTGGCGACGGTGCCGTACAGGCGCTGCAGCTTCTCGGGGTCCTGGTCGGGGATGGCGCTGATGACGAAGGTTTCGGAGCTGACGGTGGAGGGCGTGCCGGCGCCGGGCGCCGGGGCGGCGGTCCCGTCGGAGCCGGACCCGCAGCCGGCGACCGTCAGGCTCAGGACGGACAGGGCGGCCAGGAGCACGCCGGAATGGCGCCCCCTGGAGGCGATCGCCCCGGGCACGCCGGGGCTGGGGTGGGCACTCATCTCGTACGGCCAGGGGCGGGCACGAGACGGCGGGCGGTCAGTGGCACGGGCTTCCTCCTCGGGGACGGCACCGGCAGCGGCACCGGTCGGTCGGTACGACCGGGGAAGCTACCGGAACGCCCGGCCCGATGGCCTACGGCTGCAGCTGGCCGTCGAGCACGCGCTGGGCGGTGACGCGCATGGTCAGGCGCTCGCGCATGGCGCTCTGCTGGATGAACCGGAAGGCGTCACTCTCGGAGAGCTTGTGGCTGTCCATCAGCAGGCCCTTGGCCCGGGCCACCACCCGGCGGGTCTCCAGCTGTTCCTCGAGGCTGCGGTTCTCCCGCTCCAGGGCCTGGATCTCGTGGAAGCGACCGAGCGCCACCTCGATGGCGGGGATCAGCTCGCTGGCCTGGTACGGCTTCACGAGGTACGCCATGGCCCCGGCGTCCCGCGCCTCCTCGATGAGGTTCTTCTGGCTGAACGCGGTGAGGATCAGCACCGCCGCCTTGCGCCCGTTGGCGATCTCCCGGGCGGCGGCCAGGCCGTCCATGCCGGGCATCTTGATGTCCAGAATGGCCAGGTCGGGGTCCAGGCTGCGGACCAGCTCGACCGCTTCGTCGCCGCGGCCGGTCTCGCCGACGACCTCGTAGCCCTCCTCCTGGAGGACCTCCTTCAGGTCGAGGCGGATGATGGCCTCGTCCTCGGCGATGACGACGCGGACGGTCAAGGGTGGTGGTCCTTGGCGGCTATCTGGACGGGGCGAGCCGGTCGAGGAGGTCGTCGATGGTCCGTTCGAGCTGGGCCAGCTCGGCGACGAGCGCCGCCCGGCTGACGGCCATGCGGTCGGCGGCACGGGCGGCCTGGCGGTGCTCCTGCCCGTCGAGCGGCGAGTCGGAGACGAGCGCACGGACCCGGGCGTCGTCGGCGTCGCCGGCCAGGGCGGCCACCTGCTCGTCCAGCACGGCCAGCTCGGCACGAGCCGCCTGCAGGCGGCTGGTGGCCCGGGCCAATCGGCGCTCGACGGAGGACCTCAGCATCGAGCCGATGTTAGCGGGAGGGGGGCCGGCGCCCCCGGGCGGTGCGGGCGCCACCGATCCGAGCGGCAGGTGTGATGGACTCCCGCCATCGCCCGTGCCCGCCCGGCCCTCCGGCTGTCCTTGGCCCTGTCGATTGCCACAGGGGCCGCACTCGCCGCCTGTGGCGGCGGCGGCGCCGCGGTCGAAGGCGCCTGCGCACCTGAGGTGATGGAGGCGCTCGACCCGGGCAGCGCCCGCCACGTCCTGCCCGGCGCGCCCGAGCCGCCCTACGCCTCGGACCCGCCGACCTCGGGCGCGCACCTGCCGGGCACCGAGGCGCAGGGAGCGCTCCGCCGGCCGCTGGCCCGCCCCGAGCAGGTGGCAGTGCTGGAGGAAGGCGGCGTACTCGTCCAGTACCGCGACCTCGCCGACCGGGATCGGCGGCGCCTGGAGGGCCTGGCCGCCGAGGACGTGGTGGTCGCCCCCAACGGCCAGCTCGACGCGCCGGTGGTGGCCACCGCCTGGCGCTACCGGCTCCGATGCACAGCGGTCGATCCGGGCGCCCTGCAGCGCTTCGTGGACGCGCACCGCGGCGGCGGCCCCGGACCCTAAGGGCCGCCGCCGCGGTGCGGCGCCGTCAGGCAGTGGCGCCCGCGGCTCCGCGCACCGGCTCGGGCAGGCGGGCGGCCGCCCCGCTGCCGGCGAACTGCGCATCGCCGAAGGCGAACACACCACCGTCGGCGGCGATGAGCGTGTAGCCCCCGCCGGTCGGCGTCGGCACCATGGCCACGATCGGCTGATTCAGCCGGATGTCGCCGGTCGACCCGCGGAACACCGCGTCGCCGAAGGCGAACACGCCGCCATCGCTGGCCACCAGCCAGTAGCCGTCACCGGTCGGGGTGGGGGCCATGGCGACCACCGGCCGGTTGAGGCGGATGGCGCCGGTGCTGCCCCGGAAGGCGGCGTCCCCGAAGGCGAAGATGCCGCCGTCGGCAGCCACCAGCCAGTAGCCCTGGCCCGACGGCGTGGCCGCCATGCCCACCATCGGCTGGTTCAACCGGATGGCCCCGGTGGACCCGTGGAACCGGGCGTCGCCGAAGGCGAACACACCGCCGTCGGTGGCCACCAGCCAGTAGCCGTTGCCGGTCCGCTGCACCACCCCGCAGCGCTGGCGCCCGCCGGCGTCACCGGTGGCCAGCGTGGTGGCGTCCGGCCCGGGCGTGTCGCCGGCCACCTGGACGTAGCGGGACGGGATGTTGGCGTAGTTGTCCGGGGCGGCGTGCACGATGACCGCGCTGCCGTCGGCGTCCAGCAGCTGGGCCAGCGTGAAGTTGTCCGTCCGGAAGGTGGCCTCGGCGGTGCCGCTCTGGTTCACGTAGAGCAGGGGCATGTCCCCGTCGTGGTCGCTGTGGCTCTGGTTGGTAGGAGCGCCCGAGCCGAGGTGGCCGCCGGCGGCCGTGAACGGGCTGGCCGGGTCGCCCACCGTGCAGTTGCCGACGGCGTGGACGTGGAAGCCGTGCCATCCGGGCACCAGGCCGCGGGCGACGACGTGCACCCGCACCTTGGCGCCGTCCTGGCTGAAGTGGACGACTCCTTGGCCGCGGCCGCTGCTGTCGCGCAGGACCGCGGTGACCTGGCCCTCCGGGGCGGCGATGCCGACCACCGGCCGGGCCAGGCGGGCGCCCGCCGCCGAGCCGGCGAAGGTGGCGTCGCCGACGGCCGACACGCCGCCGTCCGAGGCTGCGACCCAGTAGCCCTGCCGGCTGGGCGTGGCGGCCATGCCGACGACGGGCGCGCCGGCGCGGGCCGGCGCAGACGCCAGTCGGGGAGCAGTGCCGAACGGCGTGACGGTGCCCGCCGCGTCCACCAGCCAGTACCCGCCGCCGGGCCCGATCGACAGGCCCCCGCCCTCGACCCGCCCGCACCGCTGCCGCCCGCCGGAGTCGCCGGTGGCCAACGT
>DATLFQ010000118.1:0-25714 GCA_035540915.1 Acidimicrobiales bacterium
CAGCTTCTTGGAGAAGTGCCCTCTGAGCTCGAGTCGCTTTGCCACGGTGTGTCCGGTGCTCCCCTCTAGAACCGCATGCCGTAGGCGTAGCCGTGGCTGCTGTCACGCTGGTGGCGGTCGCCTTCGCGGGGGGCCACACCGGTCTTGCCCATGATGATGACGCCCGTCGGGCAGCGGTCGACGCACAGGCCGCAGCGGGTGCAGACGTCCTCGTCCACGAGGAAGACCACGTGGTCGTCGGGGTCCAGCCCCGGCTGCTCGGTGCCGACCGCCTGGGCGATCGTCTCGGTCGACAGCATGTGGATGCACTTCCACGGGCAGATGTCGACGCACCCCTCGCACATGATGCACTCGGACTGGTCGATGTGCAGGAACTGCTTGGGCTTCACCGACTTCGACAGCGCCTCGGGCGGGATCTCGGTGAGGGTGTACTCGCCCGGGAACGCCGGGAGCGGTGGGTTGGCGTCGGTCTTGGCCATGGCTGCCTCCTTCCCTCAGGCCTTCTTGACGATGGGCCGGCCGAAGGCCGAGGTCTCGATGGTCGCAACGGCGGCCGGCTTGCGGCCCCGCTTCTGCCACCACAGCCAGCCGGCGATCTGGCCGGCGAACCCCACGATGTAGATGCCGGCGGCGATGATGTCGCGGATCACCAGCGCGGAGATCATCAGCCGGCCACGGCCACCGAAGGTGATGCCCTCCTCGAAGAGGCGGCCGAACGGCGTGGGGATGCCGAAGCTGTCACTGCGCCAGCCCAACTCGGTGTCCGCCCACAGGAGCCACTGGTTGGGCACGATGCCGTAGAGCAGCAGCATGAGGGCGAACATGAACGTCGCCGCCAGGAACGCCTCGCCCCAGGTCATCGGGGTGCCGGGGGCCCGCCGCTTGCCGACGAACACGACGATGGCGCACATGATCCCGGTGATGACCACTGAGACCAGGAAGGCGACCATCGTGTTCTCTCTCCTGCGGCTGCGGCTCGGGCACTCGTGAAACTGATCACATAGTACCGGCGAGACGGCGCTGCACCGGTACCGGGCGGTTCTACCACGCCCCCCTGGGCGACTTCACATCGGCGAAGAGCCCTGCGACAGCGTGCGGGGACCCGGTTCGCGGCTTGGTCCGGGCGGCCGTCGCGCCACTACAGTCGGCCGCCGTGGCCGAGGTCCCCGAGCACCTTCTCCGCCGATCCCGCGAGCGTCGCGCCGCACTGGGACTGGCCGGTGGGGACGGGGCGGCCGTGCCCGCCGAGACGGGACCCGCGGCGGTCGCCGCCGCCGGCGCCGCCGAGACGAGCGTCGCCCCCGCCGCCGCTCCCGCCGCACCGCCGGCGGTCGTGGTCGACGAGGGACCGGCGGCGCCGACCTACCTCGACTTCAAGGAGAAGACGCGGACCCGCATCCCGGCCTGGGTGATGCCGGTGCTGCTGGTCCTGCCCTTCTGGGCGATGCTCTACATGGGCGCCTTCGGCGAGCGCCACGCCGAGGAGGAGCTGGACCCGATCGCCCTGGGCGCCGAGGTGTACCGCTCGTCAGGGTGCTCGGCCTGCCACGGTCCCAACGGCGAGGGTGCCGGCAGCTTCCCGGCCCTTGCCGGCGGCGAGGCGGCGCTGACGTTCCCCGACGAGGCCGACCACGCCGAGTGGATCCGCACCGGCTCGGGCCCGTTCGCCGGCCAGCCCTACGGCGACCCCGATCGGCCCGGGGGGCAGCGGGGGCCGGCCACCGGCGCCATGCCGGGCTTCGCCAACCTCTCGGACGAGGAGATTGAGGCCGTCGTCCTGTACGAGCGCGAAGGGCTCTAGCGTCGAGACGTGAGCGGCCCTGACGTCCTGGTCGTCGGGGGCGGCCCATCGGGCGCGTCGTGCGCCTACTGGCTGGCCGAGGCCGGCCACGACGTCCTCCTCGTGGAGAAGAAGCGCTACCCGCGCGAGAAGACGTGCGGCGACGGCCTGACGCCCCGGTCGGTGCGCCAGCTCGAGGACATGGGGCTGGGACCGGAGCTGGCCGGCCACCACCGCTTCGACGGGCTGCGCTCGATCGCCTTCGGCCGGACCCTGGAGCTGCGCTGGCCCGACCACCCCGACTTCCCCAGCTACGGCTACGTCGTCACCCGCAAGGACCTGGACCACCTCGTCGCGGAGCGGGCCGTCAAGGCGGGGGCCACGATGTGGCAGGCGGCCGAGGCCGTTGAGCCGGTGACCGACGCCGGGCTGCTGCGGGGGGCCATGGTCCGGCGGGGCGACACGGGAGCGGTCGAGGAGGTGCGGGCCCGCTACGTGGTGGTGGCCGACGGTGCCAACTCCCGCTTCGGCCGGGCCATCGGCGCCTCCCGGGACCGGGCCTACCCGCTGGGGATGGCCATCCGGGGCTACTACCGCTCGCCCCGCCACGACGAGCCGTGGATCGAGAGCCACCTCGACATCCGTGACAAGCACGGCGACGTGCTGCCCGGGTACGGGTGGATCTTCCCGGTGGGCGACGGCCGGGTCAACGTGGGCATCGGGCTGCTCTCCACCTTCAAACAGTGGAAGTCGGTGAACACCAGCCACCTCATGGCCGCGTTCGCCGACTACGCCCCGAGCTCGTGGGACATCCGCCCCGAGACGTCGTGCGGGCCGCCCACCGGCGGCAAGCTGCCGATGGCGTTCTCGGTCGGGCCGCGGGTCGGTCCCACCCACGTGGTGGTGGGCGACGCCGGGGGGGCCATCAACCCCTTCAACGGCGAGGGCATCTGCTACGCCTACGAGACGGGCCGGATGGCTGCCGAGTCGGTGGGCCTGGCGCTCGACAGCGGTGACGGCCTGGCCCTGCAGGAGTACCGCCGCCGCGTCGAGGAGGAGTACGCGCTGTACTACAAGGTGGCGCGGGCGTTCGTGAAGATCATCGGGCGCCCCGAGTTGATGCGGGCGCTGGTCGGCACCGGCATGAGGTCCCGCACCCTCATGGAGTGGGTGCTGCGGATCATGGCCAACCTGCTCCGCCCCGACGAGCTGGGCCCGGCCGAGGCGGCCTACAAGGCGGTCGCCGCCATCGCCCGCCTCGCCCCCACCCGCTGACGGGCCGTCGGCGAAGCCCCACGATCAGCCGTCCAGCAGGTCGGGCAGGTCGCCGGCACCGGGCTCGGCCTCGCCGGGGCCGGCCGCCTCGGCCAACCGGCGGACGCCGGCCACGATGCCACCGGCGAGGTCGCCGGCCGCGAATCGTTGGGTCATCGCCTCGACGGCAGCCGCCGCCGCCTCGTCGGGGATGCGGGTCCGGGCGGCAGGAGCAGTGACCACCTCGACGCGATGCTCCCGCGGGGCGACCAGCACCAGGACCGCCGGGCGGGTGACCAGGCCGGCCGACACGAACAGCTCCTCGGCCCGGGCCCGGGAGTCGGTCCCGGCGCGGCCGAGGAACACGCAGATCTGCAGGCCCGTGGCCGACTCCGCCTCGGCCACCACCCGGCCCACCTCCTCCCGGCCGCGACGGGTCAGCTTGGGGCTACCAGCTCCCACTGGCACCACCTCCCCCGAAGCCGCCGTACCGTCGCCGGCGGCGGCCCAGCGACAGCAGGCCGAACGCCGGGATCAACAGCAGGGGCCACGGGAACGAGGCGCCGGCCGGCTCCTCCTGTGCCGGCGGCGGGGGCAGCTCGCCGACCTCGGCGTCGCCCAGCTCGGCGCGGATGGCGGCCGCGCCTTGCGCCACCGCCTCGCCCAGGTTCCCCTCCCTGAGGAGCGGGATCAGCCGCTCCCGGATGATCCGGCCCGACTGCAGGTCGGTGAGCGTGCCCTCCAGGCCCCGACCGACCTCGATGCGCAGCCGACGGTCCTCGACGGCGATGACGAGGACGACGCCGTTGTCGTCGCCCTCGCGGCCCACGCCCCAGCGGCGTGCCAGGTCGATGCTGTAGTCCTCGATCGACTGGTCGCCGGTGGTGGCGACCACGGCGACGGCCACCTGGTTGCCCGACCGCGCCTGGTAGTCGGCCAGCCCGGCGCTGACCTGCCGCTCGACCTCGTCGGGTACCACGCCGGCGGCGTCGACCACCGGGGCCGTGAAGGCGGGGACCTCGGCCGCTGCGGCCGGCCCGGCGCCGGCCAGCAGGCCCAGCGCCACCACGAACACCGCCGAGGCGCTGCCCCACCGGCGGCGGGTCATCAGCGTGGCGTGGAGGACCCGCCGAGATCGACCTCGGGCACCTCACGCGCCTCCGGTTCGGCTTCGAACAGCGGCCTGCGGTCGAAGCCGAACAGCCCGGCCACGATGCTCCGCGGGAACCGGCGGGTGCTCACGTTGTAGTCCGTGACCGCCGCGTTGTAGTCCCGGCGGGCCTGGGCGATGCGGTTCTCGGTCCCCTCCAGCTGCGTCTGCAGGTCGAGCACGTTCTCGCTGCTGCGCAGCTCGGGAAAGTTCTCGACGATGGCCAGAAGGCGGCCGATGCCGGCCTCGATCCGGCCCGAGGCGGCGAACTTCTCCTCGGGCGACCCGGCGCCGGCGTAGGCGGCGCGGGCCCGGGCCAGCTCGCCGAACACCTCCTGCTCCTGGTTGAGGATGCCGCGCACCGCGTTGACCAGGTTGGGGATGAGGTCGTTGCGACGCTGGATCTGGGTGTCCAGGTCGGCGAAGGACTGGTCCGCCGACTCCTGCTTGGTGACGAGGCCGTTGTAGGAGGCGACGATCGGCACGACGAGGAGCAGCAGCACACCCGCCGCGATGGCCGCCGGCACCAGCCAGCGGGGTCGGGCACCACCGGACCGCGAGGCGAAGGGCATCGAAGGGCGGACGCTAGCAGCCGCCCCCGGCGCTCAGACCCGCCAGGGCGGCGCCAGGCTGGCGTAGCGCTCCACCGGCACCGTGCCCGAGTCCCGCGGGTTGAAGGTCCAGTCCGGCTGCTTGCGGCGGTGCCGCTCGTCGACGATCGCCCTGCCGTCGGCGATGTCCAGCAGCTCGGCGATCAGCTCCGGCTCGACGGCCGGGGCCGCCCCCGACAGGTGGTCGGTCACCGCCTCGGGGAAGAGCTGCAGGATGCTGTTGATGACCACCTGCTGCTGGGTGGCCAGGAAGCAGCGCGATCGGTCGGCGACGGTGCCCAGTCGCTTGCGGATGACCCGGGCGTCGTTCTCGACGGCCTGCGACTCGCACAGGGTCTGGAACCGCTGGGCAAGGACCAGGCCGTCGAGCTTGCAGGGCGAGCACTGGCCGCAGGACTCCACGGCCAGGAAGCGGGCCACCCCGGCCGCCACCGCGGCCATGTCGACGCTGTCGTCCAGCACGATGAAGGCGGCCGACCCCAGGCCGCTGCCGGCGGCGGCCAGGCCCTCGTAGCTGACCGGCGCGTCCAGCTGCGACGCCGGGATCAGCGCGTTGGCCACGCCCGACATGACCGCGGTGATGCGCCGGCCCCGCCGGGCGCCGCCGCCCACTGCGTCGATGACCTCGCGCAGCGGCGTGCCCATTCGCACCTCGCCGACGCCGTGGCGTTTGGTGTAGCCGGTGATCGTGCAGACGATGGTGCCGGGCGACTGCTCGGTCCCGACGGTGCGGAACCAGGCCGGCCCGCGGGCGATGATGCGGGCCACGTTGGCGATGGTCTCGGTGTTGTTGACCAGCGCCGGGGCCGGCGCGTCGTCGGCCCGGGTGGCCATGCCGATCCCCCGTCGGAAGGTCGGGACGACCCGGGGGAACGGCCAGCGGCCGTCGATCGTCTCGAGGAGCGCGCTCTCCTCGCCGTAGAGGTACTCGTCGGGCCCCTCGAAGATCGTCATGCGCACGCCCTCGCCCCAACCGGCGGCCTCGGCCTGGTCGATGGCCTCGCGCATGCGGTCGATCTCGCCCTCGAAGGACTGCTTCATGGCGAAGATCACCAGGTCGGCGCCGACGGCCCGGGCGGCGACCAACGAGCCCTCCAGCACCAGGTAGGGGTTGCGGCGCAGGATGGTCCGGTCCTTGAACGTGCCCGGCTCGCCCTCGGCCGCGTTGACGATCACCGTCGCCGGCACCAGGTCGGACCGGTTCTCCCGGACCGTCTGCCACTTGCGGCCGGTCGGGAAGCCGGCCCCGCCCCGTCCTCGCAGGCCCGACGCGAGGACCTTGTCGATGATGGCAACCGGGTCCATCCGCCCGGCCAGCGCCAGCCCCTTGCCCCCGCCCCGGGCGACGTGGTCCTCCAGCGAGATGATCGGCCGGGGGTACAGCACTCGATGCACGAGCGTCATGGGCCAATCCTACCGACCATTGTGATTGTTTTCACATTCAGCACCGGGAGGTTCCTCGTTCCGGGAGCGGCAGCGAAGGGGGGCCTGCCGCTACAGTGGCCGGCCATGGAGATCGGCGGCCTCACCACGCGGGCGGTCCTGACGGTGAAGGCGACCGACTCGTTCCACGACGCCGCCGTCAAGATGATGGAGCGGGGCATCGGCTCGGCCGTGGTGATCACCGACGGGTCGCCGTCGGGCATCATCACCGACCGGGACGCGCTGCGGGCCATCGCCCGCGGGGCCGACACCAAGACCGCCACCGTGAAGGAGTTCGTGACCGGCCGGCTGTCGACCGTCCCTCCCACCACCGAGGTGATCGACGCGGCCCGCATCATGCGGGAGAAGAGCTTCCGGCACCTGGTCGTGGTCGACGAGACCGGCGCGCTGCTGGGCGTGTTCTCCATGCGGGACCTGGTGGTCGGCCTCCTGCAGGAGCGGGCCAGCCAGTCTGCAGGCAGCACCACCGCCTGAGCCGCCGGCGTCAAGGCTCGACCACCTCGGCGGCCGCAGAGCGGGCCAGGTCGATCGTGCGCTCGATGTCGTCCCGCCCGTGGGCCAGGCTGGGGAACAGCACCTCGTAGGGCCCCGGGGGCAGTGCCACGCCGCGGGCCAGCATGGCCCGGAAGAAGCGGGCGTAGCGGCCCGAGCCGCAGGACCGCTGCGCGTCGTCGTAGTCGGTGACCGGCGCATCCGTGAAGAACAGCCCCACCAGCGGTCCCACCACCGGCACGTGGACCGCCAGGCCGGCGTCGCCCAGCACCTGCGCCAGGCCGGTGGCCAGCTCGGCGGCCCGGCCGGCCAGCATGGTGTAGGCCGCTTCGTCCAGGCGTTCCAGCACGGTTAGGCCCGCCGCAGTGGCGAGCGGGTTCCCCGACAGCGTGCCGGCCTGGTACACCGGGCCGAGGGGGGCCAGGCGGGCCATCACGTCCGTGCGACCGCCGAAGGCGGCCAGGGGCAGGCCGCCGCCGAGCACCTTGCCGAAGCACCACAGGTCCGGCCGGACGCCGAAGGCGGTGCTGGCGCCGCCGGGGCCGAGGCGGAAGCCGGTGATGACCTCGTCGAAGATCAGCAGCGCGCCGGCACGGTCGCAGGCGGTGCGCAGCCCGTCGAGGAAGCCGGCCGCCGGCGGGACCAGCCCCATGTTGGCGGCCACCGGCTCGACGATCACCGCGGCGACGTCCTCGCCGATCTCGGGAACGCGGTTGTAGGGCACCACCAGCGTGTCGGCCACGGCGCCGGCCGGCACGCCGTCGGAGCCGGCCAGGCCGAGCGTCGCCACGCCACTGCCGCCGGCGGCGAGCAGGGCGTCGCTGTGGCCGTGGTAGCAGCCGGCGAACTTGATCAGGCGTGACCGCCCGGTGAAGCCCCGGGCCAGCCGCACCGCGGACATGGCCGCCTCGGTGCCGCTGGACACCAGCCGCACCATCTGGCACCCGGACACGCGTTCCACCACCGCCTCGGCCAGCCGCACCTCGCCCTCCGTCGGCGCGCCGTAGGTCGTACCGGCGGCCGCCGCCCGCTGCACCGCCGCCACCACCGCCGGGTGGGCGTGGCCGAGGATCGACGCGCCGTAGGACTGGACGTAGTCGAGGTAGCGGCGGCCCTCGGTGTCCACCACGTGGGCGCCCTCGGCCCTGGCCACGAAGTACGGTTCGCCGCCCACCGAACCGAACGCCCGCACAGGGGAGTTGACGCCGCCCGGTGTCACCCGGCCGGCCCGCGCGAACAGGTTCGCGCGGTCAGGCGCGGGCACGCAGAGACTCGGCCAGCTCGCGGGCCGCGTAGGTGAGAACGAGGTCGGCGCCGGCCCGCTTGACGGCGCCGACGTGCTCGGCCATGACGGCGGGGCCGTCGATCCAGCCCCGCTCGGCCGCAGCCTTCACCATGGCGTACTCGCCGCTGACGTGGAACGCGGCGACCGGCACGTCGACCGCAGCTCGCACGGCCGCGATCACGTCGAGGTAGGCCAGCGCCGGCTTCACCATCACCATGTCGGCGCCCTCGGCCACGTCCTCGGCCACCTCGGCGCGGGCCTCCCGGGCGTTGGCCGGGTTCTGCTGGTGGCCCCGCCGGTCGCCGCCGCTGATGGTCACGTCCACGGCCTCCCGAAATGGCCCGTAGAGGGCCGAGGCGTACTTGGCCGAGTAGGCCAGGATGGCCGTCGACGACCGGCCGGCGCCGTCAAGCGCGGCCCGGATCGCTGCGACCTGGCCGTCCATCATCCCGCTGGGGGCCACCACGTCGGCGCCGGCCTCGGCCTGGGCGAGGGCAACGCGGGCGTAGCTCGCCAGCGTGGCGTCATTGTCGGGCTGGCCCGCGGCATCCAGCACACCGCAGTGGCCGTGGTGGGTGTACTCGTCGAGGCACAGGTCGGCCATCAGCACCATGGCGTCGCCCACCTCGGCCCGCAGGTCGCCCAGGGCGGCGGGCACGATGCCGGCGGGGTCCCAGGCGCCGCTGCCCTCGGCGTCCCGGGCCGTCGGCACCCCGAACAGGACGACGGCCGGCACGCCGAGACCGGCCAGCTCGGCCACCTCCTTGCGGAGCGACTCGCGGGTGTGCTGGACCACGCCGGGCAGCGAGGCGATCGGCCGAGGCTCGGTGATGCCTTCGCGGACGAACAGCGGCGCCACCAGGTCGTCGATGCCGAGCCGGGTCTCCGCGACGAGCCGCCGCAGCGCGGGCGTGCGGCGCAGCCGGCGGAGGCGGCGCTCGGGGAAGGGCATCGCTGCCCAGCGTAGGAGTTGCGGCAGGCGTCTACGCCGGCTGCCAGCGGGCCGAGCGCCAGGCGCCGTCCATGGCGTCGGCATAGGCCTCGGCGCCCGCACGGTTCGGGTGGATGCAGTCGGCGGCGCTGACCCAGGTCCTGCCGGACCCGCCGTGGCCCTTGGCGCAGAACGGGTGGACGTCGCCTGCCCAGCCGAGCAGGGCCGGGAAGTCGAGGGGGCCGTCGCCGGAGCGCAGGACGTCGGGTCCGCGGCCGTTGGGTGCGCCGTGGCCGCGGAAGGCGCCGGCCACGTCGGCCACCGCCACCCGCCCGGGATCGGCCGTTGCCGCGGCGGAGCGGACCGTGGCGTTGAGGGCGGCCACGACCGCGGAGGCGGCCCGCTTGAAGCAGGCCTCCCGGCAGCCGTCGACGCCCTGCGGCGTCTCGGCGGTCGGGTCGTGGTAGGTGCTCACGATGACGCGGGCGTCGGTGGCGTCCACCAGCCGCCGGACTGCTGCGGCCAGGTTCGCCTCGAGCCGGTCCAGCCTGGCCCGGACGAAGCCGTCGTCGACCCGCCCGCCGGCGGCCACCACCCGGCCGGGCCGGCCGATCCCCAGGTCGTTGGCGCCGATGGTCACGGTGACCAGCCCGGGGTTGGCGGCCACGGCCCAGTCCAGCTGCGTCATCCGCGCCGGCCGGCCGGGCAGGTCCGGGCCGCCGTCGACCGGTGCCGTGACGAGGTCGGTGGACGTGTGGCCACTGCACGCGACCAGGGCGAGGTGGCGCAGCGCCGGCGTGCCGTGTCCGTTCGGGGCCGGACCGCGAAGGCGGCGGTCGAGGAGCCGGGCCGGGTAGGAGTCGTCGGCGTCGCGCCAGCACGGGTCGCGGCCCAGCCAGTCGGCCAGCTCCAGGCCGTGCCCGCTGGCCACCGAGTCGCCCATGGCGACGTACAGGTCGGGGCGGGGCGGGTGGCGGACGAGGAGGTCGAGGCGGGCGGCGGCCGGCGCCCCGTCGTCGTCCCGCACGGTCACGGTGACCGGGAAGGTGCCGGCCTGGTCCGGCGCGGGGGACCAGCGCAGGCGGCCGTCGGGCTCGAGGACCGCGCCGGCCGGCAGGCCGGCGGACGACCAGCGCAGCGGGTCGCCGTCGGCGTCGGTGGCGATCAGGCGGGTGTCGAGCGCACCGCCGACGAGGACGCGCAGCGCCGGAGCGACGGCCAGTTCGGGGGGGCGGTTGCGGGGCAGCCGCAGCAGCGCCAGCCCGCCGGCCGCCGCCAGCACCAGGGCGAGGGCGAGGGCCGCCGCGACGAGCCGGCTGCGCACCAGTTCACGCTACCGGTGCCGGCCGCCCTTCCAGGGCGCGGCGGAGCGCCTCGACCAGGCCGGCCACCGTGTGCGGATCGGCCACGACGGTGACGGTCAGGCCGGCTGCCGAAGCCGCCTCGGCGGTGACCGGGCCGATGCAGGCCACGACCGGCGGGGTGGCCGGGCCGCCGCCCGAGTCGACCCATCCGGTGACCGTCGACGCCGAGGTGAAGCAGATGGCGTCGGCGGCCGCCGCGGCCTCGAGGGCGTCGGGGGGGAGCCGTTGCGGCTCGGTGCGGTAGGCGTCGACCACGTCCACCGTCCAGCCGGCCGCCGCCAGGCCGTCGGGCAGGACGTCGCGGCCTGCGGCGGCGCGGGGCAGGAGGGCGCGGCCACCGCCAACGGGCGGCGCGGGAAAGACCTCCACCAGCGACTCGGCCACGGCGCGGGGCGGCACCAGGTCGGCGACCACCCGCCAGCGGGCCAGGGCGTCGGCGGTGCCCGGACCGACCGCCGCCACCCGGGCGGTGCCCAGATCGCGGGCGTCACGAAGCAGCGGGAGCACCCGCTCGACCGCGTTGGGGGAGGCGAGGACGACCCAGTCGTAGGCCGCCGCCGCGGCCACCGCCCGGCGCAGGGCGGCGCCGCCGTCGTCCGGTTCCCGCACCGCGATGGTCGGCAGCAGGACCGCCTCGGCACCCTGGGCCCGGAGCCGCCCGACGAGGGCCGGGGCCTGGTCGGCCGCCCGGGTCACCACCACCCGCCGGCCGAACAACGGCCGCTCCTCGAACCAGCCCAGGTCCAGTGCGGCGACCTCACCGATCACCAGGAGGGCGGGCGGCTCGGCCGGTGTCGTGGGCAGCTCGGCCAGCGTCGTACGCACGCTGCGCTGGCCCGGCCAGGTACCCCGGTGCACCACCAGCACGGGGGTGCCCGGCGGCCGGCCACCGGCCAGGAGCCGGGCCGCCACCTCGGCCCGGTGGGCCACCCCCATGAACACGACCAGCGTCCCGCCGCAACGGGCCAGCCCCTCCCAGTCGGTCTCGCTGTCGGGCCGGTGGCGGCTGTGGCCGGTCACCACCGTGAACGACGTCGACAGCCCGCGGTGGGTCACCGGCACCCCGGCGTAGGCCGGGACGGCCACCGCCGCGCTCACGCCGGGGACCACCTCGAAGGGAACGCCGGCCGCCTTCAGCGCGAACGCCTCCTCCCCACCGCGGCCGAAGACGAAGGGGTCGCCGCCCTTCAGCCGCACCACCTCCCGGCCGGCCCGGCCCCGCTCCACCAGCAGGGCGTTGATCTGGTCCTGGTCGACCGGGCCACCCGGTGACTTGCCCACGTCGATCCGCTCGGCGCCGGCCGGGGCGAGGTCGAGCAGGGCCGGGTCGAGGAGCCGGTCGTAGGCCACCACCTCCGCCCGGGCCAGCACCTCGGCGCCGCGCACGGTGAGCAGCCCGGGATCACCGGGCCCGGCGCCCACCAGGTACACGGTCATCGCGGGATCGTACGCACCCCCCGTACCGAACCGCGTGGGGTCAGCGGCCGGCGAGGACCCAGGCGCCGCCGCACTCGTCGAGAAGGCGGGTGGCGAGGGCGGGGCCGAGGGAGTCCGGGTCGCGGCCGGTCGCGGCGGCGCGGATCACCACGTGGCCGTCGAGGGAGGCCAGCAGGCCGGTCAGGTGGATGGTGCCGTCGCCGGCGACGCGGGCCAGCGCCCCCGCCGGGATGTCGCAGCCGCCGCCGAGGGTGGCCAGCCAGGCCCGCTCGGTGGCGAGCGCCCGGGACGAGGGCGGGTGGTCCGCGCCGGCCAGCGCGGCGCGGACGGCACCGTCGTCGGTCCGGCACTCGACGGCCAGCGCGCCCTGCCCGACCTGGGGGACGAGCAGCTCGGCATCGAGCACGTCGACCACCGGGGGTCGCCGGCCGAGGCGCTCCAGGGCCACAGCCGCCATCACGATGGCCGTGGAGCGGTCGGCCTTCGCCAGCCGGGTGTCGATGGCGCCCCGCAGGGTCGTGAAGGTGAGGTCGGGTCGCAACCCGGCCAGCTGCGCGCGGCGGCGCACCGAGCCGGTGGCGACCAGCGCGCCGGGCGCCATCCCGGCCAGCGTGGCGCCGACGAGCGCGTCCCGCACGTCGCCGCGCTCGGGGACGGCGACGATGGCCAGCCCCGGCGTGGGCACCGACGGCAGGTCCTTGGCCGAGTGGACGGCGAAGTCGGCCCGACCCTCGAGCACGGCGGCCTGAACCTCCTTGACGAAGACCCCGCGACCGGCCATCTCGGGAATCGGGACGTCCGCCCGGCGGTCACCCTCCGTCTCGACCACCACCGTCTCGACGGGTCGGCCCAGCAGCCGGGCCACGTGGTCGCTCTGCCAGCGGGCCAGGGGACTGCCGCGCGTGGCGACCCGCAACTGGCGGCCGGCATCGCTCAAGTTGGACCTCGGCCGGGAGCCCCGCCGACCGCTCCGCCTCCGGCCGGCCCCGGCACCGTGACCCGCAGCGCCATGGTCACGAAGCTAGACCTCGCCGGCCTGGCGGCCGGGCGGCCCGACCGGGTGACCCAACTCAGCGCAGGTCGAACAGGGCCCGCACGGCGTCGGCCAGCCGGTCGCCCGACGGCGTCCCGGCCGCCTGCTTCAGGCGCACCGTCGGCTCGTGCAGCACCTTGGCCAGGATGGCTTCCGTCAGGGCCTCGACGGCCTGGCGCTGCTCGGGTTCGAGGCCCTCGAGCTGTGCCGAGAACCGGTCCAGCTCCGCCGACCGCAGGCCCTCGGCCCGGCGGCGCAGCGCCACCACCAGAGGCGTCACCTCGCGGGCGGTCCAGGTGGCACGGTAGCGGGCGGCCTCCTCGTCGACGATGGCCTGCGCCCGGTGCACCTCGCGCTGGCGGCCGGCGCGGCCGGCGTCGGCAAACGCCCGCAGGTCGTCCATGTCGAGCAGCGTGATACCGGGCACGTCGGTCGCCGCCGGGTCGACGTCGCGCGGGACGGCCACGTCCACCACCAGCAGCGGTCGATCGGGGCGCGCCGCCATCACCGCGGCCAGGTCGTCGGCCGCCAGGAGCACGCCCGCCGCGCCGGTCGAGGTGAGCAGCACGTCCACCGTCCCGAGCGCGTCCGGCAGCGTGCCCAGCTCGATGGCGCGCCCACCGACGCGCGCGGCCAGCGCCACCGCCTTGCCCGGGCTGCGGTTGGCCACCAGCACCTCGCCGACGCCCGGTGCGCCCGCCAGCGCGACGGCCATGCCCTCGCTCATGTCGCCGGCGCCGAGCACCAGGATGCGGCGGCCCTCCAGCCCACCGAGCCGGGCGGTGGCCATCTCGACCGCGGCCTGGGAGACCGAGGTGGTCCCCCGGCCGATGCCGGTCTCGGCCCGGGCCCGCCGCCCGGTGGCCACGGCGTGACGGAACAGCGCTCCGAGCACCGGGCCGGCCACGCCCTCCGCGTCGGCCTGCTTCCAGGCGGCGCGCACCTGGCCGAGGACCTCGCTCTCGCCCACCACGGCCGAGTCCAGCCCGCTGGCCACCCGGAACAGATGAGCCACCGCGCTGTCGCCGTAGTAGCTGTAGAGGTGGTCCGAGAAGTCCTCGGGGGCGGTGAAGCCGAGCTCGGCCAGGAAGTTGCGGACGTCGGCCACCCCGCCGTGGAAGGCCTCGGCCACCGCGTAGACCTCGGTGCGCATGCACGTCGAGAGGACGACGACCTCGCCCAGGTTGTCCCGACCGGCGACGTCGGCCAGCGCCTTGGGCAGCGAGCCCCGGCGGATGGTCATCCGCTCGAGGATGTCGAGCGGGACGCTGCGGTGGTTCAGACCGACGACGAGGACAGGCACGCCTCGAGGCGCTCCTTCGCTTGTTGGACCTTCCCGGCCCTGATGAGATCGAGCATGTCGGAGTTCAACGCCGACTGCCAGTCCAGGCCCTCGGTCGACCGGCCCGCGGCCCGCACCTCTTCCCGCTGCTGCGAGAGCAGCTCGGCCAGCACCTCGTGCTCGGGACCGAGGCGGTCGGCCACCTGGCGGGCCAGCCAGCCGGCCAGGGCCGGGCTGTGGCCGGCCGTCGAGACGGCGACCGTGACGGGGCCGCGGCGGACCACCGCCGGGAGGGTGAAGGAGCAGTTGGCGGGGTCGTCGGCGGCGTTGACCCAGACCCCGGCCGCCTCCCCGGCGGCCAGCACGGCGGCGTTGACGGCCGGGTCGTCGGTCGCCGCGAAGGCCAGGCGGGCGCCGCCCAGGTCCTCGGCGGCGAAGTCCCGCTCCTCCCAGGAGGCGCCGAGCGCCCGCACCTCGGGGCCCACGCGGCGGGCCACGACGTGGACCACCGCGCCGGCGTCCAGCAGGCCGCCGACCTTGCGGGCGGCCACCGCGCCACCGCCGACGACGAGGCAGTGGCGGCCGGCCACCAGCAGGCTGACCGGGTAGAGCGGGGCGTCGACGGGCACGGCGCCTACCGCCCGGCCGGCTCGGCCACCAGCCCGGGGGTGCCGCGCTGCTGGTAGAAGGACAGGATCTGCAGCTCGATCGACAGGTCGACCTTGCGGACCGAGACGGTGTCGGGGACCGACAGCACCACCGGGGCGAAGTTGAGAATCGAGCGCACGCCCGCTTCCACCAGCTTGTCGGCCACCTCCTGGGCGGCGATCGCCGGCGTGGCGATGATCCCGATGGCGACCCCGTTCTCGGCCACGATGTCGCGCAGCTCCTCGACCGAGCGCACCTTCAGCCCGCCCACCCGCTCGCCCACCTTGGAGGCGTCGGCGTCGACCAGGGCCACCACCCGGAACCCGCGGGCCATGAAGCCCCGGTAGTTGGCCAGCGCATGGCCCAGGTTGCCGAGGCCGACGATGCAGACCGGCCGGTCCTGGGTGAGCCCCAGCTCACGGCTGATCTGGTACAGCAGGTACTCGACGTCGTAGCCCACCCCGCGGGTCCCGTAGGACCCGAGATAGGACAGGTCCTTGCGGACCTTGGCGGCGTTCACGCCGGCCATCTCGGCCAGCCGCTCGGACGAGATGGTGGTCGTCTTGGCCTCGGCCACCTCGACCAGGCTCCGCAGGTACAGCGGCAGGCGCGTGACCGTCGCCTCCGGGATGCTCCGGCGGGCGCGGTCGGCGGCCATCGCCCGATTCTACGTCGCTCGTGCAGGTTTTCACGATCGGCCGGCCGGCCCGGCGCGGCGGGTCCGCGGCCCGATGGGCGAGGTGCCCCTGGGGTTCCTACGCTCGGGGAGCGATGCTCCACACCGCCCTGGCCACCGGTGCCGCCCTGGTCTCCCTCGCCTTCGGGCTGTCCACCTTCGAGCGTTGGCTGGCCTCCCACCGGCGCCACGAGCTGGCCTGGAGCATCGCCCTGGCGATGTTCGCCGTCGCCTCCTTCGCCCTGGCGGCCGGTGCCGCCCTGGGCTGGGGGCCGCTGACCTTCCGCGTCTTCTATCTCTTCGGCGCCGTCGCCAACGTGCCGGTGCTGGCCCTGGGCACCGTCTACCTCCTGGCCGGTCGCCGCCGGGGGGACGCCTGGGCGATCGTGGTCGGGCTGTTCGTGGCCTTCGCGGCGGGCGTCGTCGCGGTCGCACCGTTCACCGGGGCGCTGCCCCGCGACGAGCTGGCCCGGGGCTCGGAGGTGTTCGGCGCCCTCCCGCGCATCCTGGCTGCCGCTGCGTCCGGCGGCGGGGCCACGGTGGTGGTGGCCGGCGCCCTCTGGAGCGCGGCGCGGGCCCGGTCCCGGGGGCAGGGCCGGCTGGCGGGGGGCAACGCGCTCATCGCCCTCGGCACCTCGGTCACCGGTGCCAGCGGCCTGCTCAACTCCGTGCTCGACGAGATGGACGGCTTCGCGGTGACCCTCCTGGTCGGCATCAGCCTGCTCTTCGCCGGCTTCCTGGTGGCCACCGCCGGCCCGCCGCGGCCGCCGGCCGCCGCTGCCCTGCTGCCCGGCCCGCTCGAAGCGGATGGTCCCCGGCTCCCGGCCGTCGCCGACCAGCCGCTCGGTGCGGATGAGGTCCCGGTCCATGGTCGCCGCCGGGCCCTCGGCCCGCCGCTATCGGGCCACGAAGAGGAACTGGACCAGGGCGGCCGCGAAGATGGCCGCCAGCAGGATGGCGAGCACGATGGTGGTCCCGCGTCTCATGGCGCCTCCAGCGTCACGGCGTCGCCGGCCCGCAGCCGGAGCTCGTCGGCCGCCGACCGCTGGTCGAACGCCAGCGACAGCAGACCGTAGGAGTCGACGACCAGGCCGACCTCCCCCGGCCGCAGGTCGCCGTAAGTGCCGGCCCGCCGGGCGGTCCTCACCTTGTCGGCGCCCCACCGGACGCTGACCCGCTCGCCCAGCGCGTCGACCTCCTCGGCCCCCACGTTCAGCTGGGCGTTGCCGAATCGGTCGACCCACAGCACCTCGGTGACCAGGCGGTCGCCCTCCACCCGGCTGAGCGGCACCAGACCCGGCCGGAGGGTCAGCGGGTCGACCGGCTCGCCCAGCTCGGCCAGGTCCACCCCGTTGCACAGATGGGCGGCCACCGGGGCGAACACGTCCCGGCCGGCGAAGGTGGGGCCGGGGCCTTCGAGTTGGTACCCGGGGTTGGTCAGTTCGACGGCCCGGGTGGCGCCGCCCACCATGGCGACGGCCGGCGCCAGCAGCCCGTTGTCGGGGCCGACGAAGACCGCCTCGTCGTCGGGGCCGGCGCCCACGGCGACGGCGCGGCGGGCCGTGCCCACCCCCGGGTCGACGACCGCCAGCACCACGCCCGGGGCCAGGTACTGCACGGCGCGCACGAGCGCCAGCGCGCCGGCCCGGACGTCGTGGGGCGCGATCCCGTGGGTGACGTCGACCACCACCGCATGCGGGGCCAGCGAGCGGACCACCGAGCGCACGACGCCGACGAACTCGTCGTCGAGCCCGTAGTCGGACAGGAACGAGACGGTGTCGCGGAGGCGGCCGCCCAAGGTGAGGTGGTTCAGCCGGCCTGGGTGTAGCGGTCGGCGAGGAACTTGTCCACGTCGTCCTCCCGCAGCCGGTACGACTTGCCGACCCGCACCGCCGGCAGGTCGCCGGCCGAGATGATGCGGTAGACGGTCATGTTCGACACGCGCAGCGTGGCGGCAACCTCGGCCACCGTGAGGAACCGGGTCCTTGCGTTGTCTTCCCGTGGCAGTGGAATCACCCCTCTCCGCCCTGGCGGAACTGTACGCCAGTGGCGGCGGTGTGCAAAGAGGAGCCACCGGTGCCGGCGCCGGGCGGCCGGCCGGTCGGGGGGACACCCGTCTACGTTGACGGCGTGCCGCGCTGGCCCTCGCCCGGAGCCGCCGCGCTGGCCGCGGCCGTGACCGCCGCGCACCTGGTGCTCGGGTCGGCCATGCGGGCGCCGGTCATCCACCCCGACGAGGCCGGTCACCTCGTCGCCGCCCGCTACCTGGCCGGGCGCGGCGAGCCGCCCGGCAGCGACTCGTTCCCTGCCTACGACCTGGTCCTGGCACCGGTGGCCCGGCTGGCCTCGGACCCTCTCGCGCTCTGGCGGGGCGCACTGGTCGTCAACGCCCTGCTGGCCGGCGTGGGAGTGCTCCTCGCCGTGGCGCTGGCCCGACGGTTGGCGCCCGGCGCCGGCGAGGCGGCCCGGCTCGCCGCCGTCGCCGCCGTCTCCGCCTACCCGGCCCTGCTGCTGTGGTCCAACCTGGCGGTCCCCGAGAACCTGCTGGTCCCCGGCGTGCTGGCCACCGTGCTGCTCGCCTGGCGGGCCCTCGAGTCGGACCGGCCGCGTGACTGGCTGGTGGCCGGCGCGGCAGCCGGTGTGGTGGCCGCCGCGTTCCGCAGCGGCATCGCCGTGCCGGTGGCGCTGGTCGCGACCGCCGTCGTCGCCCGCCGCCCGCTCCGCCGCTTCCCGCGCCAGCTGGGCGCGGTGGTGGCCGGGGCGGGCACCTTCACGCTGGCCGGCTGGCTCGCCGCCCTGGCGGTCAGCCGGCGCGGCCGTGCGGCCGACGGTGCCCACGAGGCGCTGGAACGGCTGCGCGACCACCTGGAGCCCGGGCGGCTGGTCGAGCTCCCCCTCGAGGTGGCCGGCCAGCTCTGGTACCTCACCGTCGGGACGTGGGGGCTGTTCCCGCTGGGCATGGCGGCCGCGCTCGGCGGCCTGCCCGCCCTGCTCCGGGACCCACCCGGCGCCGGCGGCGGGGCGGCGGCCGTTCCGGCGGCCGCCGCCGCCCGGGTGTTCGTCGGGCTGGCCGCGGTCGCCATGCTGGTCGCCGGCTCGCTGTTCCTGCGGGCCGACGGCACCATCGACGCGCTGGTCGCCGGCCGGGCCAACGAGGCGGTCCTGGCGCCGGTGCTGCTGCTGGCGCTGCTGTCGCTGGCGCCCCTGGCCGGTCGAGCGACCGGGTGGGGTCCTGCGCTGGCCCGCCGGGCCGCCGTCGTGGCGGCGACCCTGGCGGTGACCGGCGGCGCCCTGGTGATCGGGCGCGGCGCGGCGGAGATCGAGCTCCCCGTCGTCCGCACCAACGTTTTCGGCATCGACGGGCTGCTGACCTGGCGCGGGCTGGCCATGTCGGTCGTGCTCTTCTCGGCTGCGGCGCTGGCCGGCGCCGTCGTGGTGCTGGGCTCGGCCCGCCGCGCCACGCCGCTGGCCGCCGGTGTGGCCGCCGCGCTCTTCCTCCCGTCGGTTGCGACCGGCCAGGACTTCCTCGTCGCCGGGTCGCGCCAGCGCGCCGGGGAGCGGGCGGTGGCCGAGGGGATCACGGCCGTCGGCAACCGGCTGGGGGCCGTCCCCGGCGGCTGCGTCGGCTACGACGTGGCCGGCGCCTCACCGTGGCACCGCGCCAACTACGAGCTGTTCCTGCCGGAGGTCGCGTTTCGCGACTACTCCTCCGAACGCGGTGCGGCGCCGTGCGACGCGCTCGTCGTCTCGGGCCGCGACGACCTGGGAAGGGTCGTGCCGGGCAGCCACCGGGTCATGCTGGAGAACGACCACCGCCAGGCGTTGTGGGCGCTGCCCGGCCCCGCGCACGACCGGCTGGCCCGCGAGGGCTGGCTGCTGCCGGCGCAGCTCCCTGCGCCGGTCCCGCCGGCCGACCGGCGCTTCAGCGTGGCGCTGGCCCGCCCCGAGGACGAACCGCGGGCCTACGCCATGCGGCGGGGGGCACGGGAGAAGGTGGCGGTGACCATCACCCACCCGGGTGGTTCGCAGCCGTGGCCCAACGCCAACGGCCTGCAGAGCCAGTTCCAGTCGGTGCGGGTCGGCGTGCGCTGGTACCGCATCGGTCGCCCGGGTCTTCCCGACGGCCACCCGACCCTGGACCACACACGGGTCGAGCTGCCCCGCACCCTGCTGCCCGGCGAGCGCATCACCCTCGACGTGCCCCTCGTGGCCCACCACCGCGACGGCCGGCCCCTGCGGGCAGGCACCTACCAGGCCCGGATCGAGGTGGTCCAGAACGGCGTCTCCTGGTTCGCGCCAGTGGGGCCACCGCTGGCCCTCGACGTGGTGGTCGTCGGTCGCATCTTCTGAACCGAGGCCTGCCGGTGCCGCTCCGCGACCCGGCCGTTTTGTCGGTTGTGACCGAAGTCACCGGGTTTCACCTTGACCCGCCAACGGGCGACCTCCAGGCTTCCCCCGAGCGTCTCACGACGCTCGGGGCCGGGCGACCGCCTGGCCGTCCTGGGTTGGCAACGGGAGGAGAACCAGATGCGGGAACGGATGCGACGAGGCGCGCCCAGGTTCGTGGTCGGCGTACTCGGCTTGGCCGGCGCGCTGCTTGCAGCCGGGACGTCGACGGCGGCGGCCCAGGCGGGAACCGTCACGGGCGGAAAGACCGTCGCCGACGCCGACATCGGCTGTGGCGGCTCCACAACGGTGGCAGTGACGCTCGACGGCCAGACCGGGATCGCCGGCAACCCGGTCGACGTCGTCCTCGTGCTCGACCGCTCGGGCAGCATGGCAAGCGCCATTGGAAGCCTGAAGACGGCGGCGAAGGGCTTCGTGGACCTCATCGATGAGGCGACAGACGGCTCCCTCGACGGCGTCATCGCCAACGGCAGCCGGGTGGGGGTGGTCAGCTTCTCGAGTGCGGGAACGGTGAACGTTGCGCTGGCCTCGCCGGCGTCGACCAGCTCAGCCAGCATCAAGGCGGCCGTCGACGCCCTGTCGGCCAGCGGGAGCACCAACCACGCCGACGCCATCACCGACGCACAGGCACAGCTCGCCGGCTCCAACCCGGCCAGCAGCAAGACCATGATCATCTTCACCGACGGGCAGAGCACCGTCGGCGGCAACGGCCAAGCCCAGGCGGCAGCCGCCCGCGGCGCGGGTACGGAGATCTTCGCCATCGGGCTCGGCTCGGTGAACGTCGGCCAGCTCAACGGCTGGGCCACCGACCCCGACAGCCAGCACGTCTTCATCGCGCCCGACGCCAGCGATCTGGACGCCATCTTCCAGGCCATCGGCGCCGCCATCGTCGTGCCCGCCGCGACGGGCATCACCGTCGTCGACACCGTCCACGGCCACTTCTCGGTCACCGGTGCGGCGGCCACAAAAGGCAGCGTCGCGCAGGCCGGCAACGTGCTCACCTGGACCATCGGCCAGCTGGACAGCGAGACCGTGACCCTCTCCTACACGATCACCCACGACGCCGCGCGGCCCGGCGGGACGAAAGTGGTCAACCCGTCGCTCACCTACAGCGACAGCGAGGGGAAGGCAGTCGCGTTCCCGAGCCCGACCGTGAACGTCCGGGGCTGCGCGGCGACCATCGACCTGGCGCCGCCCTCGGCCGTCAACGAACTCGGCACGCCGGGCCAGACCCACTCGGTGACGGCGACCGTCAGCGACGACTTCGGTGACCCGGTTGCCGGCGTCCTCGTCGGCTTCTCGATCCTGAGCGGCCCGAACGGCGGCGGCTCGGGCTCCGGCACGACCGACGCGACGGGGCAGACCCCGTTCACCTACACCGCCGCGCAGGGCCTCGCCGGCCTGGGCCAGGACGCCATCCAGGGATGCTTCACCAACGGGGCAAGTCAGTCCGTCTGCGACGGGGCGACCAAGGACTGGGTCGACACCACCGCTCCCAGCGTCACCTGCGCCGCCACGACCAATCCTTCCGGATCGAACGTGCCTCCGGCGGGCGACAACCCCAAGAGCGGGCAGAACCCTGACGGCTTCTACGTGCTCACCGCAACCGACGCCGTCGACCCCAACCCGACGATCACCGTCGTCGACGGGGGCAGCACGGCGAGCTTCGGGCCTTTCACGAGCGGGACGAAGGTGAAGGTGACCCAGGCGCCGGGCGCCACGCCCACCCAGAAGCCCGGCGCCGGCGGGATCGACTGGCACATCACCCTGAAGGGCGATGCCTCCGTCACAGCCACTGACGCCTCGGGCAACACGTCGGCGCCGGTGGCCTGCCTGGTACCGCCGCTGCCCAAGTAGCAGGGGCGGAGCGGCAGGAGTCCCGGGGAACCCGCCATCGGTGGGTTCCCCGGGGCCGGCCGGCGCCGGCACCGCGACGGATCACAGCGACGCCGGGTCCACCTCGCTGCGGGGACGGTTCAGCTGCACGAGAAGGTCCGACAGCAGGCCGATCATCAGCATGACCAGGCCGGCCACCAGGACCACGATGGTGTTGGTGCCGACCCGGAGGCTCTTGTCGACCAGGTCGTAGGCCAGCTTGGCGCCGCCGGCCAGCAGCAGGGTGGCGGCCAGCGGCCCGAACACCTTGAGGGGGTTGTACAGCAGGACCATCCGCACCACCTGCAGCAGGTAGCGGCGGCTGTCACCCCACCAGCGGAACTTCGAGCGACCGGCCCGGGGGAAGTAGTCGATGGGCACGAACCGCACCGAGTAGCCGTTGGCCAGGAAGCTCATGGTCAAGGTGGTGACGCAGGAGAACCCGGTCGGCAGCAGGTGCAGGAACTGGGCCGCCACGTCGCGGCGGAACACCCGCAGTCCCGAGTTGAGGTCGGGGATCCTCGTCTCGGTGAGGAAGCTGGCCAACCTGCACATCAGCCACTTGGCCGGTCCCCGCAGGAACCGGGCCGTCCCCTGCTCGCTGGTCCGGGCCCCGACCACCTGGTCGTAACCGTCCAGCTCCTTGACCAGCCGGGGGATCTCGTCGTTGGGGTAGCTCATGTCGACGTCGGTCCAGACCACGACGCGGCCCCGGGCCGCCCGGGTCCCGAGCTTGCGGGCCGACCCGGCGCCCCGGTTGGCGGCGAAGCGGAGCAGCGTGATGCCGTCGATGCGGGCCAGCGACTCGGCCGAGCCGTCGGTGGAGCCGTCGTCCACCACGATGATCTCGTAGCTGAACGAGGACGCGTCGAGGCTGGCGCGGATGCGCTGGATCTCGGCGTCCAGGTGACCCCGCTCGTTGAACACCGGGAGCACGACCGACACGTCCGGGCCCGGTTCGCCCGGCGCGCTCACGGTGGGGTGACCATCGGCCGGGGCCGGGTGGACGGCGGCGGCGGCCGGGGGGTCGTGGTGGTGGTCGTGGCGCCTGGGAGCGGGATCAGCGGGACGCGTCCCTCCGGGGGCCCCAGGCCGGGGAAGGGGAGGGGCGCCGGGACCGGCACCGGAGCCGGCGGCACCAGCGTCGGCGGCGGTAGCGCCACCACCGGCGGAGGCTCCTCCACCACGTAGGGACCGCCGGGCGCGGTGGGGACCTGCTGGCGGCGGGCGCCCGGGTCGAACCCGCCCCGGGCGTCGCGCCGCAGCGCCGACGCCAGGTCGGTGATGGGCGGCACGTCGGAGAAGTCGGTGACCGGCACGTCGGCCACGGCCTGGCGCATGAAGCGCTGCCAGGTCTGCGCCGGCAGCGTGCCGCCGAACACCTTGTCCACTCCCCGGATGCCCCGTAGCGGCGTCTTCTGGTCGTTGGAGAAGCCCATCCACACCGAGGTCGACAGAGTCGGGGTGTAGCCCACGAACCAGGCGTTGGTGAAGTTCTGCCCCGTGCCGGTCTTGCCGGCGGCCGGCCGCCCGATGTCGGCGGCGCGGGCGGTGCCGCCGGAGATGGTGCCGCGCATGATCTCGTTGACGGCGTCGGCGACGATCTCCTCCAGCACCCTCGTCCGGGCCGGCTTGCTGTTGTCCTCGAGGATGCGCCGGCCGCCGTCGACCTCCCGCTCGACCACCTGCAGGACCGGCGTGGGCGGCGCCCGCTCCCCCCGCGCCGCGAAGACGCCGAACGACGAGGCCATGTCCAGGGGCGAGACGTCGATCACGCCCAGGGCGTAGGTCCCGCTGCAGGTGTGGAAGCTGGGGCTGTACCAGGCCGAGGTGATGCCCAGCTCCCGCGCCGTTTGGGCCGTCTCAGGGCAGCCGACGTCGCGGACCAGCTGCGCGTACACGGTGTTGATCGACCGGGTGGTGGCCCGCTCGATGGTGGCGCTCCCGCCCCCGCCGCCCTCGTTGTTGGAGATGGTGCACTTGTCGGTGGCGGTGACCCGGCAGCCGGGGATCCGGTACGTCGACGGTGCCGGGTAGACCTTGGTCGGCTCGAACCCCCGGGAGAGGGCGGCGGCCAGGACGAACGGCTTGAAGGCGGACCCGGGCTGGCGGCCCAGCCCGCCACCCTCGACGGTCGGCTCCGTCCAGCACGAGGCCGCGATGTCGACCTTCAGATCGTCCCGCCGGCGCGGGCAGCCGCCCAGCGCCAGGTTGACCTCCGATGCGGCGAAGTCCCGCCCGCCCACCAGTGCCTTGACGTAGCCGGTCGGCGGCTCGACGGCCACCAGCGACATCTCCAGCGGCGCCGCCGTGCCCTTCAGCGTCTCGGCCACCGACGCCTCGGCCTGAGCCTGCAACGCCGGGTCCAGGGTCACGACGACGTCGAGGCCGCCCCGGAAGACGCGCTCGTGCCCGTAGCGTGCCTCCAGGTATCGGCGCACGTAGTCCACGAAGTACGGGAAGCGGGTGTTCTGCTGGGGGGCGGGGTGGACCACCGTCGCCGGTCCCGGCGGCTCGCCCTGGGACGCGAGCCAGACCCGCTCGCCCAGCGCCGTCGCGTGGGCCGCCGGCGTGAGGTAGCCCTCGGCCCGCATGGCGTCCAGCACGATGCGCCGCTTGGACTCCGCCAGCGCCGGGCTGCCGCGCGGCTCGTAGCGGCTGGGCGCCGGGATCAGCCCCGCGAGGAGGGCGGACTCCGAGACCGTCAGGTCCTGGACCTGCTTGCGGAAGTAGCTCTCGGCCGCCGCCCCGACGCCGTAGATGCCCTCGCCGAGGTAGATGTTCGACAGGTAGCGGAACAGGATCTCGTCCTTGTCCACCTGGCGGTCGAGCTGGCTGGCCAGGATGGCCTCGCGGATCTTGCGCATGAGCGTGCGCTCCTCGCCCACGAAGGCGTTCTTGACGTACTGCTGGGTGATGGTCGACCCGCCCTGGGAGATCTGGCGGCCCCGGACGTCGGCCCACAGCGCCCGGATGCTGCCGCGTGGGTCGATGCCGCCGTGGGAGTAGAAGCTGCGGTCCTCGGCGGAGATGACCGCCTCCTTGAGGACCCGGGGGATGTCGGCCTTCTTCACCGGCGTGTTCTGCTCGAACTCCCGGAACAGGGCGATCTCCTGGCGGGTGCCGGCGGCGTCGATGGCGTACACGTGGGTGATCCGGGACGCCACCGTCGGGCGCGGCTCGGGGAGGCTGGCGGGGAGCGGCGCGAACAGGAACGTGGCCAGCACCGTGACCGCGGTCGCCACCGGGACGCCCACCGCGCAGATCACGAACAGGGCCGCGCTGCGCAGGAGCCCGCGGGCCATGGCGGCGGGGTCGGCCATCCGCCACATCATCCCACCCGGCCGGCCGGTGCCTGGGCCGCGCCGTGCGGCCGGCCGTAGTGTTGGCGGCCCATGCGCCCCCCGTCGGTCGACGCGCTGGCCCGCCAGCTGGCTGCCACGGGCCTGCCCCACCCGCTGCTGGTGGACGTGGCCCGCCAGGCCATCGCCGCCGACGACCCCGAATCGGCGCCGGCGCGGGCGGCCGCGCTGGCCAGCGCGCTGCTGCAGCCGGTCGTCAACGCCACCGGCGTGCTGCTCCACACCAATCTCGGCCGGGCGCCGCTAACCGTGCACCACGACGCCCGCTACGCCAACCTGGAGCTCGACCTGCGGAGCGGTCGCCGGGGCTCGCGCAGCGGTCACGCCGCCACGCTGCTGGCCCGGGCGGCGGGAGCCGAGGCCGCCCTGGTCGTCAACAACGGCGCCGCCGCCGTGCTGCTGGTGCTGGCTGCACTGGCTGCCGGGCGACCGGTCGTGGTGAGCAGGAGCGAGCTGGTCGAAATCGGCGGCGGCTTCCGCGTGCCCGACGTGATGGCCCAGTCGGGCGCCGAACTGGTCGAGGTCGGTACCACCAACCGCACGCGCGCCCACGACTACGAGCACGCCGTGGCCGAGCGCCGGCCGGCCCTCCTGCTCAAGGTCCACCAGTCGAACTTCCGCATCGTGGGCTTCACCGAGGCGGCATCGGTCCGGGAGCTGGCCACACTCGGCGTGCCGGTGGTG
>DATLFQ010000119.1:0-20658 GCA_035540915.1 Acidimicrobiales bacterium
AGGCGAAGGGGACCGTTGTCAGCGTGGGGCGGGCCCAGCGGGCCGTGCCGGCCCGGACCCGCATCGCCGTGGAGGAGCGCGACCGGGGCTGCGTGGTGCCCGGCTGTGACCGCACCCGGTGGCTGCAGGTGCACCACATCGTGCACTGGGAGGACGGCGGGCCCACCGACACCGCCAATCTGGCCCTGCTGTGCGCCGCCCACCACCGGGCCCACCACCGGGGCGTGCTGGGCATCGAGGGCGACGCCGACCAGCCCGACAAACTGGTGTTCACCGACCACCGGGGCCGGCCCCTGCCCGAGTGCGGGCGGCCGGTGCCGCCGGGCGGCCCGCCGGTGGAGGCGGCCGCCGGCCTGGACATCGCCGCCGACGGCTGGGCCCATCCCTCCGGTGAGCGCCTGGACCAGCGCTGGCTCCACTTCAACGAGGCCTCGTAGGGCGGGCAGCCCCGATGGGGAAGGACCCTCCCCATGCCCACTGAGATCGACCGCCACGAAGTCCAGCGGCTCGCCGCCGCCGGCGCCCAGCTCGTCGACGTCATGCCGAAGGCCGAATGGGAAGAGAGCCACCTGGCCGGCGCGATCCATGTGCCGCTGGCGAAGCTGGCCGAGCTGGCGCCCGAGCGGCTCGACACCGGCCGGGCGGTGGTCACCTACTGCTACGACTCGCTCTGAGACATGAGCCCCCGGGCCGCGTGGCGGCTCGAGCAGCTGGGGTTCGGCGAGACCTACGACTACGTCGGCTCGAAGATGGACTGGATCGGCGAGTGCCTCCCCTTCGAGGGCACCCTGGCGGACCGGCCACGGCTGTCCACACTGGCCGAGACCGACGTCCCGACCTGCGAGCTGCACGAGACGGTGGCCCAGGTGCGTGGTCGGCTGGGTGGGTGGGAGCTGGCCCTTGTCGTCACCGGCCCGGCGCGAGTGGTGGTGGGCCTGGTGCGGGCCGAAGCGCTCGGCCTGGAGGACGCCCGGCAGATCGCCACCGTGATGCAGGAGGGACCCAGCACCTACCGGCCCCACGTGACGGCCGCGGAGCTGTCACCGAAGCTGGAGAAGCGGCCCGTACCCTGGGTCGTGGTGACGACCCTCTCCGGCCGCCTGCTCGGCGTGGCCCGGCCCGAGGCCGTCCACGCTGCGGCGAAGGCCGACCGTGGCTGAGAACGCCGAGCGCCCGCTGCTGGAGCTCGGCTACTGGCTGTCGTGCGAGGAGCACGACCCGAGGGCGCTGGTGCGCAACGCCGCCCGGGCCGAGGCCGCCGGCTTCGGCCTCGCCGGCATCTCCGACCACTTCCACCCCTGGGTGCCCGAGCAGGGCCAGAGCCCCTTCGTGTGGTCGGTCCTCGGAGGCATCGCCGGGGCCACCGAGCGGCTCCGCGTCGGCACCGGCGTCACCGCTCCCCTGATCCGGGTCCACCCGGCCATCGTCGCCCAGGCCGCCGCCACCGCGGCCGTGATGCTCGACGGCCGGTTCTTCCTCGGCGTCGGCACCGGCGAGCGCCTCAACGAACAGGTCACCGGCGCCCACTGGCCGCGCCCCGACGTGCGCCGGGAGATGCTGGAGGAAGCCGTCGGCGTCATACGCCGGCTCTGGGACGGCGGACCGGTGGACCACCGGGGCGCCCACTACACGGTGGAGCACGCGCAGCTGTTCACCCGCCCGCCCCAGCCTCCGCCCATCGTGGTGGCCGGCTCGTCGAAGAAGAGCGCCGCCATGGCCGGCCGCATCGGCGACGGGTTCTTCGCTGTCGCCCCGTCCGCCCGGCACGTGGAGGTTTTCGAGGGCGCCGGCGGGCGCGGCAAGCCGCGGCTGGCCCAGGTCCACGTGTGCTGGGCGCCGACCGAGGACGAGGCTCGGCGGACGGCATCGCGTTGGTGGCCCAACGCCGCCCTGCGGGGAGCCGCGCTCACCGAGCTGGCCCACCCGAAGGACATGGCCCAGGTGCTGGAGCTGGCCCGGCCGGAGGACATCGTGCGGAAGATCGCGCTCGGGCCGGATCCCCAGCGCCACCTCGACCTGGTCGCCTCGTTCGCGACGGCGGGGTTCGACCAGGTCCTGGTCCACCAGATCGGCCCCGACCAGGAAGGCTTCCTGCGGTTCGCCGAGCAGGAGCTGCTGCCGGCGCTGGGAGGGCGCTAGCCGTGGACGGCGAGGATCTTGACGCCCGAGATGCCGAGTTGGGACAGCGAGCGGCGGGCCAGCTGGGGCGGGATGTGAACCGTCTCGGTGAGGATCTGGATCTTCGACGGGCGCAGCCCGGCCGCCACCATCGCCCGCTGCAGGTCGTCGAGGGTGATCTTGTTGAGGGTGTGGAACACCTCCAGCAGCTCGTCGAGCACCTCGGGCGGATGGTCGCCCCGCGCCCGGACCTCGCGCTCCAGGTCGGCCGGGCTGCGGTACAGGTGGGCGAAGGCGTCGTCGGCCAGGCAGCCCCACAGGTGGGCGCCGTGCTCGGAGTGGTAGAAGGGCCACAGCTGGAGGAAGAAGATGCCGGGCGGGCGCAGGATGCGCTTGATCTCCCGCAGGACCGCCACCGGGTCCTCCACGTGCTCGAAGGCCGACCATGTGACGACGAAGTCGAACGAGTCGTCGTCGGCCGGCAGGTGGCGGGGCTCGCACGTCCGGAACGAGAGGCAGTCGGGCAGCTCGTCGCCGACGCCCTCGGCCCGCGACCGCTCGGCCAGCGCGGCGACGTCGGTCGGCACCACGTCGAAGCCGACCAGCGAACGGGGCCCCGCCTTGTGGGCCACGCCGAGGTCGATGATGCCGTCGCCGCAGCCCACGTCGGCCACGTCGGCGCCGGCCATCGACACGTTGTCGCCGCCCAGGTAGTCCACGATCTGGCCGGCCGCGTCCTCGTAGTGCTCCTTGAACCACGCCGAGGTGTGCCGGTCGGCCGTCGACAGCCCGGGCGCAGCCGAAGAGCCGGTCATCGGCCGGCGAGCGTACTCACGAGGTCAGCGCGTTGCGCACGGCCCAGATGCGGCTGGCCAGCCGGAAGGCCTTCGAGCTGCGCATCTGGTCGACGGTCGCCCGGAACTCGTCGTGCTCCCGGCGCAGCGCATCCAGCTCCCGGCGGGTGGCCAGCAGCTCGTCGCCGGCACCGATCAGCCGCTGGGTGAGGTCGACGACGCGGGCGTTGGCCACCTCCGCGTCGCGCAGCGCCTGCGCCAGCGACAGGCGGTCCAGCTCGGCGGCCAGCGCCCGTTCGGCCTCGCTCTCGATCAGTGCCACGGCACCTCCCGTCCTCCTCGCGCCGGCTGGGCCAGCAGCGACCGGTACACCGCCACCAGCTTGGCCGCGGTGGCGTCCCAGGTGAAATCCGTCCCGGCGGACAGGGCGGCCGCTACCTGCGCGTCGGCGAGCGCCGGGTCGGCCACCAGCGCCTCGGCGGCGTCGGCCAGCGCTCCCGGACTCCAGTCGGCCGCCGCCACCGGCAGGGCGCCGACCACCTCGGCCAGGGGGCCGAAGGGCACCAGCACGGTCGGCGTGCCGAACCGGGCCGCCTCGTAGGGGATGAGCCCGAAGCCCTCGGCCGACGTCGGGTACAGCACCACCGACGCGTGGCGCAGCAGCCAGTTGCGCTCCTCGGACGTGACGTCGGGAATGGACCACACGCCGTCGCCGTCGCGGTCGGCGGCGGCTGCCACCGACTCCGCCGCCCGCGACGAGCCGAACGGCACGGCCGCCCCGGCCATCACCAGCCCCAGGGCGAGGCCCCGGCGCCGCAGCTCGGCCACGGCGGCCACGGCGAGGTCCCGGTTCTTGTGCGAGTAGTTGGTGCCGAGCACGAGGGCGAAGCGCCCGGCGGCCGAGCCCCGCGCCAGCAGCTCGACCGGCACCGCGGCGGCCTCGGCGCCGTGCAGGTGGTCGGTGCCGTTCTGCACCACGAAGGTCCGCTCCGCCTCCACCGGCAGGCGCTCCTGGGCCACGCGTGCCGCCACGTCGTGGGAGATGACCACCACCCCGTCCGCCTCGGCGACGGCGCGGCGCAGGCCGTCCCGCGAGGCGGACCACGCCGCCGGGCTGGGGTGGTAGGCGGCGCCGTGATAGGCGATCAGGTCCTGCAGGGTCACCACCGTGCGGGCGGCGGCAGCGGACCAGCTGGCGTGCAGCGGCCGCTCGGGCTGGAACGGGCGGTGGCCCACGTCGGCCGGGCCGAGCGCCGACACGTCGTCCCCGGTCACCGGGCGGGCGCGCACCTTGGGGTCGGCCAGCACCGCCTCGGCGTAGCGGGGCACCTCGGTGGCGAGCGCGACCGCCACGGAGGCCACGTCGGGCCGGCGGGCCAGCGCCCCGATCAGCGAGATGGTCTGGACCTGGGTCCCCATCTCCTTGGGGCCGAGGCACGTGCCGTCCACCAGCACCCGCAGGCCGAGGACCTTGGCCCGGGCCGCCCGGTGGACGGTGGCCAGCGCCGAGGTGGTCGAGCGGCTCTCCTCGTCCACCAGAGTCGCGAACGCCGGGTGGCGGGCGGCCAGCCAGCCCCGCTCGGGCGGCGACGGCCAGGGGTCCTCGACGGGGGCCAGGTCGAAGGGCCGGGCGCAGAAGGTGGACGGGTCGACGACGTCGACGAACCCCCTGGCCCGGGCTCGGAGGCTGAAGTCGACCAGCGAGGCCAGCGCCCGCGCGGGCCCGTCCTCGGCCAGCGGACCGACGGCCGACAGCGCGTAGCTCGAGAGGAGCACCGCCGAGCCGATCGCGAAGGGCACCGGGGCAGGATCGAGGTCGGGGCCGGTCGAGCGCAGGAGGCGGGTGATCGACTCCTCGTCGAGGCTCTCGATCTGGTGCGAGACGCCCTGGTTGCGGTGCGGGAAGCTCAAGAAGGCGGCCATGTTTCCGAGGAACGACACCGTCGCCACGTGCATCCACCGCTCCAGCGTGGCCAGGGCCGGGCCCAACGCGCCGGCCGGGAAGACGGCGGTGTCGCCCACGGCCAGCACGTGGCTGCGCGTCGCCGACCACGCCAGGTTGACCAGCGCCGGCAGCGAGCCGGCGGACGCCGGGCGGGCGCCCATCGACGGCAGCGGCCCCAGGTTCCCGCTGGCCGACGCGGCGAGGATGGTGGCCTCCGGGCAGGCCCGCCGCAACGAGGCCACCGTCGGGGCGTACGACTCGGGCTGGTCCCCGGCATACAGGACCGCCACCACCGAGGCGGCCCCGGCGGCGGTGGCGGGCTGGCCGGTCACCGTGGCAGGGCCAGCAGCTTCACGCCGGAGATGGCCAGGGTGGAGATCGGCAGGTGGGCCAGCTCGGGGGGGATGTGCACCGTCTCGGTCTCCAGCTCCAGCTTGGTCACCGAGAAACCTGCCAGCAGCAAGGCCCGCTGCAGGTCGTCCACGGTCACCCGGTTCAGCTCGTGGAAGGCCGACAGCAGGTTGTCGATCCACGCCGGCCCCTTGTCGGGGTGGGCCCGCACCTCGCGATCGACGGCGGCCGGATCGTGGAGCAGCTGGACGAAGCCTTCGGGGAACCAGTCCCACAGGTGGGAGCCGTGCTTGGAGTGGAAGAACGGCCACACCTGCAGGAACAGCACGCCGTCGGGCCGCAGGATGCGCCGCATCTCGCGCAGCACGGCGACCGGCCGCACCACGTGCTCGAAGGCCGACCACGACACCAGCCGGTCGAAGCTGCCGTCGCCGGCCGGCAGGCGGTCGGGGCCGCAGGTCTCGAAGCGGAGGTTGGCCGGCAGCTCGGTGGCCACGCCCCTGGCTCGGGCCCGGGCCAGCAGCCCGGCCTGGTCGACCGGGTCGATGTCGAACCCGACCAGCAGCTCGGGCGCCGCCTTGTGGGCCAGGCCCAGGTCCATCACGCCGTCGCCGCAGCCGACGTCGCCCACCACCGTGCCGGCCAGGCTGATCCCCTCGTCGCCCAGGAACGTCATCACGTGCTGGACGGCGGTGCCGTAGCTCTCCTCCGGCCAGGGAGCCGGCTCGGCGGCCCGTGGTGCCGGTGGTGCCGCGCCGGGCGACGCCGGGCCTCGCGCGCCGGGGCGCCACGGGCCGGGCCGGCTGCGCAGCCGGCCCAGGACCGACGGCCTCACCGAGGGCCGACCCGCCGGCCTTCGAGCAGCCGCCCGGCGGCGCGCACCGACGCCCGCAGCCCCTCCACAACTTCGCGCCGGGCCCGGGAACGGGGCGGGAGGGTCGGCTGCCGGCGGGGGGAAATCGCCCGGCCCGGCCAGCTCGTCGAGCCGGCCCCGCAACTCGCTCAGCTCCCGGCGAGCCGTCTGGGCGGCCGCCACCTCCCACACCAGGCAGTCCTCCAGGGCGGCGACCCGCTCGCTCAGGGCGGCCACGTCGGTCGCCAGCGTGGCCGGCGACGCCGCGGTGACGCCGCGCTCCCAGGGCTCGGGCTCCTCGTCCTCGGCCAGCGCCGCGAACCACTGCGTGTCGGCCTGGGGCTCCCCTTCGAACGGGTCGCCGCCGCCCGGGCGGCGGCGGCGTGGCGCTCGATGGGTGCTCATGGGCGGAGCCGGCCAGCCACTCGCCGAAGGTTAGTGGTGCACCACCGGCACGGTCAGGACATCGTGCGGACGAGGACGGCGTCGTGGGCCGCGGCCCCGGGGGCGGGGGACCAGCCCCGGCCCAGCAGGAAGCCGGCGGCGCGGCTGGACGCCGCCACCCGGGCCGCCAGGAGCCGGCAGCCCCGGTCGGCAGCCAGCTGGTCGCCCGGGTCGACGACCAGTCGCTCCAGCCGTCCCTCGTCCCCGGCGGTCCGCCCGCTGGCCAGCCCGACCACCGTTCCCCACCGCCGGGCCGTCACCGCGAACGGCTCACCGCCGAACGCTCCGGCGGAGGCGGCTGCGGCGAACGCCTCCGCCTCGGGGTCGGTGAGGGCGGTGACGGCCAGCTCCAGCTCCAGCCCGCCCCGCCCGACCACCGAGGAAGGGGCGAAGGCGGCGTCGGCGACCGGCGCCCACACGCGGCCGGCCCCCTCCTCGAGGAGGTGGACGCGGTCGAACTCGGCGGTCACCACGAAGTCGGCCAGCGCCGCCAGGGCGGCGTCGATGCGGGCCGGGTCGGCACCGTCGGCCAGGGTCACGTGCGGGACGAACGGCAGCGTGACCGCCCGGGCCAGCGGGGCGAGAAAGACCTTCTGCCGCAGGGCGATCACTGCGTCGACGTCCCCCGTCACCTGCAGGTACACGACCGGGTTGACCGGCCAGAAGGTGCTTGGCGGGCCGAGGACGAGGCGGATGGGCGTCGTCGCCGCCGCGGCGGCCCGTAAATCGGCCAGCGCCTCGGGCACCCGGGTTTCGGCCACGTTGACCGGCGGCACGATCGTGAGGTGCGGCGGCACCCGGCCGAGCGCGGGGTCGCCGAGGGCCCGCCGGAGGCCGTCCACCGCACCGGCCAGCTCGGCACCGAGGAGCAGGGCGACGCCGAGGCGGGCCCGCCCCACCCCCGCTCAGCGCCCGGGCCGGGGGCGGACCAGCGAGACGGCGGCCAGGACCAGCAGTCCCGAGGGCACCTGGTCGACCTCGCCGGGCAGCCAGGTCGAGCGGGTGACCCGGTCGAGCCCGTGGTGCAGCCCAACGCTGCCCAGGCGCCGCCGGCGCAGCTCGTCGGCCAAGGCTTTCGAGTCGACTTGCATCCCGTCCTCCCGCCTCCACCCTGCGCCCGCCCGCCTGTGGAGCACAAGACGGGAAAGCCTGTGGACGCCCGGTGGCGAACCGTGTGGGGAACGAAGGCGGTTCCCGGTCACATGGCGACACGGTTCACCGACGGCGGCGCAGGGGGAAGGACGGGCCTGCGGTCGCTCCCCGACGAGGACTACGCCACCGTGGCCGACGTGTGGCGGGCGATGGGCGGCGCCACCGAGTCCGCCCACACCTGAGCCGCGATCAGCGGCCGGCCAGCTCCAGGCGGGTCTGGGCCCGGCGCAGGCGGGCATCGGCCTCGGCGGCCGCCTCCGCGTCGGCGCCCGCCTCACGGACGGCCCGCTCGGCCTCGTCGGCGGCCCGCCGGGCACGGTCGGCGTCGACCTGGTCGGGCAGCTCGGCCACGTCCGAGAGGATGATCACCCGGTTGTCCTTCACCTGGACGAAGCCCCCGTGGACCGCGGCCTTCACCGTCTCGCCGCCGACCTGGAAGATGCGCACGATCCCGATCCCGAGCGCGCCCAGGAAAGGGGCGTGGCCGGTCTGGAAGGCGATCTCGCCGTCGGAGGTCCGGCACACCACCATCTCCGCCTCGCCGGAGTACAGGATGCGCTCGGGCGAGACCAGCTCAACCTGGAGGGCCACGGCGCCGCCTACGAGCCCTGGAGCTGCTTGGCCTTGGCCAGGGCCGACTCGGCCCCGCCGACGTTCAGGAACGCCTGCTCGGGCAGCTCGTCCAGCTCGCCGTTGACCAGCGCCTCGAAGCTCTCCACCGTCTCCTCCACCGGCGTGTAGACGCCGGGCAGGCCGGTGAACACCTCGGCCACGAACATGGGCTGCGACAGGAACCGCTGGATGCGCCGCGCCCGGTTCACGCTGATGCGGTCCTCCTCGGACAGCTCGTCGAGGCCCAGGATGGCGATGATGTCCTGCAGCTCCCGGTAGCGCTGCAGCACCTGCTTGACCCGTTGCGCCACCGCGTAGTGGCGCTCGCCGACCACCTCGGGCGCCAGAATGGACGACGAGCTGGCCAGAGGGTCCACCGCCGGGTAGATGGCCAGCGAGGCGATGTCTCGGGACAGCTCGGTGGTGGCGTCCAGGTGGGTGAAGGTGGTGAACGGCGCCGGGTCGGTGTAGTCGTCGGCCGGCACGTACACCGCCTGGAGCGACGTGATGGACCGGCCCCGGGTGGAGGTGATGCGCTCCTGCAGCTCGCCCATCTCGTCGGCCAGGGTTGGCTGGTAGCCCACCGCCGAGGGCATGCGGCCCAGCAGGGTCGACACCTCCGAGCCGGCCTGCACGAAGCGGAAGATGTTGTCGACGAACAGCAGCACGTCCTGCTGGCGGACATCGCGGAAGTACTCCGCCATGGTGAGGGCGGCCAGCGCGACGCGCAGGCGCACGCCGGGCGGCTCGTCCATCTGGCCGTAGCACAGGGCCGCCTTCTCGATGACCCCCGACTCCTGCATCTCCAGCCACAGGTCGGTGCCCTCGCGGGTGCGCTCGCCCACGCCGGCGAACACCGACACGCCACCGTGCTGCTCGGCCACCCGGCGGATCATCTCGGTGATGAGCACCGTCTTGCCCACGCCGGCGCCGCCGAACAGGCCGATCTTGCCGCCCTGGGCGTAGGGCTCCAGCAGGTCGATGACCTTGATGCCCGTCTCGAACATCTGGCGCTTGGGCTCCAGGTCGGCGAAGGGCGGGGCGTCGCGGTGGATCTCCCAGCGGTCCTCGATGCCCTCCACGTGGTCGGTGTCGAGCGGCTCGCCGATGACGTTGAAGACGTGGCCCAGCACCCCCGGGCCGACCGGCATGGTGATGCCGCGGCCGGTGTTGACCACCGGCGTCCCCCGCTTGAGGCCGTCGGTCGGCTTCATGCAGATGGCCCGCACGCGGCCGTCGCCGATCTGCTGGGCCACCTCGGCGGTCACCTTGGTGGTCTCGCCCTCGAGGACGATGTCCAACTCCAGGGCGGTGTTGATGGCGGGCAGGTGGTCGGGCGGGAACTCCACGTCCACCACCGGTCCCGCGATGGCGACCACCCGGCCGCTCTTGCGGGCCTCGGTTTCGGTGGGTGTGGTCTCGGTGACGGTCATCGGGTCGCGCTCCTGTTCATCCGGCTTTGCGCTTCTTGGTGGCGGCAGGGTCCAGCTGGTCGGGCAGCACGTCCCGGCTGGTCAATTCGTCGCGGAAGTAGTCGACGCCGCCGGCCTTGGCCTGGCGCAGCGCTTCCGCCCCGCCGGCAATCTCCATGATCTCGGTGGTGATGGACTCCTGACGGGCCCGGTTCATGATCCGCGAGAGCTTGGTGATCAGCTCCTCGGCGTTGTCGGTGGCCGACTTCATGGCCCGCTGGCGGGCGGCGTGCTCCGACGCGGCCGAGTCCAGCATGGCCGCGAACAGGCGGGCCTCGACGTAGCGGGGCAGGAGCCCGGCCAGGATCTCGGCCGGCTCGGGCTCGAACTCGTACAGCGGCGGCGGCCCCTCGGCCCCGCCCACCGCGGCCTCATCGGTCGAGCGCCCCGCAGTCAACGCCTCGGTGTCCAGCGGCATGAACTGGCGGACGACGGCCCGCTGGGTGCCGGCCGAGAGGAACTGGGTGTAGGCCAGGTGCACCAGGCCCACCTCGCCCGACTCGAACCGCTCGGTGACTGCGGCCGCGACGGTGCGGGCGTCCTCGTAGGTGGGTTGCTCGCTCATGCCCGAGAACGACGCGGCGATGTCGTAGCCCCGGAAGCGGAAGTACGACTCGGCCTTCTTGCCGACCAGCACGAGGGCGTACCCCCGGCCCTTGGCCTGCTCGGCCTTCAGCGTGCGCTCGGCGGCCCGGATCACGTTGGCGTTGTAGGCGCCGGCCAGCCCGCGGTCGGCGGAGACCACCACGATGCCGACGGTGCCCACCTCGGCGTCGCCTCCGCCCAGGAGCGGGTGGCTCAGGTCGGCGCCCCCGGCGGCCAGGCTGCGGATGACCTCGGTGACCTGCTCGCTGTATGGCCGGGCGGCGGCGACCCGCTGCTGCGCCTTGACGATCCGCGAGGCCGCGATGAGCTCCATGGCCTTGGTGATCTTCTTGGTCGACTGGACGCTCTTGATGCGGCGCCGCAGGACCCGCTCGGTACCGCCGGCCATCCGCTACTCCGCTGCGCTGCTCTGGAACTGGGCGGCGAAGCCGGCGACGGCGCCCTTCAGGGCGTCGTCGCCCGGCAGGGCGCCGGAGGTGCGGATGGTGCCCAGCAGGTCGGCGTGGCGGGTGCGCATGTAGTCCAGCAGCTCGGACTCGAAGCGGCGCACGTCCTCCACCGGGACGGCGTCGACGAAGCCGCCGGTGCCGGCGTAGATCGAGACCACCATCTCCTCCACCGGCAGCGGCGAGTTGAGGGGCTGCTTGAGCAGCTCGGTCAGCCGGTACCCGCGGTCGAGGTAGGCCTGGGACACCTTGTCCAGCTCGGAGCCGAAGGTGGCGAACGCCTCCAGCTCGCGGAACTGGGCCAGGTCGGTCTTCAGCGTGCCGGCCACGCCCTTCATGGCCTTGATCTGGGCGGCGCTGCCGACCCGGGACACCGAGATGCCCACGTTCATGGCCGGGCGCACGCCGGCGTTGAACAGGTCGGTCTCCAGGTAGATCTGCCCGTCGGTGATCGAGATCACGTTGGTCGGGATGTAGGCGGAGACGTCGCCGGCCTTGGTCTCGATGACCGGCAGCGCCGTCATCGAGCCCGCGCCCAGGCTGTCGCCCAGCTTGGCCGCCCGCTCCAGCAGCCGGCTGTGCAGGTAGAACACGTCGCCCGGGTAGGCCTCGCGGCCCGGTGGGCGGCGCAGCAACAGGGCCAGCTGGCGGTACGCCTCGGCCTGCTTGGACAGGTCGTCGTAGACGATCAGCGCGTGCTCGCCGTTGTCCATCCAGTGCTGGCCCATGGCGCAGCCGCCGTAGGGCGCCAGGAACTTGAACGGCGCCGGGTCCGAGGCGGGCGCGCTGACGACCACGGTGTAGTCCATCGCCCCGAACTGCTCGAGGGTGGCGACGGTCTGGGCCATGGTGGAGCCCTTCTGGCCGATCCCGACGTAGATGCACTTCACCCCCAGGCCCTTCTGGTTGATGATCGTGTCGAGGGCCACGGTGGTCTTGCCGGTCTTGCGGTCGCCGATGATCAGCTCCCGCTGCCCCCGGCCGATGGGGGTCATCGAGTCGATGGCCTTGATGCCGGTCTGCAACGGCTCGTGCACCGGCTTGCGCCCGGTGATGCCCGGCGCCTGCACCTCCATCCGTCGGGTCTCGCTGGTGTTCAGCGGGCCCTTGCCGTCGATGGGCTCGCCAAGGGCGTTGACCACCCGGCCCAGCAGCCCGTCGCCCACGGGGACCGACAGGATGCGACCGGTGGCCTTGACCGCCTGGCCCTCCTGGATGTGGTCAACCGAGCCCAGGACCACCGCGCCGATCGATTCCTCGTCGAGGTTCAGGGCCAGTCCGACGGCGCCGCCCTCGAACTCCAGCAGCTCGTTGACCGCCGCGTCGGGCAGTCCGGACACCCGGGCGATGCCGTCGCCCACCTCGATGATGCGGCCCACCTGCGCGGCCGAGGTGGACGGCGAGTAGCCCTCCATCCGCTTGCGCAGGGCGGCGGCGATGTCGTCGGGGTTGATGGAGAAGCCGTTCTCAGCCACTTAGAGCACTTCCTTGAGTTGGTCGAGGCGGTGGCGGACCGAGCCGTCGATGACGGTGTCGCCCACCCGGGCCACGATGCCGCCGAGGATCGAGGGGTCGACCACGACCTTGACGCTCACCGTGGTGCCGGTGGCGGTGGACAGGGCCGCCTCCAGGCGCTGGCGCTGGTCGGTGGACAGCGGGACGGCGGCGCGCACCTCCGCCACCGACTGCGACCGCTCGGCGGCCGCCCGCTCGACCAGCTTGTCGATGATGGCGGGCAGGTCACGGCCGCGACCGGAGCCGACCACGAAGGAAACCAGCGCGGTGGTGACGGGCGAGGCGCGCCCGCCCAGCAGGTCCTCCACGATGCCCTGGCGGCGGTCGACCGGGATGGCCTGGTCGGACAGCGTCGAGCGGAGGTCCTCGCTGGCCTCGAAGGTCCGGGCCACCCGGAACAGCTCCTCCTCGACCGTCTCGAGCGAACCCTCCGCCCGCGCCACCTCGAACAGTGCCGCCGCGTACGCGTCGGAGCGTTCGCTCATCTCATCTCCCGGCTGGGGCCCCTGCCCCATCGGGGGCCGTAACTGACAACAGAGTCGTCGGTGGCGCGGGCACTCATGTCTTCTGCCGGCCGGCTTCGGCGATGAACTGCTCGATGAGGCGCATGTTGGCGTCGCGGTCGAGGTTGGCGGCGACGACCTTCTCGGCCAGGTCGATGGCGAGCGCCCCCACCTTGGCCTGCAGGTCGGCGGTGGCCCGCTCCTGGGCGGCGGCGATGTCCTCCCGCGTCCGCTGGCGCAGCTCGTTGACCTCGGCCTCGGCCCGGGCCATCAGGTCCCGGCGCAGCTGGTCGGCCGTCTGGCGGGCCTCTTCGATGATGCGCGACGACTCGTTGCGGGCCTCGGCCAGCTGGGCCTGGTACTGGGTGAGGACGGTGGCCGCCTCGGCCTTGACCCGTTCGGCGTCGTCCAGGTTGGACCGGATGCGCTCGGTCCGGCCGGCCATGGCCTTCTGGATGCCGGGCAGGGCGAACTTGGTGAGCAGGCCGAACAGCACGACGAACGACAGGATCCCCCAGATCAGCTCGTCGGTGGCCGGCAGGATGGGGCTGGGCGCCTCGTTGCAGTCGTCGGGCTCGCCGCCCTCCTCCAGGATGTGGATGCACTCCTCGGCGGCGTGGGAGATGTCCTCGTGCTCCTCGGTGACCGACCCCGGCTCCACGCCGGGCTCGGCGCCCGGCGTGGGGGTGGCGAAGGCCGCGCCTCCCCCGCCCAGCACCCCGGCCAGGCCGAGGAGCACCGCCGCCACGATGGCTCGCGCTCGCATGCCGCCTAGCCCGAGATGATGAAGGCGAGGACGAAGCCGAACAGCGCCAGGGCCTCGGTGAAGGCGATGCCGAGGAACATGGTGGTGCGCACCATGCCGGCCGACTCGGGCTGGCGGGCCATGGCCGTGATGGCGTTGCCCACCACGATCCCGATGCCGATGCCCGGGCCGATGGCGGCGCCGCCGTAGACGATGCCGCGGCCGACGGCGGTGAGCCCCGCCTCCAGCTCGCCCGCGCCCTGCTGGGCCAGGATGTTCAACAACTCAGGCAAGGAAGCCCTCCTCGGTTAGTGCTCGGGATGCATGGCGCCACCGATGTAGACGGCGGCCAGGATGGTGAAGATGAACGCCTGCAGGACCGCCACCAGCACCTCGAAGCCGGTGAGGGCGACCATGAGGGCGAACGGCGCGGCGGCCCCCACGATGGTCGACTCGAACAGCGCCGCCGACAGCACCGCGAAGCTGGCCAGCAGCAGGTGGCCGGCCAGCATGTTGGCGAAGAGCCGGACGGCCAGGGACAGCGGCCGGACGACGATGACCGAGACCAGCTCGATGGGCGTCACCAGGATGTACAGGAACTTGGGCACCCCCGGCGGGAACATGATGCCCTTGAAGTAGCCGAAGAAGCCCTGCTTGGCGATGCCGACGTAATTGAAGATGACCCACACCAGGATGGCCATGAACGCCGGCATGGCCATGCGGGCGTTGACCGGCATCTGGATGCCGGGGACGATCGAGAAGATGTTGAGGGCGAAGACGAAGCTGAAGAGCATCGTCAGGAAGGGCAGGAAGGACAGGCCCTCCCGGCCCATGGTCTGCAGGATGATGCCCTCCCGCACGAACTCCACGACCGACTCGGCCATGTTCTGCACGCCGGTGGGGACCAGGCTGGCTTTGCGGCTGGCGCTGTAGAAGAAGAAGAAGACGATCGCCACCGCCGCCCACATCAACAGCACGATCTTGTTGACGGCGAGGTTCGAGTCCTTCAGGAAGATGTCCGGCCACTCGATGAGGTGGCTGACGGGCGGGAACTCGAGACCGAGGATGGGCGTCGTCATGAGCGGGGGCGGACTCCCGGGTAGGCGAGGGTGGCCGAGATGTGGCGCATCTCCCACAGCAGCAGGCCGAGGTGGGTGGCCAGGAGCGTGCCGGCCAGCGGCGGCCACTCGGTCCAGGACTGGCCCTTGAGGACGGTGACGGCGAGGGCCACCGCGCCGAGGCGGAGCAGGAAGCCCCCGAGGGCGGCGCCCATGAGCGCCTGGGGCGAGACGCCGGCCGCCCAGCTCAGCAGCGCGGCTGCGGCCGCGAAGTTCGCCAGGACCAGCGCCACGGCTGCAGCGGACGAGACGGCGCCGGCCACGCCCCACCCGGCGGCGCACCCGGCAATCAGCAGGGCGCACAGGGGCAGGCCGCGGCGCACCATGTCGGCCACCACCTGGCGCTCGACCGGGGCGGCGGCGGGCACGGCGGTGGCGGTGGTTACCGGCGGGGCCGAGGTCATCGACCGTCCCGGCCGGCCCAGGGGGCGCCGCGCTCGTGGCGCTCCATCTCCACCTGGTAGCCGAAGTACATGCGCACCATCATCCCGATGACGGCGACCAGGCCCAGGAGCAGTGCGAACAGGCGCCCGGTGCCCAGCCAGCGGTCGACCAGCCACCCCAGCAGGCCGAAGGCCAGGGGGGTGACCACCAGCTCGAAGGCGCGCGCCATGGTGTCACCGAAGCCCCTGTACAGCTGCGTACTGTCAAGGTCGCGCCTGTCGCGAACTTCCACCTGCCATGTCCCCCGTGTGGTGGCGGTGCGACCCGAAGGCCCTTGTGAATTTCTGCGCAATCTACGGTCGCGCCGTTCGGCTCCGCAAGTTAGCCCGAGCCGCCCTGCCGGCGCCGCACCGGCAGCGGCACGACCTCGGCCAGGCCCTCCCCGCCTCCTTCCCCGTCGCCCTCGCGGCGGACCTCGTCGGCCTCGGCCCGGCTCTCGGCCTCGGCCTCGCCCCGCCGCCGGACGCCGGGGTGGAACAGGGTGTAGAGCGCCACCAGCAGGCCGGCGATACCGATGGGGATGAGCGCGTTGCCCTCGTTGGTGTAGGTCGGCAGCAGCACCAGCGCCGAGAGGATGGCGGTCCAGGCCCACAGGATCAGCACCGACCGCCGGTGCCCGTGGCCGAGGCGCATCAGCCGGTGGTGGAGGTGCTCCTTGTCGGCCTCCGACAGCGCGGCCCGGCGGCGGGACCGGCGGACGATGGCGAAGACGGTGTCCAGCAGCGGCACGCCCAGCACGAACAGCGGCAGGAAGATCGGCGCGAAGAAGAAGTAGGTCTGGCCGCTGAACTGGTCGGCCGTGCGCCCGCCGACGACCAGGGTCGACGTGGCCATCAACAGCCCCAGCAGCATGGCGCCGGTGTCGCCCATGATCATCCGGGCCGGGTGGAAGTTGTGGGGCAGGAAGCCCGCGCACACCCCGCAGGTGATGATGGCCACCAGCGGGCCGATGTTGTCGGGCGGCAGCAGCCCGGCGTCGAACAGCCGGTCGCCGTAGACGAACAGCGCACCCGAGGCGATGGCGACGACGCCGGCGGCGAGGCCGTCGAGGCCGTCGATCAGGTTGACGGCGTTGGCGATGGCGACGACCCACAGCACCGTCAGCAACGGGGCCAGGTCGGGGGCGATCGAGACGATGTCCAGGAACGGGACCCGGAAGTAGAACAGGGTCACGCCCAGGAAGTACAAGACGCTGGCCGCCAGCACCTGCCCGGCCAGCTTGGCCGGGGCGGACATCTCCCGCAGGTCGTCGACCAGGAACACCGCCACGATGACGGCGGCGGCCAGCACCACGCCGAGCGGCTCGGAGGACGCCTCGAAGATGGCCTCGAACTGTTCCATGCGCGAGGCCACGCCCATGGCGACGACCAGCGCCAGGAACATGGCGACCCCGCCGGCGGTGGGCATGGGCACGGCATGCACCCGTCGGTCGCCGGGCATCACCACCACGCCGAGGCGGATGGCGACGCGGCGGACCAGGAACGCCGACGCCCAGGTGCAGCTGGCGGCGACGGCGAAGATCAGCCCGTAGCCGGCCATCAGCTCACGGGTACGGCGTGAACTTGGAGCACAGGGTGGCCACCTCGTCGCGGACGGCGGCCACCTCGCCGTCGTCCGAACGTCGACGCAGGGCGCGGCCGATCAGGGTGGCGATCTCGCCCATCTCGGCCGGGCCCATGCCGGCGGTGGTGACCGCCGGCGTGCCGATGCGCACGCCGCTGGTGACGAACGGCGAGCGGGGGTCGTTGGGGATCTGGTTCCTGTTGAGCGTGATGCCGGCCCGGTCGAGGACCTGCTGGGCCTCCTTGCCGGTCAGCTCGGCGTCGAAGGTGCGCAGGTCCACGAGGATGAGATGGTTGTCGGTCCCGCCGGCGACCAGTCGGAAGCCCTCGCGGGCCAGGCCCTCGGCCAGGGCCCGGGCGTTGGCGACGATGCGGGCGGCGTAGTCGGCGAACGCCGGCTGGGCCGCCTCGAAGAAGGCCACCGCCTTCGCCGCGATGACGTGCTCGAGCGGCCCGCCCTGAAGCCCCGGGAAGACGGCACTGTCGATGGGTTTGGCCAGCTCGGCGGTCGAGAGGATGCAACCACCCCGGGGACCGCGCAGGGTCTTGTGGGTGGTGAAGGTGACGACGTCGGCATGCGGCACCGGGTTGGGGTGGACGCCGCCGGCGATGAGGCCGGCGACGTGGGCGGCGTCGAACATGAAGCGGGCGCCGACCTCGTCGGCGATGCGCCGGAACGGCTCGGGGTCGATGACCCGCGAGTAGGCCGTGGCGCCCGCCACGATCAGCTTGGGTCGGTGCTCCACGGCGAGGTCCCGGACCTGGTGCATGTCGAGGCGCTCGTCGCTGTCGGTCACGCCGTAGGCCACGAAGCGGTAGAGCCGCCCGCTGAGGTTGACGGGCGAGCCGTGGGTGAGGTGGCCGCCCTGGTCCAGGCGCATCCCCAGCACCGTGTCCCCCGGCTCCAGCAGGGCCAGGTAGGCGGCCACGTTGGCGTTGGCTCCCGAATGCGGCTGCACGTTGGCGTGCTCGGCGCCGAACAGCGCGCACACCCGGCGCCGGGCCAGGTCCTCGGCCTCGTCCACCACCTGGTTGCCGCCGTAGTAGCGCCGGCCCGGGTAGCCCTCGGCGTACTTGTTGGTCAGCACCGACCCGGTGGCCTCCAGCACCGCCGGCGAGGTGAAGTTCTCCGACGCGATCAGCTGCAGCGTCGTGTTCTGCCGCTCCTTCTCCCGAGCCAGGATCGAGAACAGCTCCTCGTCCCGAAGACCGCTCACCCCGACTCCTCGATGGCGGCGATCTGTGCCACGCGGGGGGCGTGGCGGCCCCCCTCGAAGTCGGTCGCCAGCCACAGGGCCACGATCTCGTCGGCCAGGCCGGTGCCGACGATGCGCCCGCCCATGGCCAGCACGTTGGCGTCGTTGTGCTCCCGGGACAGGCGGGCGGTGTAGAGGTCGTTGCACAGGGCGGCCCGCACGCCGCGCACCTTGTTGGCGGCCAGCTGCTCCCCCTGGCCGCTGCCGCCCAGCACGATGCCGCGGTCGGCCTCGCCCCGGACGACGGTGCGACCCACCTCGGCGCAGATCTCGGGGTAGTCGACCGGCGCCTCGCTGTCGGTGCCCAGGTCGGCGACCTCATGGCCGAGCCTGCCCAGCGTCTCGACCAGGTGGCACTTGAGCCGGTACCCGGCGTGGTCCGACCCGATGACAACCTTCATGCTGCTCCCCTTCGTTCGTCTGCCCACCCCAACTCGACCAGGCGGGACACGAGCGCGTCCAGCTCGCGGGCGGTCCGCTCGGACCCCCCCAGGCCGAGGCCGTAGGGGTCGGCCACGTCGTCGTCCGCAGAGGCGCCCAGCACGTCCTGGCGCCGGCGCCCGGCGTGGAGGCAGGCCAGCCACTCCTCGAAGGGCTGGCCCGGCGACCGGGCCCCGGCCGCCTCGGCCCGGCGCACCAGCTCCTTCAGCGTGAAGCACCGGTCCCAGGCGTCCGGGGCGAGCAGGACCGCCTCGCGGACGTGCTCGCGGGCCAGCCCGAGGACCAGGTCCGCCTCGCGGACCATGTCGGCGGTCATGCGCCGGCTGCGGTGGGCGGACAGGTCGTGGCCCAGCGACGCCATGGCTCGGGCACTGTCGGTGTGGGCGGGCAGCCCGGGCAGGAACAGGCCGGCAGAGTGGACCCGGGCCTCGATGCCGGCGGCCCCCAACCGGTGCCGCAGCAGCACCTCGGCCATCGGTGAGCGGCAGATGTTGCCGGAGCAGACGAAGAGGACGTCGATGCCGGCGAGTCTACGGAAGACCCTCAGCCGGCGGCGGCCTCGACCGCGTCCCAGGGCACGCGGCCCAGGCGCAGGAGCGCCGGCCGCTCGCCGGTGCAGTCGACCACCGTCGACGGTGCCCCGGCACACGGCCCGGCGTCCAGCACGACGGCCACGGCGGCACCGAAGGCGGTCGCCACCTCGGCGGCGGTGGTCAGCGGCGGCTGGCCGTGGAGGTTGGCGCTGCTGCTGGGCAGGGGGCCGGCGGCCCGGCACACGGCCAGGGCGACGGGGTGGTCGGGGCAGCGCACCCCGACAGTGCTGCCATCGGCCCGGGGGACGACGACCGTGAGGCCGCCGGGCCAGAAGGCGTCCATGAGCCGGGCGGCCAGCGGGGGCACCCGCCGGCCGGCCAGATCGGCGACGGCGGCGCGGTCGGCCACCAGCACGGGCAGGTGGACCTCGGCCGGCCGCTGCTTGGCCGCGTAGATGGCCGCCGGGTCCCCGACCAGCCCGTACAGCGTGTCGGTCGGCAGCCCGACGACGCCCCCGACCGCCAGCGCCGCCACCGCCGCATCGACCGCCGCCGCCGGCGGCGGGTCCCCGAATGCGGGAACGACGGCGCTCACCGGCGGGCCACGAGCGTGCGGAGGCGGCCGGCGAGGTCGGGGCGGACGTCGACGTCGGCGAAGCCGGCATCACGGGCCAGCGCGGAGGCGGCGGAGGCCTGCGCCGGGGCCAGCTCCACGACCAGGGCGCCCGGCGACGCCAGCCAGCCCGGGGCCTCGGCCACGATGCGGGCCACCTGCTCCAGCCCGGTGGGGCCGCCCACCAGCGCCGCCCGCGGCTCGTGGCCGGCTACCTCCGGGGGCAGGTCGGCGACCTCCGGCTCGGCGACGTACGGCGGGTTGGACACCACCAGGTCGACCCGCCCTCGCAGCTCCGCCGGCAGCGCGCCGAACCAGTTCCCCTCGACCAGCCGCACGCAGGTGGCGCCCCGCCCGCCGACGCCGGCCAGGTTGGCCCGGGCCACGGCCAGCGCGTCTGCCGACGAGTCGGTGGCCCAGACCTCGCTGGGCCTCGCCTCGACGGCCATCGACAGGGCGATGGCCCCAGACCCGGTCCCCAGGTCGACCACCACGTCGCCGCCCAGCCGGGCCAGCTCGCCCAGCGCCGCCTCCACCACCATCTCGGTCTCGGGCCGCGGGATGAGCACCCGGCGGTCGACCAGCAGGTCCAGCCGCCGGAAGCCCCACGAACCCACCACGTACTGGAGCGGCTCGCCGGCCGCCCGACGGGCCACCATGGCGTCGAAGAAGGCCAGCGACCGGGTTGCCACCGGCTCGTCCAGGTGGACGTGGTGCTCGGCCCCGGCCCAGCCCGACGCCCGCTCGACGATCCGCCGGGCGTCGACCGCCGACCCGAGCGCCCCGGTCGCCTCGGCCAGCAGCTGCCTCCAGGAGACGGTGGCGATCAGCCGTCCCCCCGTAGCTGGCGGGCTCGCTCGTCGGCCATCAGCCCCTCGGTCACCTCGTCCAGCTCACCCATCAGCACCTTGTCCAGCTTGTAGAGCGTGAGGCCGATGCGGTGATCGGTGACCCGGTTCTCCTTGTAGTTGTAAGTGCGGATCTTCTCTGACCGCCCGCCGCCGCCCACCTGGCTGCGGCGCTGCTCGGACTGCTCGCCGGCCACCCGGTCCTGCTCCGCCTTGAGGAGCCGGGCCCGCAGCACCTGCAGCGCCCGGGCCCGGTTCTGGATCTGGCTCTTCTCGTCCTGCATGGC